>JAFSUP010000104.1 GCA_017445205.1 Synergistaceae bacterium
CAATATTTTTGTTTCCACCATTGTCAAAAATATTAGATATTATACCATCAAGATCAGCTTTTACAATATCTGTAAATTTCAACATACCAATTTGTGGCAATACCCATTTATTCATTATTTTTTCAAACGAAGAAGGTCTTGTATAGCATTTAAGAATATCTAATTTTTTTATTCGCCAATAATCAGCAACAGTTATATAAACAGTTACTAACATGTAAATCTACCTCTTTTTAAATTAAACGCTTCTTCAAGATATGATGCAAAATATGCATCAAGAGCTGAGGCCGTTTCTTGTCTTTCCTCAAGTGTAGCTGTGGGATAAAATTCAGTTGTATAAATAGATTCATGTCCCAAAAATTCTTTCAGAAGAAAAATATCTTTTGTTTTATACAAAAGTGTGCTAGCCATCGTATGTCGTAAATCATGAGGCGCAATATCACTACGTCCAATGCTTTCCATAATTTTATTAAAACGATAATAAAATGATGCGTAAAGAATTTCACTCCCGTCAATCTCTGTAAAAACAAGATTATCACTGTTCTCAATGTACAGTTCTTTTTGTTTTTTTAATAAATCTACTGCTATATCTGGTAACGGCAATATACGCTTGTTTTTATCCTTTGTGTAAGGCACAATCTCTTGCACTGTCTTAATCCCGTCATAATAAGATACAGCTTGCTGCGATATTTCCACTATTCCTTTATCCATATTTATTTTGTTCCATGGAAGGCCAAGCGTTTCGCCAATTCTCAAACCTAAAAATAATGTAAATAAAATGACAGATATATATATCGAACTATCTTGTATCGCAAGTAATTGTCTAATATTGTCATCAGTTAAGATGTTTATTTGACTGGCTTTGCGCTTAGCAGAATGTGCTAAGGTCGTCGGATTTCGACTTATCAAATTATGATTTACAGCGTAAACCATCACAGCACTAATCACTAGACGCACCATAGATACCCTAGATTCTTTCAAGCCACGCGTTACAAGTCCATTTATAAAATTTTGTATCATATGAGTGTCGACTTCAGAAAGTGCAATATTTTTGAAGTAGGGTTGAATCACACGCGTTATAATTTCCTCATATTTTGCATTCGTCGTAAATGTTCGCCTGCAATTAGTGTGATCAAACCAATATACACACCATCGATTAAACGGCATTTCAGGATATATTGTTAGTCGTTCCCTTTTCATTGTTGTAATTTATTGATTTCAGTGTAAAATTGATCTTGCGACGTCTTAGCAGCACTAAGATCAGGCTCAACATCGACATAATTTTTAGCTGTAACAGTCGTATTTGAATGTCCGGCCTCTTTCGCGGCAAGTGCAAGATCGCCAGTTTTTTTATAAATCACTGTTATCGCTGTAACTCTTAAATCATGCAGTCGCACATTTTTACGCCCAACTATGTCTTTCAGTTTCTTGTGCAAAAGTCCAGCGTTTAGCGGCGTTCCATTTTCGTTGCAAAACACAAGATTCATTGTATTTTGCGGATTACGTCCAGTTCTTGCGCGATATTTATCCAAAATTTCAAAAGTTACTGACGGAGGAGTGATTGTGCGCGATTTATAATTTTTCGTTTTGTTTATTAAAATCGGGACATTGCCGGCACTTTTTGAAGAAAGCTGAGAGTGAACAAATATGTGCTTTTTATCTTTGGAAATGTCTTCCCAACGAAGTCCAAGCGCTTCCGCTGTCCTTAATCCTGTCAATAACTTAACTTGTAAAAATGCGTTATTGATGTTTCCATTGTCAAGTTGCATGATTTTTTTTATTTCATCTTCGCTCAAAGCCTTGTACTTCACGGGTTTATCGGGCGTCAAGTAAACATCTGCAAAAGGATTGTAGCGAATGTAATTTTTGTTCATTGCATCGGTGCAAATCTTGCTCAAAAATCTTGTAATTTGCTCGCGAGTTCTGAAGCTGCATTTCTGCGAATCCAGATACTTAATGAAGTTTCCCTGAAAATCATCGTCAATCTGATTCACTGTGAAGTTTGCGCTGAATGGATCAAGATATTTTTGAATTAGGTATGCAATTTTTTCTTTTTCTTTCTCACTTAAGTAGTTCTTTTCAGCAAGTTCTTTCCTGCAATGGTCCGCGAAAAGTGTTTCGTTTTTTGTGAGTTTGTACGCGTAACGATTGTTTCTCATCTTGTATTTCATGTTAAGCTCCTCTACTGATCTTGCGCAAATTTCTCTGCGTCCTACGTTAGTTTTTGCATACGTTCTTAAGTAATTGTATGTTCGGCCTTTTGATTTTACAACTTTCCTGCTGTAACTTACCGGGATTTTTTTGACGTAATTAAACTCAACGAGAGTTTTAGGCGTAATTTGAAATCCCACGCGCTGCGACAACTGACTGAATTTACAAACATAGTATGAAGGCTTCGGAATAGTGCCGTCAGTACCTGCGAATATTAGCCCACATGGATTATCGTAAAAAATTTTCCCCGTTTGACTCTTCTTTTCAAGCGCGATGTGTTTCAGAATTTCATTTTTTATAATTGCCATTGACTCTTTCGAGATTTTTATTTCCTGAATATTACGCTCTAATTTTATACTGAAATTATTTTTTAAGAGCGACATTTTATTTTTTATTCTTATCGTGCATGAGTCTTCTTTTACGTCGTCTTTGCTTAATGCCAACAGTTTCAACATCGGAATATTTTCGCGAAGCATGACGCTCATTAAAGCGCACGAATCATTTTCATGTATGGCCTTTTCGAGTTTATCTAAGGAACTTTCAGGAATTATTTCAGGTTTATCCAGCCCCTTCGGAAACGGCCATTTGATTTTTTCAGGGAACAAATTTTCATCATAAGCACTCTTCAATATATCTGTAATCACAGTCCAGATTATCCGCAAAGAATCATTGCTCATGGATTTATTCCTGTAATCTGCAATCAGCTCTTCACAGTCTTGACGCGATATATCAGATACCTGACAATTTCTAAACTTGGGCATTATTTTCTTTTCGAGAACGCTTTCATATGTTTTTATCGTTGTTGAAGAAAGCCCAGAATTTTTGATTTTTTGCTTCCAACTATCCGCTATAGATGCGAATAATACGCTTTTATTTTGCGATATTGTCGTTATCATTTTAAATCTTTCTCCTTTCTGCGCGTATTATATAACATAATTTTTATTTTGTAAATGATTTTATTTTATTTTTATATCAAGTTCGCCAATAAAATATAAAAATCCTCCGCAGAGTTTTTTTAATTCTCTACGGAGGATGCGTTAAAAATTTTATTTTGCGATCAAATTTCGTTTCTGATTATGTCTTCGAGTGTCTGACGATGAACAACTAAACGCGCTTGGCCGTCTTCTACAAAAACTACTGCTGGTCTTTGAAGTCTGTTATACGAACTCGACATGCTGAATGTATAAGCACCAGAATTATATAACGCTATCACGTCGCCCGCTTTGAGCTTCGGGAGCTTGGCATCATCAATAAGAACATCTCCGGATTCACAACATTTGCCGACGACTGAAAATTTTGTGCCGTCGCCGGGGTCATAAATTGGCGCGTCGATATCTTCGACATTAACTGCTTCGTACTCGGCCTGATATAACGCGTAACGCGGATTATCCGCCATTCCGCCATCAACAGCTATATATGTGAGCTTTGGAAGTTCTTTAATGTTTTCGACGCGATAAAGCGTGATCCCCGCTTCTGATATTACCCAACGGCCTGGCTCAATTATAATCTTCGGGATTTCAAGGCCGTACTTCTTACAATCAGAATAAAGCAGTTTCATCATAGGGTCGGTAAAGTCCGCGCACTTAACAGGAGGCACAGAAGGATTAATCACAGCTCCCAATCCTCCACCGCAATTTAATTCGCGCGTCGTGAAGTCGAAAGTGTCTTTTAGTTTCTTCATTAATTCGATCGTCTTCTCAAGTCCACGAACATTATCATCAGGGTCAAAAAGTTGTGAGCCTACGTGAAAATGCAATCCTCGAAGGTCTAAACTGTCGCTCGCCATCGCAAATTTTATTGACTCGTTCAACATTGAGCCTTCGGAAATGTCAACAGGAAGCCCAAATTTGCTATCCGTCGCGCCTGTCGCTATATATGCGTGTGTATGAGCGTCAACGCCGGGCGCAACTCGAATCAAAATTTTTTGTTTTATTCCCTTCTCTCGCGCAAGTCGTTCAATAGTTCGTAACTCGTCAGGGTGATCCACGATTATTCGTCCGACGCCGGAATTAATCGCTAAAGAAATTTCTTCGTGGCTTTTAGCGTTGCCGTTCATTTCGATTTTTTCGGGAGGAAAGCCCACCTGTAACGCCGTGTAGAGTTCGCCAAGAGACACGACGTCAAGTCCAAGTCCTTCTGATTTAATTAAACGCGCCATCTCTTTAACAAGGAAAGCCTTACTCGCGTAGCGCACCATGGTATTTTCCCAACGCTCCATGAATGTTTCGCGAAGTTCTCGGCAACGTGATTTAATAATGCCTGTGTCGAAGACGTATAAAGGCGTTCCGAACTCTTTAGCTAGTTTCAGGCAGTCAACGCCGCCCCAAGTCAGTCTATTCATTTAGAATTTTCTAAATCCTTTCTCGTGTTATTATTTGCAGAATTATACAATTAAGGAAGAAATTATGATTAAATTTTCTGAATGGGAACAAACAAATTTTAGAGAGACATCGAACGAGCCGGGCCTGACGGTCGTGTTTCCGTCGCGCGATACTTACTTTTCTCCGGAACTTATGCGCCTAATGAGATTAGAAAACTCAACTTGCCCTAAAACTTTAGATCAATGGTACGAACTTTGCCACCCGTCTGACCACGCAAAAATTTCAAAACTCGAACAACTTATTTATAACAGCCACGAAAATTTTTTCTCTTTGACGCGAAAATTATATTGCGGAGACGGAGTATATAGAAATTTCAGAATTGACGCGTTCATTCAAAGACATGCCGACGGACGCCCGATTTATCTATATGGGAACGAAATCCCCGGGCTTAATGCGTGGCTCGCTGAAGCTGACGAAGGCGACAAAATCGAATGCAAAGACGACGCCGGGCGCGTTAGAGTTCTCGAGGCTGTTCGCGTCGCCGGAGTTATGACTTTGAACGACGTAACTATAAAAGAAGACCTTGAACACGAAAATTTGATTTTAAGACACGAAATTTCACGAAGAATTTTCTCGCCGTTCCCGGAATCTTTCAAAGCTCCTAGCGATTCTGGACGCGGTGATGTTTTATTTAATGTTCTTCGGGAAAACCTCGACGCGGCGTTGAATATCCTCACGGGAAATTCGCAACTTAAAGCCTTGAAGCGCTCGTTAAATTCGCCGTGTCTTAATGTCGCTGTCGCAGGTTTATCAGGCGGGGGAAAATCTTCATTAATAAATGCACTCACGGGCGAAAAATTTATTTTCAAAGATATTCCCGTAATTTATCGCGAAGGTGAACGAAAATCCGCAAAAATTTTTTATCAAGACGGCCACGTTATTGAATTAGGAATGAGGAGTGAGGATTTAGGAGTTATCAACAAAGCCACTAAAATTGAAATCATGCTTCCCGGCGCTCTAATACCAGAAGGGATTTGTTTAATAGACACTCCCGGCTGGGACTCCTTAAACGGTGCAGGGACTTTGAAAAATCTTTTGCCGGAATTTGATTTTATAATTTACGTCCTGCCCGTGCGCTCTCGATTGAAAGGCGCGGATTATAAATTCATCGACGAACTTGGCGCAAAGAGC
This sequence comes from Synergistaceae bacterium, assembly GCA_017445205.1. Lineage (GTDB taxonomy): Bacteria > Synergistota > Synergistia > Synergistales > Aminobacteriaceae > JAFUXM01. The sequence goes on from JAFSUP010000104.1 coordinate 5,721, forward strand.
GGCAAAATAATTTTCGTGCTCTCTAAAATCGATCTCGAATCGCCAGACACCGAAGCCGGAAAAATTATTAGAACTCAAGACGAGAAAATTTTAGACGACATCGCGACCATTAAGCGCGACCTTAAGAGATTCAACGGTCTTGACGTCGAAATAATTCCAGTATCGGCAAAAATCGCGGGCGAAAATTTTTTCAGCAGAAATTCTGACGCATGGAAAAATTCAAACATTGAAAGAGTTATTGACGTTATAAAATTCTTAAGCAAAAATCCTCGCGAAAGTTCTTTAAGTTTAAGAGCCGAACGAGTTTTGAAAATTATCGAAAGTTCTCGCGAATTATCTCAGTGGCAACTCGACCCGATTATCAAAAATTTGAACAAATTAGGAGTAAAAGAAAATTTAGAAATTAAAGGCCAAGTGCACGCGGGCGAAGTCATAAATCCGAATATCTGGCGCGATTTGGGAAAGACAGAACGTCATTTGCTATCGTCATTAATAACTTCGATGCGCGAACATGGATTCAAAGGGCGATTTTTCTCGCTTGGAGCCTTCAACGGTAAACGCAAGACTGCGTTATTCGGAGCAGAACGTAACATGAATTTGAAATTATTGGCGCGTCTAGCTCATAATTTGAAAGTTGAAAAACTTCCTGACGGCGGCGTATCTGAAAGCGAATGGCTCTGCACAAGCGAGTTAATGCCGTTCGGTTGCATAAGGTTGGCTGTGTCGGCTTTGGCGAGCGACGAAATTATTTTGATAGCTCCGCCGGATCATTTATTAAAAGAAGATTTTCAGTGGAAAAAAATTTTTGAAGATTACACGCCCGTCGTTAGCGTTGACCTTGCGCGAATCGAATCGGGATTATCGGACTTGGCCTACGCGCCATACTCTACGGGACTTGCTATTTCAAAATGGGTGCTTGCGTTTCCAAATGGCGGCTTATTGGGTGAGGAATTAGGAGTTAGGAGTGAGGAGTTAAAAGAAAAAGTGAAAAATTTCTGTGAAGCGAACGGATTTATAATTCCAGAATTTTTTATTTACGAAGGCTATACAATTTTTTAAGCGCAGCAGCGGCAAAAATCAAAATTTATGAAAATCGCCGCCGCTGTAAATTTTTTTATGCCGTTCGTTGTGAAATTCCCCGCATTGCACAAATTGCCCAATCTGTGTTCACGGTTGTGATGACGCTTCCACAATACTCGCACTTGGCCGACGCGTTTAATTTTATCGGTGCTCCACAATGCGGGCATCTATCGGACTTCGCGCCTTCGGCTTCTGGCTTCGTAACTTCTCCGGACTTTCTTGTTAATTCAATTTCGTATTCCATGAATTTTTCTTTGTCTTTATGACCTGAAATTAATTTTCCGGTTCTGTCATCAAGAACATAAGAAACAATCCGCGAATTTATTCCGACTGTTATATAATCGCGTCCCTTTGCCTGTCGCCAGCCTCTTAAATCAGTGCTGAGTACGGCGATTCGTTCAGTGTAATCCGTTCTTTGAGATTTACGAAGCTCATCAAGCTGTCTATCCATCTGATTATAAAATTTGTCGGTCATGTATGGACGCAGCGAGCTAATGTCTTTTGCGTGCCAAGTGTCTTGCATCTGAACATAGAGATTTGAAATTAAATCTTTAATTTGTTCTTCATCAAAGGCCGGGTCAAGTTCAAGATACTCTTCCATCGGGCGAAGAGTCCTTATTGGCTCGTTCGTGTTGATAATCACAGGGTCTTGACGTTTCTTCTTTCGCGTTGCGATTATGACAAAGAAAATCGCGACAATCACGAAAACAAAAATTATTCCGTCGATGTCATCATCATTGCTCCCGCCTAACGTACCTGCTGCTAACGGAACGGCATTAAAATTATTCGTGTTGAAATTTATTGAGCTGTTGTTGTCGCGTCTGGTGCTGCCGCCAGAACTATAACTCCGTGATGACCGTGAGGACGATGAGGAGCGCGACGACGAAGAACTTGAATGTGAAGAGCCCGAAGAACTTCGCGAGCCGCTGTAATCTGAAGTTCCCGAGAAGCTCCCGAAATCTGAATAAGCGTCCCTGTTCCATGCAAAAATTAAAATGGCCAAAATAATTACGCCAAACGAAATTTTACGCTTCATTAAAAAATTAAATCCTCCTGTAAAAAATTTTTAGCGTAATTATAAATTTAATTCTTAATTGCCTTCAATCGTTTTGTGATAAGTCCCGCCAGCAAAGATTTAAAAATATCCCCAGGCAATGGCATAAGCACAAAATAAATCAAAAGACTCTTCGCGCCAATTTCATTTTGAAGATAATACTTTGACATTAAATAATAATAAGGAATCCCTACCGCATAAATCACAGCTATCCCGGCTACGGCCGCAAGCGTGTATGTTAAAAAGCCGACTTTGAATTTTTCAGGAATGAATCCCGCGAGCCACGCCCCGGGAATAAAGCCAATTATATAACCGAACGTAGGATTAAGAGCCGAGCCCGTGAACACAGGAAGACCAATTAGGCCAGCTGCGACATAAACACAAACGGCAATCGCACCGAATTTTTTCCCAAGCACAAGCCCCGCTAAAACTACGAACAAAGTTTGAAACGTCAGCGGAACAAGCGGCGTAGGGATTCTCAAATGCGCGCCGATAGCAATCAATGCCGCGAATAAAGCGCATAAAACTAAATTTTTCGTCTGTTTCATTTTTAATTACTCATTTCTTACTGTGTTGACTTCGCCGGAACGCAAAACTTCTTCTTCGCCATTCTCATTCGTAATCACAAGTCCGCCGTTGTCATCAATGCCGCGTACAGTCGCAGAAAATTTTTTGTCGTCTTTCATATATGTGATTTTTTCGCCGACTTTTAATAATGAGCGTTCGCGATAAGCGTTTATAAGTTCTGGAGCGTCGAGGTCTTCGGCAAAATTCATAACGTAATCTGCGATTCGGGCGCAAAGTTCGTTACGAGAAAAAATTTTTTCACCTTCTTCAAAAATCGAGCCTGCTATATCGCCCGCCGCGTCAGTGAAATTTTTTGTGGAAACGTTCACGCCGATCCCGGTTACGACGCTTTCAATCTCACCACTTTCAAAATTTGTTACAGCTTCGGTCAAGATGCCCGTGATTTTTTTCCCGCGAAAGAAAAGATCATTGACCCATTTAATTTTTAATTCTCCTTTTGAGCCTTCATATAAGTCTTCAATCGCAAGACACACGGCCACAGCATCAGCTATCGTTATCATTTGAAATTTTGAAATTTCAATTTTCGGTCTTAATATCAGCGACATATACAGGCCTGTTCTCGCCGGCGATTCAAAAATATGACCATAGCGTCCGCGACCTGCCGTCTGATGATCCGTAACTACTAAGGTGCCGTGCGAAGTTTCTTTTTTCAAAGCGATTTTCTTTGCGTAATTGTTTGTCGAGTCCAGAGAGTCAAAAAAAATTACTTCAGCGACTTTTGAATTTTGCGATAAATTTTTGCGAATTAAATTTTGTGAAAGTCTATCGTCCGATATATCGAGAGAGTAGCCTCTGTTACTCACGGCTCTGATTTTATAGCCGTCGTTCTGAAGCGTCTTAATTGTTTTCCAGACTGCCGCACGCGTTACGCCAAGTTGTTCCGCCATCGCCTCGCCAGAAACAAATTCATTAGGGTGATCTTCAAGCATTGTTAAAATTTTGTTTTTCATAATAAGAGATTTATATCACATTGAACGTAAATTGTAAAAGAAAAATAAAAATTAAGTTTACGTAATATAGTTTATAAAAATAATTTTTCGTCCTGGAGTGTCGAAAGACTGAGATAATACTTGTTGAAGCTGAACTGATATATTATTGAAAGTGTGATTTTTCTCGTTATCTTGAACTTCGGGGGCAGAAATGACTCCGCCCCGTTGTTTCGTCTTAACGTACAGGAACGATATAGAGATACTCGTTCCATTCGTAGTAAGGCTCGGAAAGCTCTAATCCCTCTGGAATGTCCGAATCTTTAGGAACGTTCCGATGTCCCTGAATCCAGAACACAGTGTCAGCACGCCCCGAAACAACCGCTGAAGCCCTCGCGCTCGACATTATTTGAAGAAGCTCGATGTTCACCTGAAGCCTCTTGCCGATCTCAGCGATTACAGCTGTGTTGAACCCAGCGGCCTTACCGTCAGCGGTAACGTAATCAATTGGAGGGAGGTCGCCCGTAACAGCAACGGTGATTTTCTTGTCAACGTTGTCGAACTTCCTGAACTCGACTGTCTCAGGCTCTCCGATTCCAGCGTCGTATATGAACTTTGCCTGAAGGACTGCGAGAGTTCCGTCTTGCTTCATGGAGAGGATAGCGTCGTTGAACTTTCTGAGAAGTTCGGGGTCATTCCCTGCCTTGAAGCCGAATGCGAGGTACGCTGGCCTTGTCTTCGCGATTCCGGAGATTTTGTAGGCTCCCGTAACGTTCATGACGTACTCTGCGACGACTTCTGGGAGAGCTGCCTCCTGAATCTCGCCGGCGTTGAGAGCAAGCTGCATTGCCTGAAGCGTGTCATAAAAAACGAAGCTAATAGGTTCCTGCGGCTTTGATGAAAAGAAATTCCATGCTCCTGCTTTTCTTCCGGTGGATATGAAGTCGCTGTATTCTTCCTGAGACATGTTGAGCTTGGAAAGTATTCCGACCTTAATGCCCTCTGCTGATGCTATTCCTGCAAAGAGCGTTAGAACGAGTAATGCTGATAAAATCTTACGCATAAAATGAACACCTCGATGTGAAAATTTTGAGACTAATATTAAATCATTTTCTCAGAAAATCAAAAGCAAAAACAGTAACTCATAATATTTAGAATATAAAAATTCACTTTTACGGACATTTTTAGCGGCATCTCTGTTATAGCGCGATAAGTCCGGATAATGATCAAAATGATTTTCTTACGCGATTATTAAGCTAGCATTGTATAATTAAAACTATCTTTATAGGGGTAAAAATTTTTTAAATAAAACGAGGGAGTGATTTTTTTGAGTCGTCTTAGCATAAAAAATGAAAGCCAAGCTCAGGCTACAGTCGAGTCGCTTCACACGGACCTTGAACGACGTGTAAAGGGCGCGCCTCCCGGGCTTTGTCCGCTTGACGTTGCTAGCAGCTATCTCAAAGTTTGTGCCGCGCAGACGTGCGGTAAGTGTGTTCCTTGTCGCGTTGGTCTTCTGCAACTTGAAAGTTTAATTGATGACCTCATCGACGGCAAAGGCAATAAAAAAACAGTCGATCTTATCCAAAAAACAGCAGAAACGATTTCAAATTCGGCAGATTGCGCCATCGGTTACGAAGCCGCTAACATGGTCTTAAACGGCCTCAAAGGTTTCCACGACGATTACGAAGCTCACGCAGAGGGTCATCAGTGCACCGCCGAAGGCTTCAGGGCCGTCCCATGCGTTACGCTTTGCCCTGCACATGTTGACATTCCGGGTTATATCGCGCTCGTGAATGCTGGACGCTATGCCGACGCAGTGCGATTAATCCGTAAAGATAATCCGTTCCCGTCAGTTTGTGCAATGGTCTGCGAACACCCTTGCGAAAATAAATGCCGCCGTCGTATGGTCGATGACGCTATTAATATTCGCGGATTGAAACTTTACGCCATTGACAACGCCGGACACGTTCCAGTTTATCGCGACGGTGAGAAACCTGCTCCGGCAACTGGAAAGAAAGTCGCAATAATTGGGGGAGGCCCAAGCGGAATTTCTGCGGCTTATTATCTCGGCATGATGGGCCACAGCGTAGAAATTTTTGAGCAGCGCAAACGACTTGGCGGAATGCTTCGTTACGGTATCCCTTCATACAGACTTCCGCGCGAAGTTCTTCACGAAGAAATCGAAACGTTGTTGACCGCTGGTGACATTAAAGTTCATAAAGAAGTATCAGTTGGCGGAAAAGATTTCCCGCTTTCAAAACTTCGTGAACAGTTTGACGCAGTTTATATCGCTATTGGCGCACACACGGATAAGACATTAAGAATCCCCGGCGAAGACGCAGAAGGCGTTATGTCAGCCGTTGAATTATTAAGAAGAATTGGCGATGACGATTACCCAGATTTCAAAGGCAAGAAAGTTGTAGTAGTCGGTGGCGGTAACGTCGCTATGGACTGCGCGCGCTCGTCATTGAGATTAAACGCCGACAAAGTTACGTTAGCTTATCGACGCCGCAAAGACGACATGACCGCTTTGGCCGAAGAAGTCGAAGCTACCGAAGTCGAAGGCTGCGAGATTCTCGAACTTGCCGCGCCTCTTAAAGTCGAAGTTGGTGAAGACGGCAAAGCTAAAGCCCTTTGGGTTAAGCAGCAGATGATCAGTAACATTAAAGGCGGCCGCCCGGCTCCGAAAGACGCTTCAGCCGAACCAATTAGAATCGAAGCTGACATCGTAGTTGTCGCTATCGGTCAGGGAATTGACTCTCACAACTTTGAAGAGTCAGGCGTCGCGGTTAAATGGGGCTGCATTCAGGCATTCGAGAGCGAAGAAGTCAAAGGCGAGGACATGAAAGGCGTGTTCTCGGGAGGCGACTGCGTGTCAGGTCCTGCAACAGTCATTCGCGCCATTGCAGCTGGTAAAGTCGCAGCAGCTAACATTGATGAATATCTTGGCTTCCATCACCCGATCGAGTTACCTGTCGAAATTCCAGAGCCTGTACCTCACAACAGGCCGGCTTGCGGACGAGTCAAAATGCGCGAGCGTCCTATTGATGAACGCATTCACGATTTCAAACTTGTTGAACGCGGCATGACTCAAGAAGAAATGGAACAGGAAAGCAACAGGTGCTTACGCTGTGATTACTACGGCTTCGGAAAATTCAGAGAGGGGCGTGAAGTGAAATGGTAAAAGTAAAAATTAATGGCAAAGAAATTCAAGTTCCAGAGAACACGACCATTCTCGAAGCGGCGAAGCAAGCTAATATTACTATTCCTCATCTTTGCTATCTCAAGAACGTAAACGAGATTGGCGCATGCCGAGTTTGTGTTGTTGAAGTCGCCGGGCAAGATAGACTTGTGTCTTCATGCAACACTAAAGTACAAGAGGGCATGGAGATTATCACGAACTCACCGAAGGTCAGACAGGCTCGCCGTACGAATGTCGAATTAATTCTTTCACAGCATAACGCGCGCTGCGCCGAGTGTGTTCGCTCCGGAAACTGCGAACTTCAAAAGACGGCAAACGATTTAGGCGTTAATAATTTTGATTATCACAACAAGACCGCCGAGAATTATTGGGACAAAAAATTCCCGCTCATTCGCAACGATGACAAGTGCATTAAATGTATGCGCTGTGTTCAGGTCTGCGACAACATTCAGCAAATGCACGTGTGGGATGTTGTCAAATCCGGCTCAAGGACTACAGTAGGCTGCACAGGCGGAAAGAAATTCAACGAAACTAACTGCACGGTCTGCGGCCAGTGCATAACGCATTGCCCGGTCGGCGCATTAGTCGAACGTGATGACGTTCAGAAGGCTCTTGACGCTCTTGCGGACAAAGATAAAATCGTTATCGCGTCCGTGGCTCCTGCGGTCAGAACTTCATGGGGCGAGAAACTTGGACTCACTCACGAAGAAGCGACTTCAGAAAGACTTGTCAGCGCGTTGCGTGCAGTCGGCTTTGATTACGTCTTTGATACAGATTTCTCTGCTGACTTAACGATTATGGAAGAAGGCAGCGAGTTCTTAGAGAGACTCAAGAAGGGCGAGCTTAAGAAATATCCGATGTTTACGTCGTGCTGCCCAGGCTGGGTGAGATTCATTAAAACTGAATTCCCTGACCTCGTGCCGCAGCTTTCAAGCGCAAAATCGCCGCAGCAGATGTTCGGAGCGATTATTAAATCGTGGTACGCGCAGATTCTTGGCGTTGAACCCGGAAAAATTTATAACGTCTCATTCATGCCTTGCACCGCGAAAAAATACGAGTGCGATGTCGATTGCATGAACGACTCCGGCGCAAGAGATATTGACTTAGTCTTGACAGTCCGCGAACTTGACAGACTGATTAAGGCCGACGGGATCGACGTTAAAGCACTCGAAGAAAGCGACTTCGACGCACCGTTAGGCACAGCTTCCGGCGCGGGGCACATCTTCGGAACGACTGGCGGAGTTATGGAAGCGGCTTTGAGAACAGCTTACAAGCTTGCTACGGGCGAAAATCCCGATCCGAATGCTTTCCATTATGTCAGGGCCTACGACGGCATCAAAGAAACAGAGTTTGAGATCGCCGGAACGAAATTAAGAATCGCAGTCGCTCACGGACTTGGAAACATTCGCAAACTCTGCGAGAACATTCAGAGCGGCAAAGCTCATTATGATTTCGTCGAGTGCATGGCTTGCCCGACAGGTTGCGCGGGCGGTGGAGGTCAACCGATTTCCGAAGGCGAAGAACTTGGCGAAGGTCGTGGCCGAATCCTTCTGAACATGGACAGAAGCATGAAATTAAGATTTTCGCATGAGAACCCGTCAATTATTCAGTGCTACAAAGAATATCTTGGCCAGCCGTTGGGCGAAAAATCGCATCATCTGCTGCACACGGATCAATCGAAGTGGGAGCTTTGGAAATAAAAAAATTCTTTAATTTTTAATTATTAAAGATAATCGGGGTTTCCCTGTATGATTTGGGGGCCTCGATTTTTTTATGCGCTTGCTATATACGAGAACTTTATAGAATAATAAAAAGGAAGTCCCACATGAAAGTGAAACTTCCTCTTGTTAAATCTAAACTGGCAGTGGTCTGCTCTCCC
>JAFSUP010000105.1 GCA_017445205.1 Synergistaceae bacterium
AGTGTCGGCTTTCGCTAATCTATGGCTTCTGCGTCTCATATTTACCGCAAAGTATTATAACATAGAGCCGTCTAACTCACGACTAAAGTCGCGAGAATGCGACGGTTTTTCGTTCAAAGAAATCTCTTCGTGATATAAGACCCGCCCGACAATTATTAAAACGATCGCTAAGCACGTGTTCGCGATTAATGAGCCCTTGCTAATTTGCCAGCCTGCTCGGAACAAATAAACATATCCGGCTTCAAGTCCTACGATAGCAAATCCCAAAATCACAGATGCCCAATTAAAATTCGCACCGAAATTAAAATTTCCTGAACGAGCGAAGAACAACACGAGCGCAATAACGCCGCCCGCAATGTAAGTTATTATTAGCGTGCCGAATGCGTCGAGATTACCCGGGATTGATTTCGTGCAGATGTTATAGAAAGTGTTTGAGATTATTATCAAAAGCAACGGCCAGAGCATTTGCCACATTAAAAATTTCTCCTTCGATTTATAAATCACGAACCACCATTGCCGCACCGATTAATCCGGCCTTGTAGCCAAGTGTACAGCTTACGATCCGTGGCATCTTCAAGCCTTTGAAAGCTTCTCGCTCGACTTTCACGCGCAACGGCGCTAATAATCTCTCGCCCTGTTTCGCAATCCCTCCGCCTAGACTGACGACTTCAGGCTGAAGACCGTTAATTAAATTTGCAATGCCGCAAGCTAAATATTCAAGATATTCATCAATGACTTTCTCGGCTTCTTTGTCGCCCTTGTCCGCCGCGGTGAAGACAGTCAAGCCGCTGACAGCTCCTTCGGTTTTCGCAACTTCGGCTAAAATTCCGCCGGGATCGCGTTCGATTGCTTCTTTAGTCATGTTAATTAATCCCGTTGCAGATGAGTAAGCCTCGAAGCAGCCTTTACGTCCGCAAGTGCAGGGCCGTCCATTGTAAGCTATGACCATGTGGCCGAACTCGCCGGGCAAAATTTTTTCATTAATGACTACGCCAGAGCCGACACCCGTTCCGAGTGTGATTATTAATGCGTTCTTAGCTCCCTTAGCACTCCCCGCAATGACTTCACCGAGTGCCGCCGCGTCAGCATCGTTTGCAAGCTTCGCAGGAATGCCTAGAGCTTCGGTCATTTTCTCGCAAATATGAAAATCTTTCCAGCCTAGATTGTAGTTACGAATTACGATTCCGTTTTCTGTGTCGATAGCTCCGGGCGAACCAAGTCCAACCGCACGAATTTCTTTTGAATCAACTTTTGAATTTTCGATTGAAGTTTTCACCGCGCCGAGAATATCTTGCAAAACTATATCTTGAGGTCTGTCAGCTCCTGTCGGAACGCTGGCTTCGCTGATGATGTTGCCTGCGCGGTCAACGACTCCGGCTTTCAAGTTCGTGCCGCCGATATCTACGCCGATGTAATAAGCCATGAATTAAAATTTCTCCTTTAACTTTGAATTTTCTTGAATTATATAATAATCACGAATTTCAAAAGGAGAATTTCAAATGAAGAAAAAAATTTTTGTTGTAGCAATTTTAATTTGTTGCGGGCTTTTGTCGTTTGCTCTTCGAGAGCCTGAAAAAATTTCTCGCGACGGATTCTCTATGAATACTTTGATTCGCATGACCGTTTACGCGAATGATGAAAAGCCGCTTGACGAAGCATACGCATTGTTGAATAAACTTGATAAAGAACTTTCAATGTATAATCCGTCGTCCGACATTTCTAAAATAAATTCTGCCGCCGGAGTTGAAAAAGTCAGAGTCCCTGATGAAGTTGTTGACGTTGTGAAAGAGTCTTTGCGAGTTTATAAACTCACGGACGGAGTTTTTAATCCGTTAATCGGACCTGTTACGCGCTTATGGAAAATTAATCAGGCTGATGGCGTTGCGCCAACTAAAACGAGCCTCGACGCGGCAATAAAATTGAGCGACATTAAAAATCTTGAAATCGAAGATGAAAAAATTTTTTTGAAAAGTCCGGGCTGTGTTCTTGACCTCGGAGGAATTGCAAAAGGATTCGCAAGCGACAAAATAGCCGCGTTGTTCAAAAATCTTGGTGTTAAATCGGCGCTTATAGACTTAGGGGGAAATGTTTACGTCGTCGGCAAAAAATTAGAAGATGATTCAGACTGGAACATCGGCGTGCGCGACCCTTCAGCTCCGTATAACTCGCCGGCGTTGGTGCTTAGTGTTCACGATACGTCAGTGATAACGTCGGGCGGTTATGAACGATTCAAAATTATAGACGGGAAAAAATATTCTCATTTCTTCGATGTCAAGACAGGAGAGTCAATTACGAACGATTTGCTTTCAGTTACTCTTGTAACACCGGACGGAAGTTTAGCGGACGGACTCGCGACAGCGTTCATGGCGTCGGGATATGAAAAATCTCTCAAGATTATGAAAAATATTCCTGAAGATACGGGAGTAATTTTAATTCGCTACGTTGAAGGAGGATTAAAAATTTCAGCTACGGAAAATTTAAGGGAAGCGATTTCGA
>JAFSUP010000106.1 GCA_017445205.1 Synergistaceae bacterium
CAAAGAGTACAATACACAATCACGCGTTGGGAATATAATCCGCAAATGGACACTCTCGACATCGATGTCAATTTCAAAAAAGACGGAAAACTTTTTCATACTTACCACATCGCGCCGCTTTATGAAGGCGACAGTACGGCCTTCTTTGTAAAATCACTGCCTGCTTTCACACTTTTCACAATCCCTGACAAAATTTCCGACGCTGAAGAATGGGTGATTCATTGCGATCCTGCTTTTGCTGAGAGCGTTGACGGTTCGGGCTATAAAAACGGAGGCGCGATTATTTTCGGAGACGGCGAGAGCGTTTATTTCAACAGAGCAACGGGCATGACGATTTATTATAAATATGACCTCGAGCCATTCTTTCTTGATGATGACGCAAAGCGGCCTGTGTTTGCGAATATGAAATCGAAAAAGACCGTTACGAAATGCGAATGGGACGCAGACACACACAAATTTGTTTTTGAAGTCAACGGCAAACGAATTAAAACTGCGGAACTTGACGACACGTCGGGACAAGATAATTATGTGAACGTAAATTTTGATCCACAAACTCAATTTACGATTCCCTACGGCTGGTTCATTGACTGCGACAAGGGAGCAATAAAAGAAATTTCGGGCAAAGGTGAATCATTAAACAACGGCGGCGGCTGGAGATATTACGAAGGGGCTACGATACTCTTCAATCACAAATCGGGCTCAACAATCAGACAATTATATAGACCGTAACGAAAATTCAAAAAAGAGCCGAAGTATTTTCTCCGACTCTTTTCATTTTATATGTTGGACGTAAACCACGTTCTTAATTCTTCAGCGTCTTGAAAACCTACATGACGCGAAGCCACTTTGCCATCTTTGAAAAGAATTAAATTCGGAATGCTCATAACGCGAAGTTTTTTAGCAAGCTCTCCGTTTTCGTCTGCGTCAGCTTTGAAAAATTCGACTTTGCCAGCGTACTCTTCTGAAAGTTCTTCGACTATCGGCGCGATAGCTTTGCAAGGCCCGCACCATGTCGCGAAAACGTCAAGAAGAGCTATTTTTGCTGCGTCAAGTTCCGTTGTGTCGTTGTTGGTGATAATTTTAACTGCCATGATTAGCTCTCCTTATGTTTATAATAACGAAGCTACAAACTCTTCAACTTTAGCCATATCTGTTGTAGGCTCAAAGCGTTTTACAACGTTGCCGTTTCTGTCGACGATGAATTTTGTGAAGTTCCATTTGATGTCGGGCTTGCTTGCGAAATCGGGATCGGCCTTGCCGAGTAAGTCATTAAGAACGGGCGTGAGCTTGTTGTCAGCGTCGAAGCCCTCGAAGCCTTTTTGACTTTTCAGGAACGTGTAGAGCTTTAACTCGTTGGCGCCATTGACATCAGATTTCTTATACTGCTCGTAGGCCGTATTAAAATGAAGCGCGCAGAACTGATGAATTTCTTCGTCAGAGCCGGGAGCCTGTCCGCCGAACTGATTGCAGGGAATGTCGATAATCTCGAGTCCCTTTGCGTGATATTTTTCGTACATGCCTTCAAGCTGCTCGTATTGAGGAGTGAAGCCGCAACCGGTTGCAGTGTTGACGATAACGAGAACTTTACCTTTGAAATCGGCAAGTGAAACTTCTTTGCCTTTAGTGTCAAAAACATGATAATCATAAATGCTGCTCATGGATATTGCCTCCTGAGAAAAAATAAAATTAAAAATTAAA
>JAFSUP010000014.1 GCA_017445205.1 Synergistaceae bacterium
AAACATTTTTTTATTCTTGTATTTGACTTTTTACAAGCTCTCGAATTTTTGCAAGCGCTTCTTCAAGTCTTGCACCATCACGGCCACCGCCTTGAGCTAAGTTCTTACGTCCGCCGCCTTTGCCACCAAGAATAGCGCACGCTTCTTTTACCAAAATGCCCGCATTAATCCCCATGTTTACCGCTTTGTCATCGGCCATTACAACAAGCTGGCACGAATTATCTTCAGTGCTTAACGACGCAAGAATTACAACATTAGGTTCTGGTCTTGCGCGTGCTTTATCGCCAATATTGCGCAGCATGTTGGTTTGAATGTCAGGAAATCTTCCAGTCTGAAGCAAGATACCATCAAGTTCTTCACGTTCAAGGAAACTCTCGGAGTTTTCCAATAGCTCTTTCAATTTCGCGGCCTGCATTTGGTTTTTCATGACCTTCAAATCTTCAACCAATGCCGCCGCTTTATCTTTAAGTCCGTCTTCATCGGTCATTAAGAGAGCTGTAAGAGAATTTCTGAGCGCAAATAATTTTTGCATAATTACTAAAACATTCATGCCCGTTGTTGCTAAAATTCTGCGTGTACCTGAACCAATGCTCTCTTCACGTAAAATCTTGAATGCGCCTATATCGCCGGTTCGTGAAACATGCAAACCGCCGCAAAGTTCCATTGAAAAATCTGGGACGTTTACAACGCGTACAACATCGCCATATTTCTCGTCAAATAGAGCTTTTGCGCCAAGAGCTTGTGCTTCATCTTTTGTATGTTCAGAAATATCCAATGCAACATTGTTCAAAATCTCTTGATTGATAATTCGCTCAGCGTCTGCAATTTCTGAATCTGTCATCGGTGAATGATGTGTAAAATCGAATCTCAAAAACTCACTTGTAACTAAAGAGCCAGCTTGTCTTACGTGTCGTCCAAGCACTCGCCCCAATGCTTCATGAAGTAAGTGAGTGGCTGTATGATTACGTCTAATCGCGCTGCGGCGTTCATCATTTACAAAGCACAATACTTCATCACCAACGTTAATAACGCCTTCGGATTCAAGTTTAGCTGTATGCACAATGATTTTTCCGTGGGGGACTGTGTTTAAGATTTTAAGCGTCAAGCCGTTGATTTTCATTTCTCCAATATCGCCAATTTCTCCGCCTCGTTCAGCGTAAAATGGTGTTGTATCGAGAATAATTTCAAATTCGTTCGAATCTTGAACGCTGTCAACACGGCCTTCCGGCGTAAGAAGGGCTAAAATTTTTCCGGAGTCCGTAGCTTTTTCGTAGCCTGTAAAAGTTGTTGCGCCATAATCATTTTCAAGTTCGGTGTAAACATCGCCAGCTAACGCGCTTTTCTTTTGTTTACTGGAAGCTCTTGCGCGTTCTCGCTGCTGATTCATCGCAGCTTTGAAGCCGTTTTCATCTAGTGAAAAATCTTGTTCGCCAGCCATTTCACGCGTTAATTCAGGCGGAAATCCGTAAGTGTCATACAATGTAAAAATTACATCGCCCGGAATTTCTTTAAGACCTTTGGATTTTAACGCGGCTATTTCGGATTCAAACAGCTCTGTTCCTTGTTTAAGCGTTTTATTAAATTTTTCTTCTTCAAGATTAATAATTTGCTCAATAACTGGCCGCTGTGTGATTAATTCCCTGTAGGGATCGCCCATTATGTCAATTAAAATCGGCAGATATTCACATACAAATAATCCATCAAAGTTTAGCAATTTACCAAAACGCACAGCGCGCCTTAACAAACGTCTAAGCACATAGCCGGGGCCGTCGTTTGAAGGTAAAACACCGTCGGCAAGCATGAAAGCGACGCTTCTAACGTGGTCAGCAATGACACGTACAGCCATGTCATTTTTTGCATTTTCACCATACTTAATTCCAGCGCGTTTGCAAGTATATTCGATTAACGGCGTAAATAAATCCGTCTCGTAATCCGTGTCAACGCCTTGAACGACGGAAGCAAGCCTTTCAAGTCCCATACCTGTATCAATGTTTTTGTGTGGTAATAATGGCAATGAACCGTCCTTTTGTCTGTCAAACTGTGTGAACACTAAGTTCCAGATTTCCATATAACGATCACAATCACACCCAACGCCGCATGTAGGTTTGCCGCAAGAGTATTTTTCGCCTCTGTCGTAGTAAATCTCTGAACACGGACCGCAAGGGCCTGTATCGCCCATAAACCAATAATTATCATCTTGTCCAAATCTGAAAATTTTGTTTTCAGGTAATCCAACTTCATTGTGCCAAACGTTGTACGCTTCTTCATCATCAAGATAAATTGTCGCGTAAAGTCTTTCGGGATCTAATCCTACGCGCTCAGTTAAAAATTCCCATGCCCATGTTATTGCCTCATGTTTGAAATAACTTCCCCACGAAAAATTTCCGAGCATTTCAAAAAAAGTATGATGGCGAGCCGTCCTTCCGACGTTTTCTATATCGTTTGTGCGAACACACTTTTGACTAGTTACAACTCTTGGATATTCAGGTTCTTTGATGCCGAGATAATAAGGCTTAAGCGGCACCATTCCTGCAATCGTAAATAATAGAGAAGGATCTTCGGGGACAAGTGAAAAACTCGGGAGATGCTTTGCGCCTTTTTCCTCCCAAAATTTTATAAACATGTCCCGCAGTTCTTTGGCAGTTCTATATTTCATGCTTTAATCTCCTTGCCTGTAATTTTATCTACAAACGGCTTCAACAAATCCACCGGAATTGGGAAGAATGTTGTAGTATTACGTTCGCCGGATATTTCGCGAATCGTTTGCAAATAGCGAAGTTGTAAGGTAATCGGCGAAGCTTCCATTTTTCGAGCCGCTTCTGATAACTTTTCAGCTGCTTGTAATTCGCCTTCTGCTGCAATGATTTTTGCACGTCGTTCACGCTCTGCTTCAGCTTGGCGAGCCATTGCGCGTTTCATACCTTCGGGCAATTCCAGCTCTTTAACTTCAACAGCGCTGACTTTGATCCCCCACGGGTCTGTTCTATCATCAATGATTTTTTGCAGTTCCTGATTGATTTTCTCGCGTGATGAAAGAACTTCATCTAATTCCACTGATCCAACGACTGAACGCAGTGTAGTTTGTGCTAATTGGCTAGTTGCAACGATGTAATTTTCAACTTCGACCACAGATTTAGATGGTTCAAGGACTCTGAAATATACAACGGCATTGACTTTTATTGCAACATTGTCTTTTGTAATTACTTCTTGTACTGGTACATCAAGAGTCAAAATTCTTAAATCAACCGTTACAGCGCGGTCAATGAAAGGCATTATGAAAACAATTCCGGGGCCTCTGCTTCCAACTAAACGCCCAAGCCTAAATAATACAATGCGTCTGTATTCTGGCACAATTTTAATTGCCGTTGAAAGAACGATTAATAAAAAGAATATAGCTACCGCAATGCTTCCAAGACTCGAAATTATTGAGCCTAAATCGCTTATATCAATTATCATTTACAAATTTCTCCTTTCTAAAATACAAGTTTAATTAAATAATTTGTCTTTTAACCAATCTGTGAAACCGCTTTTATTCTCGCTCACAGGCGCTTTCATCTCGTCAGCAAGTAATTTTATCAATTCGCGCTGTTTGTCTGTCAATTTCTTTGGAATTTCAATAAAAACATGCGCGTATAAATCGCCGGTGGATTTTGAATTTACCTTCGGCATTCCCTTGCCTTTTATCTTCAAAACTTGTCCGTGAGACGTTCCAGCAGGCACAGAAATTTTTTCTTTCGTTCCATCTAAATTTACAATTTCGGCCTCTGTTCCCAGAACTGCTTGCGGGTATGTCAAAATCAAACTTGTATGTAAATCCGCGCCGCTGCGTTCAAAATTTGAATCTAATCCAACATCGATTATTAAATGTAAATCTCCCGCTGGGCCGCCGTTTATTCCGTCCTCGCCTGCATCTGGGATTCTTAGCCGCATATTGCGTTCAACACCCGCTGGAATTTTTACTTCCAATTTGTGTTTCTTGCGAATTTTCCCGCGGCCACTGCACTCATCACATTTTTCCTTTATAATCTTTCCTGTTCCGTGGCAGTCTGGACAGGTTGTAATGCTTACAAATTGACCAAAAAGACTTTGTTGTGATTGTCTCACTTGGCCGCTTCCATGACACTTAGGACAGGTTTCAGGTTTCGTGCCGGGCTTCGCTCCCGTTCCGTTGCAGTGTTGGCAGTTTTCCCACTTCATAACGTTGATCTCACGTGTAACGCCCTTCATAGCTTCCAGCAACGTTACATTTACAATCATCTCTATATCGTCGCCGCGTCTTGGTGCGTTTGAATTAGATTGTCTTCGTGAACTGCTGAAACCACTGAATCCGCCTCCAAAAGCCTGCGAGAAAATATCACCAAATAAATCGCCTAAATCCATTCCACCCATGCCGCCAAATGGGTCAGAATTTGGATTAGTTGTGCCGAACTGATCATAGCGTGCGCGTTTATCGGGGTCGTTGAGAACTGAATAAGCCGCGTTAATCTTCTTGAATTTTTCTTCAACGTCCTTGTCTCCGGGGTGTGCGTCAGGGTGGTATTGTTTTACAAGCTGTCGATATGCTTTTTTAATGTCAGCTTGCGTGGCGTCTCGTGAAACTCCTAAAATCTCATATAAATCTTCCAAACTGAAAAAAACTCTCCTCTTTAACTTTTAATAAGTAGTAGGAAATGAGGAGAGAGGAATGAATTTTTTAACTCCTAACTCCTACTTCCTAACTCCTAATTATTATTTTGTGCGTCTTCTTGGTGTGTTACGGCTCTCAAGTCTGCGTTTGAGCTCCTGCGCGGGCTTGTAGTCTGGATTTATCTCAAGAGCTCTATTTGCCCATGCTAAGGCGTCATCGCGTCGGTTTCGAAGTCTTTCGGCTGAAAGTCCTGCCCAATATGCTGCAAGATAATTCGCTTCTGGTGCGGCTTCAAATGCACTCGTGTAATCTTCAAGAGCTTGTGTGAATCTGTTGGAGCTGTATTTTTGATACGCCGTTCTCTGCATTGTGATTAAATCGCGTCTTGTCTGCACTGGAACTTTATAGGTAAGAATCATCGCAGCTTCCGTCGAATTATTAGGATCAAATGCCGGCAGCTCTTTGATGAGAGTTTCGAGTTCAGCGACTTCCGCGGCCTTTAAGTCTGCTTCTTTCTCACGATTTACAAACGCAGCTTCACGATTAGTAAGCGACGAAGTATCATCAGCAAGTTTTTTGCTCTTGGCCTCAAGTTCGGCGGCCTGTGCAGCGAGTTCAGAATCTTTCTTTGACGTTGCGGCGGTTTGTTCGTTTAGCTCTTTGACGGCATCGGCCATGTTCTTCTCTTGAGTAGCTATTGAGTTCTCACGCTCTACGACGGCTTCTTCACGTCCTTTTAACTCTTCGGCCTTCGCGTTTAACTCTTTTTCAAGTTCCGAAAGTCGGTTCTGAGTGTTTTCGCGTTCTGTCAAAGCTGCTTCACGTTTCACTAAGTCGGCTTCGCGCGCTGAAATTTTATCGGCTTCTTCTTTTGCGCTAATTTTGGCGTTGAGTTCACTCTCACGGGTAGCAAGGTCGGCTTCGCGTTTTGCTAATTCTGCTTCACGTGCAGCGAGTGCCGTTGACGCTTCCGTAAATTTCTGACTCTCTTGAGCAAACGTCATTTCGCGGCGAGCAAGTCCTGCTTCACGCGACATAATTTCTTTTTCGCGAGCATTAACTTGAGTCTCACGGCCTAATAAAATCGTTGAAGTCCCGGAAACCTCGCGGGTCTTGCTTGCGAGTGCGGCGGAGCGTGTGGCAAAATCTTTTTCGTTCTTCGTCAAGGTCGCTTCGCGGGTCGCGAGTGATGCAGCGAGAGCTTCAAGCTCGGCGGCTCTTTCGTTAAGAGCGTTTTCTCTGACTGCTAACTCGTCCACAGGTTCTTCAGGTGCCTGCGGGGCTCCCGTTTGTGCTTCGGGGACTTCGGCCTGAACTTCTGCAACCGCTTCGGACTCGGCTGGCTCGACTTCGGGGTCATCAGCCCACGACATCGGAGCAAGCGTCACAATAACCAACATAAGCAGCGCTATTTTCCTGAACATTTATAAAATTCCTCCCTGAAAAAAATTTTTTCTGTTCGTAATTCTATCATTTTAATCGGCCTTTAGCGCACCTGTATAATAATTTTCAGAAAGGATTGATACACGTGATTATTTACACAATCGGCTTCATACAAAAATCAGCAAAAAAATTTTTTGAGACACTTCGCCATCATGGAATAAAAATTCTAATTGACATTCGGCTTCGTAATAAGTCGCAGATGTCGAGATTTTCTTACGGTGGCGATGACGAGTTAGGCTACTTGCTCTCATTAATAAATTGCGAGTACGTTCACAAAATTGAATACGCTCCGACTAAAAAAATTTTGGACGATTATAAAAATGAAAAAATCACGTGGCCGGAGTATGAAGTCCAATATAATTTTTTGATCGACGAACGCCGAGCCGTGGAAGATTTTATAACTTGCTTCAATGGAATTTATGATTCTGTCTGTCTGCTATGCGCCGAGCCTACTCCCGAGCAATGCCACAGGAGATTATTCGCACAGAAAATCCAAGAGCGGCTTAACGATGTAGAAATTATACATTTATAATTAGAAAAAATTTCACGAAGGAGAAAATTTATGGCAAACAACCGCGCGCTTCACAAGGCTATGAAAGCCAAGCAAGACGAATTTTACACGGATTTAAACGACATTTCCAACGAACTTTTTCATTATAGAGATTATTTTCGCGGCAAAACTATTTTGTGTAACTGCGACGACCCTTTTGAAAGCAACTTTTTTCAATACTTCGCGCTCTGGTTCAACGTCTTCGGACTCAAAAAATTAATCGCGACTTCGTATGTTCAAAGTCCCGTCGCTCAATTAGAACTGCCGCTATTTGAAGAGGCAAAGCCCGTGAAAGAACGGACTCCCTACTGTGCCATAATGACCGAGTTCAAAGATTTCAACGGCGATGGCGCTGAAGACCTCGCTGACGTCGAATGGGCTTTGAAAAATAACGGCATTGTTCACAAATTAAAAGGCGACGGCGATTTTAGAAGCCCGGAGTGTATCGAATTTTTGAAAGAAGCTGACGTCGTCGTTACGAATCCGCCGCACTCGTTATTAAGAGAATATATCGCGCAGTTGATAGAGTATGACAAAAAATTTGTCGTTCTTGGAAACATCAACGCTGTAACTTACAAAGAAATTTTTCCGTTAATCATGCAAAATAAAATGTGGCTCGGAGTTTCGATTCATAGCGGCGACAGAAAATTTTATGTCCCCGAAAATTACCCACTTGAAGCCGCAGGCTGTGGGATTGATGAAGACGGCAAAAGATTTATTCGCGTCAAAGGCGTTCGCTGGTTCACAAATCTTGAACACCATCGACGAAACGAAAAAATGACTTTGTGGCGGCGATATTACGATGATCCGTCAATGTATCCCAAATATGATAATTATGACGCAATCGAAGTCAGTAAAACTTCAGACATTCCCTGCGATTATTGGCCCAGTGATTTTGCCCTTGACAAATCTAATAATTATAATGGAGCAGAGCAGAGCAGAGCACGAGCGAACGAGCGGAGTTATGGGAGTCCCAATCACATTCCTCGACAAGTACAACCCCGAACAATTCGAGATACTCGGAATCGCTAATTCAGCTCGATACATCGGCAACTACAAATGCTATACAATCATCAACGGCAAAAAAATTTATAACAGAATCCTCATCAGGCGGAAGATGTAGCGGCGTGATGGGAGTGCCGATTACGTTTCTTGATAAATATAACCCGGAGCAGTTTGAAATTTTAGACATGGCAATACGTGGAGCTGGAAATCCTGCATTCAGAACAAAATTTTACACCATCGAAGATTCACCCAAATATTCAGATTTGAACGCCGGCCCGGTTATCAAAGACGAGAACGGTAATTATCGCAATACTTACGCGAGGATTTTAATCAGGAGGAAGAAATAAATGAAATACACGATAAGCATTCATAAAGATACACAGGAGGGCGGCTTCTGGGGTGAATGTCTTGAGCTGCCGGGGTGTTACTCGCAGGGAGAAAGCGTTGAAGACCTCATGAATAATATTCGCGAGGCAGTGGAATTGTATCTTGAAGACGAAGAAGAAATTTATTTTCCTGTTGCAGAAGTGCGGGAGTTAATTCTATGAGTCCCAAGCTCCCGGTTATGAAGCCTGACGAACTTATAAAACTTTTAGAGCGTGAAGGTTTTCAAATTATAAGTCAGAAAGGCTCGCATTTGAAAATGAAATCTGAAACAGGGGAAACAGTTATTATCCCGGTGCATTCGGGGAAAAATATCAAGCCCGGGCTTTTATTGAGTATTCTCAATAGAGTAGGCTTTGATGTTTCTGAACTGCGACGCTAAAAAATTTACGCAAGAATTTTAATCAGGAGGAAGAAATAAATGAATATCGAATTGCACGAAATAAAAATTTCAGAAGTTTTTGATGGTTACACAGACAGAGGCGAAGACGGCGTAGTCGCGTATGGCGGTCGTTTAGACGTTCGGCCGGCGTTTCAGCGCGAGTTTATTTATAAGGACAAGCAGCGCGATGATGTCATCAGGAGCGTGCGAAAGGGCTTCCCGTTAAATTCGATGTACTGGATAAAGGCCGATGACGGAAATTTTGAAATGATGGACGGCCAACAAAGGACGCTTTCTATTTGTCAGTATTTAAGCGGCAGCTTCTCTGTTGATAAAAGGAATTTTTTCAATTTGCTTGCTGACGAGAAAAAACAGATCCTCGATTACAAACTCATGATTTACATTTGCGATGGAACAGAGCAAGAAAAAATAGACTGGTTCAAAATTGTAAATATCGCAGGCGAAGAACTAACACCGCAAGAAATTCTTAATTCCGTGCTGCGCGGCTCATGGGTTTACGATGCAAAAAAATATTTCAGCAAACAAAATTGCGCGGCTTATACAATGGCTAAAGAATACATGGCCGGTGCTGCAAATCGTCAGGAATATTTAGAGGCCACGATTTCATGGATAGCCGAGCGCGACGGCGTGAATGATGTTGAAACTTATATGGCGATTCATCAAAAAGATCCAGACGCTCACGAAATATGGCTGTATTTTCAAAACGTAATAAACTGGGTCAAGGCGATTTTCCCAAGATATAGAAAAGAAATGAAGGGCTTGCCGTGGGGAATTTTTTACAATCGCTACAAAGACGAAAAATTTAATCCGACGGAACTTGAAAGCAAAATAAAAAAATTAATGGCCGATGATGACGTTACGAAAAAATCAGGGATTTATGAATATTTATTAGACGGTCAGGAAAAACATTTATCAATTAGAAAATTCACTGAAACTCAAAAACGGACTCAATACGAAAAACAAAATGGAATTTGTCCAAAATGCGGAGAACATTTTGAATTTCAAGAGATGGAAGGCGATCATATAGTTCCATGGTGCGAAGGCGGCCACACGTTAGCCGATAATATTCAGATGCTCTGCAAAGCCTGCAACAGAAAAAAATCCAAAAAATAAAATTTATAAATATAAAATGAAAATTGACGCTGTGATTATGGCGAAATCGTCAATGTTCGGAGCGTTCTGCGTTGCGGGGATTGATATAAATTCAGGCGAATGGGTTCGCTTTGTGGCGTTTGAGACGGGTGCTCCGCTTGCGGATTTTAATTTGCTGTTCGTAAATTCGTTCGGAAGTTGTCAGCCGCTTGATGTCGGACGAATCGGAATAGCTCGACGAATACCGCGCTACAATCACACCGAAGACTGCATGATTAAATACACGCCGTGGCTTAACATGGGGAAATTAAAATTAGAAGAAGTTTTGAAAATTCACCCGCCTGAAGAACACAAATTTATTTTTGGAACGCCGCGCAATTACGTTAATGAAGACGAGATGAGCCACTTGAGATTAAATTATTCGCTGATATTAATTCAAGTTGAAAATCTGAAAATTTATTTTGAGCCTAACTTCAAAGGCAGTATTCGCGGACGCGCAGATTTTTTTTATAATGGCGTTCAATATAAATATATTCGCGTAACTGACCCGGATTATGAAAGTGCATTGACACTCTCTCAAAAATTTTCTGTGAAGATGCCCGAGGCGTATTTAGTTATGAGTATGCCGTCAAGACCTTTTCACGCTAACGGAAAATATTACAAACTTGTCGCGAAAGTCTTCCCTAAAACAAAAAATTCTTGAAAACACCGCCGCGCCGGGGG
>JAFSUP010000015.1 GCA_017445205.1 Synergistaceae bacterium
AGTTATTTTTGGTGTAGGTCGGACAATTTTACTTCCGTCAGGATTGGTAATAACGGTCTGTTTAATTTCAAAAAATCCTCTATTTAAGCCTCTTTGAGTGGGCAAATTCCAGCGTTCGCCGCGACATCTAATTAACCAACCATTCTCCCTGAACCATGCGAAAAGTCGATTTTGTCCAATGTCGATTCCATTTTGTTTTAGTATTGTTGCAAAATTACCGATTAAAATGCTATCCTTGCTTGTATCAACGGCTTCAGCAAAAAGAACTTTCGGGCGGTCATTCTCAATTTGTGTTTCAAGTTCCGCCGCTTTTGTTCGCGTGGCTTTCAGTTCCTGCAAGACTTTTATAAAATTATCAGGATCGGCTATAATACTATCTATTGTGTTCGGCGTTGCATAAAATCCAGTTTTGCGGATTGACGGCAACACCGTACCCGTTACCCACTTACGGAACTGCTTCGCCCCGGGCTTCGTGCTTCGCATGATCAGCGTGTAAAGGCCGGACTCGTTAATCGTTGCCATCATGCGGATTTGACCTGCTCCGCTAATTTTGCGGACTAGCTTTTCATCGTCATCAAGCGTTCTCAATGCACTCGTTACGTCTGTCAGTCCCAAAATCTCACACACGTCTTTAGCAATGAACCATGGCTCGCCGTCCTCATAGACGGTGCGCATTTCGTTTTCGCCGTAATTAAAAATTTGCAAATTATTTTCCATTTTTATCTCCTGTAATTCGTTTGTAATATCTTTCGATCCAAACTGCGTGAATATCCGCGTCGGGGTACATCTCCCGCATTACTTCCGCTATCTGCCGCCACGAATACCCGAGTTCACGAACCTTGCCAATCTCTTTCACATGCCGCTGAACGATTCTGAAAATCTTCGGACATTGCACTCGGCACTCGTCCTGTGGCTCCTCCGTCAATAACAACCTGATTAACATTTTCATTTCTCCTTTTAGTTGCGTTGCGATTATTGCGACTTGAATTTTACAACAAGATTTAATATTTTGCAACGCGACTAATACGATAAAGGAGAGAAAATTAAATGACCGCACTTTACGTTCGACTTCCTGATGAGCTTCATGCGAAGCTAAGAGTGATTGCCGCTTTGAAAAATGAGTCATTAAACACGACATTTGTTGCCCTCAGCGAGAAATTTGTTGAGGATTGGGAGCAGAAACATGGCGAGCTTCCAAAGCCTCCGAAAGAAGATTGAGAATGCACTGATTTAACGAAACGTCATCTTCAGCCGCTTCATGACGGAGTTGCTTGTGAAGTTCCTCCGGCATTCTTAAATACGCTTGTTTTATGACGTATTGCTTACTCATAATTTTGTCCTCCGTAAAATTTTTAAGAGCGGACGGACTCAAAATTTCATGAATCCGCCGCGTGAGTTTTAATTTTCCTGTTCCGCTTCATCAACGCGTTCGTTCAAGTCGTCAAGCGTTTTGATGATTTTCTTGAGTTCTTCGGTCTGAAATTCACGACCGGCCATGAAAATTTCTGTGGCTTTCAAAGCGGTTGCCGCGCCGATTAGTGCTTGTCGCATTTCTTCGATTAATTCAGGCGAATATTTCATAACGTAAGCCTCCATGATTACTCACCCTTAACGGGCGGCTGAAAATTTCGGGGCGGAATAAAAATTTGCGCTTGTTGCCCCGAATCTGTTAAAATACTTGCGTTCTTGAACGGTTTTGCTTGTTAAGGTTTGCCGTTCTTGAACC
>JAFSUP010000107.1 GCA_017445205.1 Synergistaceae bacterium
TATGCTCTTGGCCTCAATGTTTAATCCGGGCATGAACACGCGCGAATTTATTGACGCTATCGAACAGGGAGCGCAAGGGATTCCGTTAGTCTGCGTAGCATGTGCCACAGCCGGAATAGTTTTAGGTGCGGTGTCATTAACAGGAATTGGCGGAAAACTCGTAGGCTTTGTAATTTCTTTCGCGGGCGATATGCCGCTGCTTGCGTTAGTCCTCGTTATGATCATAGCGACACTCTTAGGAATGGGACTTCCGACAACTGGAGCTTATATTTTAGCCGCAGCGTTAGGCGCACCGATCCTCGTTAAATTGGGCTTCCCGCCGATAGCCGCTCATATGTTCGTGTTCTATTATGCGATTATCTCAAACATAACTCCGCCGGTAGCATTAGCCGCATATGCCGCGAGCTCGATAGCCGACTCGAATCCTAATAAAACAGGATTTCAAGCTATGCAGCTTGGATTTTTGGCGTATGTCGTTCCGTTCGCGTTCTGCTACGACCCCGGCCTCTTAATGCAAGGCTCATGGGCTCAAATCGGCTGGGCATTAATAAGCGGAGTCGGAGCTGTGATTGCGTTCGCAGGAATGTGGATGGGGTATTTGAAAACGAATTTGAATATTCTAATGCGAGTTTTGTTGTTAGTGTCTGGCGTGCTGTGCTTGACAGTATGGCCAGCAACGACGGCGGCAGGACTTGTGATTTTAATCGCAGTTTATTTTATTTCATCGAAGAAACACTAAAAAATTATCCCCTTCGTTTCGTGCGAGGGGGATCTTCAAAACATATAACAAAAAGCAGGGAAAAATTCCCCTTGAAGCTGGATTCAGAATATCAGTTCGCTTTTTTATTGTTTGTAAATATCGCCGCGCAAACCCACATCTAAGACACTTATCAAAATTTCGGCATTGTAAACTATATACAATACACGGTACTTTCCTATTCGTAAACGCCAGCCATCTCTTCCTTTTAACTGTTTTATATCCAAATCTTTCCGATTGTAGGGCCCATCCCGGAGTTTATCAATGGTTTTCTCTATGCGTTCGCGGTCATCTTTAGAACGTGTCTTCAAAAATTTTTTAGCCCTGTCAGAATATTCCAAAGCCCACTTCATTCACATGCCTCTAATTCTCTACGTAGGTCTTCTGCCGACGTCCAGTAAGATTTATCGTTACGGTGTTCATAAGCCTCGTCAAAAGCGTTTAATTCTTCTTCGGTTAAAGGCTCTTCATCATCTTCGTATAAATCCAAAATCCTGTCCATTAAAGCCAAAACGACTTCGGAGTCTTTGTCGCTCAATGAATAAGCACGATTTGCCACACGGTCTTGAATAGTTAAATCCCGCATTATAATCACTCCTGTTTTTGAGATTTGAGGCGATTATAGCATGTTGCCACTACTAAGGTTGAAAAATATAAAAGTCCCCTCAAACTTTGAGAGGCTGTAGCGTTTAGAATTTATTGTTTACTGACAGAAAAACTTACATCGTAAGTTCCGCTATCAGAAGGGTCATCTTCATTCCTATAATTACCCAAAATGTGTATGTTCCCTCTATTTTCAGAAGAAAGCGTCAAAGTGAAAGAATCTCTGCCGTCGGGGTAATCTGCTGTAAAGTTCCAAGCATTAGTGCCTGCTTCGTAAAACCTAAAGGTACCTGACTTATTCCAATCGCGTTCTGTGTCAAAATTATATTGTGCATTAACTATCCTTTCGTAAATTTTGACCTTGGCAGTTTTTTCAGCAACGTTAATACTCTCAATCGTATATTTAATCGTCACCGTAATAGGAACTGCGTTTGGTAATGACGAGTGAGTGCCTGTGCCACTTCCACTGCCTGACCATGTCCCAATGAGAGCCGAAGCAGATACTGGCACTGTGGGGTCGTTGTTGTTGTTTTCGTTTTCGGTATCATCTTCTATATTTTCTATATCCTCTATGTCTTCAGCATTACCAGCAAGGCGGAGACGTTTTGACTCTTTGCCGTAAATCATAATTCCTGTTCCGTCACCATTCTTATCATACGTATGAGCCGTTACACCGCAAATTTCCCAATTTTTATCGAGTTCTAAAGAACTATCCGCAAAGTCTTTATACTCTTCGCAAGTGAAGTCTGTATCTGTTCTTCCAGTGCAGTGCAATACAACAACGGTGTCTTCATCGGAATCTTTTAATTTTGCGGCAATACCTACGTGTGTTCCGTTTTTCAATGTCCATGAAAGAATATCGCCGGGCTTGGGCTTGCTGTTTCCAATTTCATTTGAAACGTCTTTTGCGTTAGGGAAAAAACTTTTCCAGTTTGAAGCAGTTGCTAAGGAGTTAGGGCCATATCTCCTTGCGTTCGTTGGATTCCATAAAGTTACTCCAGCGTTACGCGCGGCGTTATAGACAAAACCTACACAGTCCGTACCGTACATGCCGTGCTGACAACCATTTTCACGGTATTTATGTTGTTTTACTGGATTATCAAGGCGTTCATCTTCGACTTCATAAGTCGGCCAAGTCCACCTATAAACATAGACATATTTTTTCTGTGAAATTTCAACGTTATCACCGTGCTGGGTTTTGAAATTTTCAGGATTTAGTGGCTGATAAAGTTTCACAGCTTCGAGCCATATTTTACCTGCAAGCTCATTTTCAGAAGTTTCATCTGCTGTTTCAAAGTTTGCGCTGCTTACATTCAAGGCAGCTAAATCAAAACTTTCCGGTGGAACTTGTTCTTTAGCAAGCTCAATTAACTGTTCGCTGGTTAAAGAAATCGGCTCATAATATCCATTATCCGTTTCTGATACATTGCTGCCGCCGCCGCCTCCGCAGCCACCAGAAAGAAACAATGCCGCAATCAAAAAGGCAAAGAAGCATAAGAAATTTTTTCTTTTCATGAAAATAAACTCCTTTCAAATAAAAAAATCTTGCGCCCAACAATAACTTTTCTAACGAAGGAACTGCCTGGCGCGGAATCTAAGCACGCGACTATCAATTAGTCTTATCTTTCTTCCTATGATATAATTTTCATAGAACAAGATACGACTAAGAGGAGCATCCGCTCAAAGTCGAATGCTAGGATAATCTATTGAAAGCATTATATCATAAAAATCTTGTTCATATTTTTATACGTAAAAATTTCTTATTGAAAACTTTGATTAGATTATTAAAAAATAGCCCCTGCGCCTTAATAAACTTTATAAGACGAAGGGGCTAATGTTTGAAAAAGATTATTTAATGACTTTCAAGGCTTTTCTGTCAATCGTCAACGCTACGAAAATCAAAAACACAATTCCTTTTATTAACTGCTGTGTCGCTGACTCGAAGCCGAGCATAACTAAGCCGTTATTCAAGACCGTGTACATTAACGTTCCGACGATGATATTTGAAAATCGGACTTTCGCTCCGCCCGTGATAGGCAAGCCGCCAAGAACGAGAGAAATTAAAATTTGAGTCTCAAGCTGATTGCCCGCCGTCGCCGTTATCGAACCGACTTTGATGACGTTCACGAACGCAGCCAAGCCCGTCAACGCTCCCGCCGCTACGAACGCAAAGAATTTAACGCGGTCAGTGCGAACGCCGGAAAATCGCGCCGCAGTTTCGCCTGAGCCTACAGCTTTAACATCGTTGCCGATTCTCGTGAACTTGAACAAGAAGAACGCTACGGCTAAAACCCCAACGGTGATCCCGATTTTGAGTCCGTCGCTGTCAAGAGCCTTTATCGCAGCGCTCGCCGGGATTGCTGTCTCTGTCGTTAAGTAAGCGCAGACTCCGCGGAACAAATACATCGTGCAGATTGTAACAATGAAACTTTGAAGCCTGAACTTAACATGAAAGAATCCGTTTATAGCTCCGATAGCCGCGCCCGTTAAAATACCGCCGATAATCGCAAGCGGAATGTTATAGAACGACAGCACCGAAACTACAATCGAAGCTACTCCGAGCGTAGAGCCTTCGGTGAAGTCAATCGAGCCGAGCGTCATTAAAAAGAACACGCCGACAGCTACAATCATCGGATAATAAACTTGAGAAAGCAAGAGCCTTAATCTCTTCGGCTGCATAATTCGCCCGTTCGTGAGCCAGTACATTACGGCTAAAATTACTACGAGACCTATGAAAGGCAAAAGACCTTTGAAAGTGTCGCTCGCGAGAATTTCAGAAATTTTTGAGGGCTTTGTATCTTTGTTATTTGCCATAATTTTTCACCTACCTTAAACCATTTTCGCAATTAAATCTTCTTCGCTAAGAGATTCGCTGCGAGCAAACTCGCCGTTAATCCTGCCGTCTTTCATGATTAAAATTCTGTCCGACATTCCTAAAAGTTCCGGGATTTCTTCGCTAATCATTACGATTGATTTCCCCTGCGCGGTCAGCTCTGACATTAAAGCGTAGATAGCTTGCTTGACCTTAACATCAATGCCGCGCGTCGGAGAGTCTAAAACTAAAATATCGCTGCCTTTGCCGAGCCAACGTGCTAAAACGACTTTTTGTTTGTTGCCGCCGGAAAGCTCTGAAACAAATTGATGAATATGCTGCATTTTAGTTTGCATCTTGTCAACAAATTCTTGAGCAAATTTATTTAATTTCCCGGCCTTCAATATGTGAGCTTCGGCCAAGTCATCTAACGACGGGAGCACGGTATTATTTCTGATTGACTCGTTGAGAATTATTGACTCGTTGTCGCGGTCTTTTGAGGCGTAAGCTATCGAATGTTTTATAGCCTGCGGGATTGAAGTTATCTCCGTGCCGTCAGCAAGTTTCACGCTTCCTTGTCTGTCCCATGACGCGCCGAAGACAGCCTTGCCGACCTCGTGCATTCCGCATTCGGACAAGCCGCCGAAGCCTAAAATTTCGCCGCGATGAAGTTCAAAGTTTACGTCTTCAATTTGCCCGGGGATTGTTACGCCGTTGACACTCAAAACGACTTCGCCGGAAATTTCTTTGCCGTAGTCCGTTCGATAGTAAGCTGTGCCGATGTCGCGACCGACCATTAAACGCTTCAAAGAGTCTTCGTCAACGTCAGAACTTTTAACCGTGTCGATATACTCGCCGTCGCGCAAAATCGAGATCGTGTCGCAATGTTCGAGAACTTCGCCTAAGTCGTGGCTAATAAATATAACGCTCCGGCCATCAGCTCTCACAGCGTCCATGATTTTGTAAAGTTCGAGTCTTCCGTTCTGTGATAACGCCGTCGTCGTTTCATCAACGATTAAAATTTTCGGCTTCATGTAAGTGGCTTTGACAATTTCAACGAGCTTTCTGTCTTCAAAATTGTAATTGTCAATCATTGCTCCGGCGCGAATGTTTTTGAATCCGTACTCGTCAAGCAGTCTTTGAGCTTCACGAATCATTGCGCGGGTGTCTTTGATTAAGCCTCTCATGAAAGGTTCTTCGTGGCCTAAGAAAATATTTTCAGCGACGCTCAAACCCGATAACGTTCCCATCTCCTGAACGATGATTGAAATTCCGAGATTATTAGCTTCAACTTGATTTTTGACGTTCACGACTTTGCCGTCAAGAGTGAAAGTTCCTCCGCCGATTGTATAAATTCCGCAGAGCATTTGACAGAATGTGCTTTTGCCCGAGCCGTTCTCGCCGATAAGAGCGCGGATCTCTCCGGCGTTGATAGTCAAGCTTACGTCATTAACCGCGTGCGTGATTCCGAATTGTTTATCAATGTGTTCGGCGTTCAATAAAATTTTATCGCTCATTGTTCACGCCTCCTACTTAACGACAGAGCCGCGACTGCCGCGAGCCGTCAACGTTACGATTATTAACAACGCTGCGCCCGTTACGACGTTTTGAATCGTTGTCGGAGCGCCGAGAGCCACGAAGCCGTTGAAGATAATCGCGATTATAAATTCACCGATTACGATTGCGCTAATGGGGTTGCCGTATTTTCTGAAAGCTACGCCGAAGAACGTTCCCATTAAAGGCTGAAAGTTCCTGCTCATCGTGCTCATGCCCGTGAGCGCCGTCATCGTTGTGCCGTATGAAACTGTTAATATCGCCATGATCCCGACAAAGAAATGAAGCAGGGCGAAGCCGATTAACTTATATTTCTTAACATCGATTCCCATATTCTTGGCGGTGAATTCGTTTGAGCCGATAGCGTTGCAGTAAGTTCCGATCCGCGTGTAATTCAAGATGAACCACATTAAAGCGAACGCAAGAGCCGCAAGAATTATATTTCCCGGTGCTCCGGAAAAAAATCTAAGTTCGGGAGCTAATGTCTGTTTCACGCCGCCGGCAACAAAAACCGCGAGGCTCTCGAACACGAGCATCAATCCTACCGTAACAATCATCGAAGGAACGTTGAGCTTGTTATAAAGAAAGCCGATTAAGATCCCGATTAATGTTCCGCAGCCGAGACAGCCGATTATAAATCCAATATAGCCGAGTTTCTCTGACAAAATAACGCCGACGATGGAAGATAAGACGATATTTGCACCGACAGCGAAGTCGAACAATCCCATTACGACAATGAAATATAATCCGCAGCCGCCTACAGAATAAATTATTGAAGATTGAAAATATGAAAATAAATTTGCCGGACTTCCGAAGTTAGTTGGGGTTAAAAATTTGAAGAGCCCGTAGAAAAACAAAACCATTGCTCCCAAAATCATGAAGCCGAATAGCTTTGAATTTTTGAAATTTTGCATTTAATTACACTTCCTTCTTGTTTATATAGCTTTAATGTTCTTCGATGAGCCATTGCATACTGCTGACTTTGTTATCTTCGATATTAAAATACATGACTTCTCCTGAAGGAGCCTCGCTGCTCCAAAAATTTTCATCAGGTTTTATATATTTTCCGAAAATCTCGCGCAATTTTTCTGTGCTGTCGCCAATCTTAATCGGCCCGAAACTTCCTTCAGCTCCGCTATTATCATCTTCCATGCCGATGGCAACACTCGTGAGAAAGCCTTTCTCTTCGTCGTAATCAAGCTGAAAGTTTTCATACTTCAGCCCTGTGAAATTTCCATAAATATCTTTGAGAACTTCGAGCGGTTTTCCATGCAACACGCGTGTTTTTTCAGGCGTTATTCCGTAATCTAATCTAAGCTGCATAGCTATGACGTGAGTCGGCGTGTATTCGCTGTCTTTAAGCCTGTAATATTTTTTTACATACTTACCGAATATCCATGCGCTGCCTTGCTTGGTCGGGTGGTCGATCAAATACCATTTTTCGCCGTCAACGTCCTTGACATCAAGCAACACAAAAGAATCGCCTTTATTAACTTGGCCTATTATTGCGGCTTCAGTATCAGGTTCTTCACGTAGCCTAACATTATTGCCCGTGCATTCGCCCAAGTCCGGGAATTTTTCAGCCCAAGCAGTTCCGCAGAACATCAGAAGACACACTAATATTAAAATTTTTATTTTTTTCATTTTAATAATGTCCTGTGTTCAGTCATTAAAAAAGTGAGGAGCAAACGAGGCTTTTAATTCCTCACTCCTCACTCCTAATTCCTAATTGCCTTTCTTACTTCGCGTGGCGTGCTACAACGTCTTCAACTGAAAGTTTTGCGCAAGCCGCAGCTAAATCTTCGTATGAAAGTTCAGCAAGTGCTTTGATTTCGTCTTCAGTGTAAGGAAGCTGATCGCCTGTGAAGTATTTCGCGTAGTTCTCGTAGTCGGCCGGTGAAGCTACGAACATATACGGGAAGACCATATCGTTAAAGCCGTCTGTCTTGGCCTCGTACTTGCCTCTGATTGTGTTGTAGACCATCAAGAAAGCGAAAAAAGGATCTGCATAATGTCCGCCAGATTCAGCAGCCATTGCGCCGGATTTTAATTTTGCGTCAAGGTCAGGAAGGAAGTCTGTCGAAACGACCGCGATTTTTCCTGTGAGTCCTTTTGCTTCGATTGCCGCGATAGCTCCAAGCAACGTATCACCGCCGCCGCCTGCGACTATTAAAGCGTCGATATCGGGATTAGCGTCGATAATGGCTTCGGCTGTGGCGCGTCCTGTGTCTGTGGTTGTGCGTCCGTACTGCGGGTCAAGCAATACGACTTTGTCATCAGGGTGTTCGGCGTTCCAAGCTTCAACGCCGGCTTTGTAGCCTTCCCAGCGTCCTAAGAAAGTAGCGTCGCCGGGTTCCCAGCCTTCGAGACCGATTTTGCGGCAGCCCTTCTGACCCGCGAGGATTAATACAAGCGTCTTGCCGTTGTCAAACTCTGATTCATGAACAGCTCCGACATAATATTTAGACGCACTAGCCTGAGCGTATTCGTCAGGGTTTGCGGCCTTGTCTATAACTCTGAAGAACTGCGCTACATAGACTTCGTTCTCGTCGCAAGTCTTGATTACGGAGCCCATTTCTGCGCTTGCACTGTTGCAGATTATAATTCCGTCGCAGCCGGCAAGAGCTAAAGTCTCTGCGCTGGCCGTAACTTGCTCGGAGATGTGAGCCTGGTCTACCCACTGTGTCTCAACGCCAAGAGCCTTAGCGGCTGCGTCGATCATTCTTTTGCATTCGCTGCCGAGAGTGTCGGTCGAACTCCAAATAGAAATTCCAATTTTAATCGGCGCGGCGTAAATAGCGGGAGCGTAGCTGAAAACCATAGTTAAAACGAGAAGAAATGCTACAAATCTTTTCTTCATGATAAAAAATTACCTCCTGAAAAAAATTTTTATAAAGTTTTCTGAGAATGTCAACAATTATATACACTTTTATAATGTCCTTAAAGAGGGAAATTTGCGGATTAGAAACTAATTTTTGAGAGCTTCGATTAATTTTTTAACTATTATTGAAGTTTTGTCGCGTGCGTAAATCATAACTGGGATTTTTGCGGACGGTACGACAGGCACAACCGTTATATCGGAATGCTGAAAAATATCAAGCCCACGACGTGGCAAAAGTCCGACGGCATTTTGAGTCGAGATCATGCTGATTATAGTCTCGCTTCGGGACGTGAAGACTTTTAACGGCGTCAAATGGTTTTCTTCAAAAAGTTTTATACAAATTTTATAAATCGAAGTGTAAGTTTTTGTTAAGAACAACGGCATCGAAACTACTTGCGAAAGTTCAATAAATTTTTTTGTAGCTAAGGGGTGCGATCTTCTCATCACGGCAACAAGTTCATCATCAACAACTTTCACCGCGCAGCCATAAGAAATTTCCGGCGGGAGCGTTCGGCCTATTATCATGTCATAAATTCCAGTTTTGAAACCTTCGATCAAAATATCTTCTTCTACGTCTTCGACAACAAGATTAAATTCCGGGTGAGACGATTCAAAATTAGCTATCTTGAAATTTAATCCATACTGACCAAGAAAGGCAAGCGAACCAATTTTGAAAGCTCCATGATTTTTTTTGAAAGCTTGCATGTGAGATAACATAATTTGATATTGAGTCAAAATTTCTTTTGCGTCGCGCGCAAAAATTTTCCCGGCATTCGTCAGGCTTGCGCTACGTTTAGAACGGTCGATTAACTCAACGCCTAGTTCGTTTTCAAGTTTGCTAAGCTGCTTCGATAATGACGACTGCGAAATATTCATCTCATCGGCAGCTTCGAGAAAAGTTTTATCCTCCGAGATTGCTATAAAATATTTTAATTGCGTTATATTCAATTACGTACACACCCCCTGCTTAAATTCATTTTGTGAAATAATGAAGGCAAATATTGAATTGATAATTGGGAATGGGTTTAATAAAATCTTACCACATTGGTGAATATTGAGTGAATATTTATTTTTGGGAAGCGGGCCTGCCAAAAGCGGGTCTGCTATATTAAAAGGCGTGTTATAATTGCGTGAAAAAATTTGAAAGGCGGATTGTTTAAGATGGCGGAAAAAAATTGTCCTTCATGCCACAAAGAATTAAAACTCAGAGAATCGGGTTATCCTATGGGAAGCGCATTCCTTAAGGCCGACAGAGTCCACGTAGATATTTACGAGTGTCCTGAGTGCCACGAGATTAGACTTTATTCAAGCGATGGCGACATGATGACTTGTCCGAAGTGCGGAACTCAACACAACGTAAAAGAAGCTTGCCCGGTCTGCGCATTGA
This sequence comes from Synergistaceae bacterium, assembly GCA_017445205.1. Taxonomy (GTDB): domain Bacteria; phylum Synergistota; class Synergistia; order Synergistales; family Aminobacteriaceae; genus JAFUXM01. The sequence goes on from JAFSUP010000107.1 coordinate 9,995, forward strand.
ACGCAGCGCTTGACGAAGCGAACAAGTAATTAAATTTAAAAATTTGAGATTTCTCACCCGGGCTTCAATGCCAATTTTTATAAAAAACTTCTGGACAATATTGTCCAGAAGTTTTTTAATGTGACAACAAGTGTGCCAACATCTCCCCGACTATCGGCGCGGCGACGCTGCTTCCGTGTTTACCTGCCTCAATTACGGCGACAGCTACAAATTTCGGATCGTCCGCCGGAGCGTACCCCGCGAATAGTGCGTGGTCATCACCGTGAGAGTTTTGAGCCGTTCCGGTCTTGCCTGCGACTCGAACTCCGAAGCGCCCCGCCCTCGAACCTGTTCCGCGACTTACAACATAATCTAATCCCTTTTGAACGATTGCGAGCTTAGCCGGTGTTATGCCAATGTCCTCGGGAGTTTTGTAGCCTTTCTGATTCAAGTGTGGCGTTACGAGTTTCCCGCCGTTCGCTATGGCCGCATAAACTCGCGCAATTTGCAGAGGCGTCATCAACATATATCCTTGACCGATTGAATAATTCACTGTGTCGCCGTTCACCCACGCAGTTTTGAAACGTCGCATTTTCCATTCGGGGCCAGCTATGTTGCCTCCGCTCTCGCCTGGAATGTCTAGCCCGGTCGGTTCACCAAGATGAAATTTTCTTCCCCATTTTATTAATCTGTCTATGCCGACGCGAAGCCCAACTTGATAATAAAAAACGTCGCAAGAATGTTGAAGCGCTCCTAAGACATTCAAAGAGCCGTGGCCGGAATGTTTCCAACATTTGAACAAGTGCGAGCCAAATCTCAAGCCGCCGCGGCATGAAATCATTGTCGAAGTCGTGATAGCGTCTTCTTCAAGCGCAGCGATAGACATGAACGCCTTGAAAGTACTCGCCGGAGGATAAACACCCGCTATAGCACGGTCAAGCATGGGCCGATCGGCGTTGTTCATCATTGCGTTCCATTCGCGGCCAGACACTCCCCAAGTTAAAGGATTGTTATCATAAACGGGACTGGAAGCCATTGCAAAAACCGCGCCGGTCTTGACGTCCATTGCAACTAACGCGCCTTTATGACCGCGCAAAAGTTCCACTGCTAGCTTCTGGGCTCCCATGTCTAAAGTAAGATGAACATCTTCGCCCTTAACAGCCGGAGTCGAATCTAAAATCCTGACTTTTCGTCCGCGTGCATCGACTTCGAGAGCCTCTTGTCCGGGTTGACCGCGAAGAAAAGTTTCATAGGCGCGTTCTATCCCGGACTTGCCGATTAAGTCGCCTCCGACGTAGCCATCTTCGGTGCGAGTTTTTAATTCTTCTTCTGAAATTTCGCTGACGTAGCCAAGGATATTAGCGGCGGTGCTGCCGGCGGGATAAGTCCTTCGCCACACGCTCAAAGGAAATAACTCGCGCGGAAATTCATAATCAGCGACAAGCTCGGCCATTTGCGGCATCGTCAGGTTCGGAACGATTTTCATAACTCTATACGGCGCTATACGCTGCTGCTTTATGGTCTTTTCTAAGTCCGGAACGGTTATTGGGATTCCGTGACGTTTCAAAATTTTGCTCAAGTGTTCGAGTTTTTCAGGTGTGTTTAAGTCGAGAGGATAGCCCATGATATTAAAAGTCGTGTCGTTTATGGCGAGTGGCACGCCGTTGCGGTCAAAAATTTCTCCGCGTGGCGCGGGTGAACGAATCATTCTAAGACGATTGCTGTGAGCAAGTCTGATATATTTGTCGCCCTGATAAATTTGGCAAAAGTACAAGCCTCCGACAAGAATAAAAATCGAAAGCGTCATTAAATAAAAAGTTAATTTCAATCTGCTATCTATAATTTCCATAAGAATGGATTATAACAAAAATTTTCTTTGCTATACTTACAGACAACACACAAACCAGAATTTTCAATTTCAAAAAGGAGATTTAATTTCATCATGAACGACTTTGAAAATCGTCTTGCAAAATATTATGACGAACTTAAATGGCTCTACTATGAACTCTACGGAAGCGATAAACAAGCCTTCGATTACTTTTGCGAAATGCTTCGGAAGTCATGGAACGAACGCAATGACGCGTTAAAAGAACTCGACGAGGCGCGCGAAGAAGATCCGCACTGGTACGCCGGCAATGATATTTTAGGCATGATGATGTACACAGAATGCTTCGCGAAAACTCTCAAGGGCGTAAAAGAACACCTCGATTATATTCAAGAGTGTGGAGTTACATATTTGCACTTGATGCCGTTGCTTGACACTCCCAAAGGCCGAAGCGATGGCGGCTATGCCGTTTCCGATTTTAGAAAAGTCCGTCCCGATTTAGGAACGATTGAAGACCTTGCGGAACTTTCTGCGAAGTGTCACTCACTCGGGATTAGCATCTGTCTCGACTTCGTCATGAATCACACTAGCGAGGACCACGAATGGGCCAAGCGCGCCAAGAACGGCGAAAAAGAATTTCAAGACCGCTATTTCTTTTTCGATAACTGGGAAATCCCGAATCAATTTGAAAAAAATCTCCCCGAAGTCTTTCCGACGACCGCGCCGGGAAATTTCACCTTCAATAAAGAGTCTGGCAAAGTCATAATGACGACGTTCTATCCGTATCAATGGGATTTGAATTATCGTAACCCCGTTGTCTTTAACGACATGACCGAAAACATGTTGTTTTTGTGCAATCAGGGAATTGACATCATAAGACTTGACGCTGTGCCTTATATTTGGAAGACACTCGGGACGAATTGCCGAAACTTGCCGCAGGTTCATACGCTCGTCAGGATTATGAGAATGGCCGCCGAAATCGTTTGCCCGGGAACTTTATTATTAGGCGAAGTCGTTATGGAGCCGTCAAAAGTTGTTCCGTACTTCGGAACGGTCGAGAAACCTGAATGTAATATGCTCTACAACGTTACGACGATGGCGAGCACTTGGCACACAGTCGCTACACAGGACACGCGATTAATGAAGCATCAATTAGCGAGCGTCTTCGCTTTGCCGAAAGAATATGTGTTCTTGAATTACCTTCGCTGTCATGACGACATCGGCTGGGGACTTGATTATGATTTTCTTCGCGGGTTCGGCTTTGATGAAGTAGCGCATAAAAAATTTTTGAACGATTACTTCAAGGGCGATTTTAGAAACTCACCTTCACGCGGGGAAACTTACAACGACGCTCCCGAACTTGGCGACGCCAGAATGTGCGGAACGACGGCTTCACTTTGCGGCCTTGAGTCTTCAAATAAAAACATGGCTGTGAAACTTGATACTATGCTTCACGCGTTTTTGTTCACGCAGAGCGGAATCCCTGTTTTATACAGCGGCGACGAGGTTGCGCAACTTAACGACTACACTTATCACAATGATCCCGACAAAGCCGAGGACAGTCGTTATATTCACAGAGGCTCTTTTAAATGGGAGAACGCGGCCAAGCGCGACGACATGAAGACGCCGGAAGGGAAAATTTTCAATGCGATCCGAAAAATGATAACGCTTCGCGATACTCAAGCAGTGTTTTCAAATTCGGCTGATACGTGGCTGATAGAGACAGGAAACGATCACGTGCTTGCGATCGGAAGATACTACGGCGAGAAAACTCAAAAAGAAAAAATGCTCGCGTTCTTTAATTTCAGTCCCGAGGCGCAGACTTTCACGACGTCCGAAAACTTAAACGGGATTTTTGATTACCATGACATGATGACGGGCGAAAAATTTTCTGGCGAGAACAAAACCGGCGAAATTAAACTTGAAGGCTACAGCTTCAAATGGCTGCTCGCAAATTTGTAAAATAAAAATTAGGAATGAGGAGACAGGATTTTTGCTTCCTTGTTTCTAAATTTACAATATGATTTCGATTTTATTTTTGCCGTCAAGAAAATCACATTTAATTTTTCCGGCGGCAATTTTTTTTCAGCATCATTATTACAAGGTGGACATCATAATCATAAAAATCACTGCACAAAAAATTTTTTTCAAAATAAACACACTACCTTAAAAAATTATTTAAGATTTTTTCTTATGGTTAAAATATTTTGACAGTCTTTATATTCATAAGTCATTTCGTCCATGCTATTTTTTACCATGAAAATCCCAAGACCTCCGATCTCTCGTTCCTCGGCTGAAAGAGTAACATCTGGGTCTGGCTTCGCTACTGGGTCATAAGGGACACCCTTATCTACGAACGTTATTGAAACTGAAGACGGTTCTTTTTGAATTTCGATTTTGATTGTCGCAAAGCCTGTTTCAGGATTATAAGCATAATGTGCGATATTCACAAATAATTCTTCAACTGAAACATCAATTTGCATTTGTGTTTTTAGCGAACAGCCTTGCGCTTCGAGTTGCTCGTTTACAAAATCGAGGACTTGCTCAAGATTTTTTTCATCAGCTTCGATTGTCAATTCTTTCATAAAATTTTTCCTCCAAAATATTTCACGCACAGCTATGGCGCATATTTGGGATCGTCAATTTTGTAGTGGGTCCAAACATACTCGTCATTGCTCAATGATTTTATTATATTCTTCCTAATTTTCCCATTGGGTCAGCGTCAATGAAAGTTTCAATGCCGCATTTTTATTTTCCTCCTGTGATTTTATTCACGAATGATAACAATCGGCTCGGCTTAAACTCAATCGCTTTCACCGGGCACATTTCATGGCAACAGTAGCAGCGAATACACTTTGAATAATCGAAATATAATTTTTTGTTCTCATGTTTCAAAGCGCCAGCGGCACATACGGCAGCACATCTTCCGCAGCCGATACAGAGTTTTTGAATATGAACAGGGCGCGAGGTCATTAATCTTTCAACGAACGGCACGTGCGGCAGCAATCTCATCGAACGAGTTTTAGGAAGCTCGACGCCTTCAAAAATTTTTTCGCTTGATATATCGCCTTCAATGTCAGCGTGATTTAATTCGCATTGTGGATAATTTCTTTTTTTTGCCGCGAGGTAGAGCGGATAATCTTCAAATTTTGCACCGAGCATTTTGCAGAGCCAGAAGTCCATCGTGAGAGCGTCAACACAAGCCGCGATTATTCCAAAATTATAAGGAGTCCCTGACGTAGGGCCGTTGCCGTGCATTCCGATGACGCCATCTAAAATCGTGAACGTGGGTTTGACACCGTTATAAATGTCGAGAAGTAAGCCCGCAAATTTTTCGCGATTTAGTCCGACGTTGTAATGCCAGCCGGCTTTTAATCTTCCCGGGACGCAGCCGAACAAATTTTTTACGCCCATGGTTAAATACATCTGCCCATGAGTTTTTAATTTTGCGAGATTAATAATTTTGTCGGCCTCGAGAACGAATTTGCTAACTTGAATTTTTTTGTAGTCCGCGTCATTTGCTACGGGCAAATCCACGGGGTCAGTGAGCTCATGACATTCTATATTTAATTCGCGAGCGATTGATAAAAATCCGGCTTTTTCTGCGGCGTTGTTGAAGTTGTCTATGCCGGGACTGTCAGCGATAAGAGGCGTAGCTCCATGTTCTAAAACAAATTTCGCAGCGGCTCGAACGACAGCGGGGTCTGTTGAAACTCTTCGCTCTGGTTCGTGGCCAGCGACGAGATTTACTTTTAATAAAACTTTTTCGCCGCGATTGAATGAAATTCCGAAGTGATTGAAAGCACGTGAGACGGCGTCGTCGATTTCGTTTTGATTGTAATTATTTTGGGATATGAAAAAAACTTTTCCCATAAAAAATCAGCTCCGTTTTTCCCGAAATTATATCAGGGCAACGAAACTGAAAATTTTTTATTCGTCCACGTCCATTTCCATAACAGCTACCATTTCGCCGTCATGTTCAACGAGTTCTGCTAATTTCCAACCGTCGTCAGCTAAAGCGTTCAAACTTCGCTGAAGGTCTATCCAATGAGTTTCTACAAAGACGTTATATTTTTTCATGATTACAAAAAACCGCGCTCTGTTGATAAGCGCGGCTGAAAAATTTAGAACAACGGAGCGAGTACTAACGCTACGACCGTCATTAATTTAATCAAAATATTAAGCGCGGGGCCTGCTGTGTCTTTGAAGGGGTCGCCGACTGTGTCGCCTACGACTGCCGCAGCGTGGTTAGCTGAACCTTTGCCGCCGAAGTGTCCTTCTTCGATGTACTTCTTAGCGTTGTCCCAAGCTCCGCCGGAGTTCGCCATGAACAGAGCCATCATAACGCCCGTTACGATAGAGCCGCCAAGCAATCCGCCAAGGGCCTCTTTGCCAAGCAAGAATCCAACAAGAACAGGAACGACTATAGCCATAACGCCCGGCACGACCATTTGAGTTAATGCCGCGTGTGTCGAAATAGCTACGCACTTCTCATACTCGGGTTTGCCTGTGCCTTCCATGATGCCTGTGATTTCGCGGAACTGTCTGCGGACTTCTTCGATCATAGAGCCGGCCGCTTTGCTGACCGCGTCAATCGAAAGTGAGCAGAAAATAAACGGAAGCATACCGCCGATTAACAAACCGATAATGACATAAGGATTCATGATGTCGATCTTGTCAATCTTCGCTGCCTGTGAGTAAGCAACGAACAAAGCCAACGCCGTAAGAGCCGCTGAACCGATAGCAAGTCCTTTGCCCATGGCCGCAGTGGTGTTGCCAATTGCGTCAAGATGGTCCGTGATTTTGCGAACGCCTTCAGGAAGCTCGCTCATCTCTGCAATGCCGCCCGCGTTGTCTGCGATTGGGCCGTAAGCGTCAACGCTCAATGAAATTCCCGTGATTGAAAGCATTCCTACCGCCGCGACTGCTACACCGAACATTCCTGCAAGATAGTAGCTGATTAACGTCGAAAGGCAGATTAAAAGAACAGGGATTCCCGTTGACATCATTCCGAGAGAAAGTCCAGAAAGAATTACAGTTGCCGCGCCAGTGTTTGAAGATTCTGCTACGGCTTTGACAAATTTATAATCGCCTGACGTGTAAATCTCTGTAACGATTCCGATTATGATTCCGGCTAATACTCCCGAAGTAACGGACAAGAAAACGCTGATTGAGTTCGAGAAGAAGAAGAGCACGCTCAAAACGAACGTTCCCGCGATCATTAAGCCGCCTGCTACGAATGTCCCGGTACGAAGTGCAAATGCTGCGTCACCGTCTTCAATTCGCTGAATTACTCCCGCCATTCCCGGAAGCTTCTTCGCAATAGCTCTGACCGTATCAGCAAACGGGGCTTTCTGTGAAATCATCATGCAGCCGATAATCGAAGCGAAAACTCCCCACGCCGCCAAGAACATCGGGAAACCAATTCCCCAAAGGCCAAGAGCCGCGCCGTCTTTCGTGAACGAATATACAGCGCCGATAGCCATTGCTGCAAGAATCGAGTTTACATAGCTCTCGAACAAGTCCGCGCCCATTCCTGCAATGTCGCCAACGTTATCGCCAACGTTATCAGCAATAACCGCAGGGTTTCTGGGGTCGTCCTCGGGGATTCCGGCCTCGACTTTACCAACGAGGTCCGCTCCGACGTCCGCGGCCTTCGTGTAAATGCCTCCGCCGACACGAGCGAATAATGCGATCGAGCTTGCGCCCATTCCGAAAGCCGTGAGTGCGGTTACATCATTGAGGAACAAGTAAGCGACTGCAAGACCGATTAAGCCAAGTCCTACAACGACCATGCCGACGATGCTGCCGCCAGAGAACGCGACTTCGAGAGCGTTACCGGCAGCGTTGAGTGCCCCGGCCTTCGCTTCAGGTGCAGGGGCTGCTTCGGGTTCGACTACCTCGACTTCGTCATCAGCAGGAGCGACTTCGACTTTCTCTTGTGCTTGAATTCCTTCGAGAGCCGCATAAGTCGTTCGGCCGTTGGAATTTGTCGCTACGTACATTCCGATATAACCCGCCGTCGCACTGCACAAAGCGCCAAGTATGAACGCGAAAGCCGCGCCAAGGCCAAGAGCAGACACGAGCAAAATCGCAACGACACCGACGAACGGAGCGAGCCATGAATATTCTTTCTTTAAGAAAGCCATAGCACCGCCGTGAATGATTTCAGACAGCTCCGCAACGCGCGCGTGTCCGATCTTAGATTCGTCGAGTTTCTGATAAACTGTCCATGCGTACAGTCCAGCTAAAACTCCGAAGACCAGAGTTATAAAAACTAAAAATAGCCACATAAAAAATTTACCTCCCTGTTTCTATGTAAATATTGAGATTTTAAGATTATAGCGTATCGACAGAAAAAATTTTTACTTATTCTTCATTCTTCAATAAAATCATTTTTTGAAGAACGTATTTTTTAACTTCTTCGATTCCATACGCGCCATATTTTTTTGGATCGAAACCTTCGGGGCTGCCCTTCATGTATTCTTTGACACCGTGAGTGAACGCTATTCTCAAATCCGTAGCGTAATTCACTTTGCACATGCCGAGATTTATACATTTTGTAACTTGCTCATCTGGCACACCCGACGTCCCGTGAAGCACCAAAGGAATTTTCACAAGTTCGCGAATTTTCGTGAGGACTTCAAAATTAATTTGCGGAACTCCTTTATAAACACCGTGAGCCGTCCCGACAGCTACAGCCAAGGAATCGCAGCCCGTGCGCTCCACAAACTCGGCAGCTTCTTTCGGATCGGTGAAAGGATTCTTGCCCTTCGTGTTATCTAAGTCGTCTTCTTTGCCACCGACCCGGCCTAATTCTGCTTCAACTGGAATATTTCCGGCGTGGCAAACTTCAACGACGGATTTTGTGAGCGAAATATTTTCTTCAAACGGCAATTTGCTTCCGTCGATCATGATTGACGTGTATCCGGTGTGAAAAGCTAAAACGGCTGTCTCGAAGCTGTTGCCATGGTCAAGATGACAAACGACAGGAACGTTAGCGCGTTCAGCGGCGGCTCTGATGTTCGCGAAATAAAAGTCCGCGCCGGCATATTTAATCGTGCCGGGTGTTGTCTGCATTATGACGGGCGATTTAGTTTCTTCAGCGGCATAAAGAACCGCGATGACCATTTCCATATTTTCAACATTGAACGCGCCGATAGCATAACGATTTTTCAGCGCGTCTGCTAATAATTCTTTTGAACTTACAAGCAAATTCAATTCTCCTTTTGAAATTTTATATTCAGGTTAATTATAATCATGCGGGCGCAAATTTGTTAATCACATGTTACAATAAACAAACCCAGAGGATATACATGAAAAGAGATGAAGTCGTCAATGGATAATAATATAATTGTATCTAAATTCGGAAGCACTGCTATGGCTGATGCAGAGAGAATTAAAAAGACTGCTGAAATAATAAAATCAAATCCTAATCGCCGTTATGTAGTTGTTTCCGCACCGGGACAACTAACTCCTGATGATATAAAAATTACAGATCTGCTTTATATTTGTTATTCACGATATGAAAGCAGGGAAAATTTTGCTGAGGTTCTCACTATTATTCAAGACCGTTTTGAGGAGATTGTTCGCGACTTGGGAATAGATTTCGATGTTGCTACAGAAATTGCTGAACTTAAACGCACATTGTTTTTTGGCAAGAGTCGCGACACCACAGCAAGCCGCGGCGAGTATATCGTGGCAAAAATTTTAGCGGCATATCTCGGCTGGAATTTCGTTGATGCAGGAAAGTTAATTTTTTTTAACAAAGATGGCACTCTAAACGAACAAACGACCTTCAAAGCCATTGAGAATATCATTTCCAATCTTCCTAACGCAGTGATACCGGGCGGCTATGGAATGGTCGATGGCAAAATCGCAAAGACAACAGCAAGAGGCGATGGCACTGGCGCAGCTATTGCACGTGTGCTCAATGCTCCTTTTTATGAGAAATGGACTAACCATCCGGGAATTTTTATTGCCGACCAGGCTTATGTAGAAAATCCTTTGATGATTCGCAATGCGACTTATAAAGAATTACTTGAACTTGGCTATATGGGAATTTCGGTCATCTACGAAGATGCCATTTTCAAGTTAATGAACACTTCGGTGTCGTTAAATATCCGAAACATAAATAAACCTGACGATAAAGGCACGATAATATCTAGTCAGCTTCCTGAAGGAACAGAACGAAAAGTCGCGGCGTGTATATCAGGCAGAAGAAATTTTAAAATGCTCCGAATAGACAAATTTGGATTAAATAGAACTCATGGGATTGGGCAAAAAATTTTCGAGACGTTCGCAAAGTATAGAATTTCATGCGAGCATTACGTCTCTGGAATTTATAATTTTGCTGTCGTTGTTAAAAATCCAATGTTCGATTTAAAACGTCAGGACATTATAAAAGACATTACGAACGCCATTCACCCCGAACAAATCGTAATTGAAAAAGATTTGTCGTTAATCGCTATCATTGGCGAAGGTATGGGCACAGTAAAAGGAATTTTTGCAAGAATTTTCGACGCTATAGCTAGCATTGGCGTTAAAGTCCGAATGATTGACCAAGGCGCCGACGACTTGAATATCATAATCGGCGTTTATGACGAAGATTTTGAAGCCTGTATTAAAGTGCTATACAAGGCCATGATTTTAGATTAGGAGGAAATTTTTTTTATGATTAATCACGAACTTAATAATTTAATTGCGTTTGCTCTTCATCATTCGTTAATAACCCCCGAAGATAAAATTTGGGCCGCTAATTCCTTAATCGGCATCTTAAATCTTAATTCTTTTGAATTTGAGGACAAAACTGACGCGCCGGAAACTTTTTCAAAATCGCCTGACAGCATTCTCTCAAAAATTCTCGACTGGGCCGCAGAAAATAATTTAATCGAAAACACTGGCACAGAACGCGACCTCCTCGATACGGAACTAATGGGAGTGTTCACGCCGCGACCGTCAGATGTGATTGAAAAATTTCACTCGCTTGAAAAAAATTCGCCAGTCGAAGCCACGGATTATTTTTATTCGTTGGGAGTTTCTTCAAATTATATACGCTCCGAACGAACGGCAAAAAATATTTGTTGGAAGACGTCAACGGAGTTTGGCGAACTCGATATTACGATTAACATGTCGAAGCCTGAAAAAGACCCGCGCGAAATTGCGAAGGCTCGCGCCGTGAAGTCGTCAGGTTATCCGAAATGCCTTCTTTGCAAAGAGAACGAAGGCTTTTATGGTCATCATGGACATCCCGCGCGACAGAATATCAGGTTAATCCCACTGAATTTCAAAGGCCACACATGGTACTTTCAATACTCGCCTTACGCTTATTACAATGAACATTGCATAGTCCTTGATGAAAATCATGTGCCAATGTTAATTTCGCGTGAGACGTTTGAAAATCTCTTCGCGTTCATTGAAAGATTTCCGCATTATTTTTTAGGCTCAAACGCAGACTTGCCGATCGTAGGCGGCTCAATTCTTTCACACGATCACTATCAGGGCGGAAGATACGTCTTTGCGATGGACAACGCGCCATTTGAAAAAAAATTTGCTCTTACTGATTCAGAGATTACGGCCGGAAGGATTAAATGGCCGATGTCGGCGATAAGATTAAATTCAAAAAATCCGGAGAAGCTCGTGAACTTGGCAGAAAGAATTTTATCGGCGTGGCGTGAATGGTCAGATGAGAGCGTCGGAATTTTAGCTAATTCTGACGGCGAAGCACACAACACGATAACGCCGATAGCGCGACGCAAGGGCGAAAACTTTGAACTCGATTTAGTTTTGCGAAACAACCGAACGAGCGAAGAACACCCGCTTGGAATTTTCCACCCGCACGCAGAAGTTCATCACATTAAAAAAGAGAACATCGGCTTAATCGAAGTGATGGGATTGGCGGTGCTGCCTGCGAGATTAAAATCAGCTCTTGAAAAAATCCAAACGGCGTGGCTAGAAAATAAAAATTCTTTGCCGTCGGAACTTGAAGTTCACGAAGTCTGGTACAAAACTCTGCGAGAAAAATACAACGGCTTAACCGGCGACGAAAAAGTAAAATCAATGTTGCGTGAAGAAGTCGGGCATGTTTTTGCGCAAGTCTTGAGAGATAGCGGAGTTTATAAACGTGATCCAGAAGGTCTTGCGGCGTTTGATAAATTTGCACAGAGCGTTTTTGAAAAATAATTCGGAAGTAGGAGCCAAGAAAAATTTTTTTACTTCCTACTTCCTACTTCCTCCTTCCTAACTCCTACTTAAATTTAAGATGTACGCTGAAGCCGCTTGCGCTGCTATTGCTCCGTCTGACGCTGCTGTGATTACTTGACGAAGATATTTACTACGAACGTCGCCCGCCGCAAAAATTCCTGCTACTGAAGTTTCCATTCGGTCATTTGTGATTATCCAGCCGCCTTTTTCGACATCGACGAGGCCGCTCACGCATTCGCTTTCAGGTTCTTGGCCCACGAACATAAACACACCTGCGACAGGAAGATTTGAAATTTCGCCGGTCTTGACGTTCTTTAATACGACGTTCTCAACCATTCCATTGCCTTCAATTTTTTCAACGACGGTGCTATAAATTGGCTGCACTTTCGGATTTGCGAGTGTCTTAGCGACCGCGGCTCTGTCGGCTCTAAACTCGTCGCGACGATGAATAATATAAACTTTTGACGCGAATTTTGTTAAATAATTTCCTTCTTCGATTGCCGTATTCCCGCCACCTACGACAGCGATTTCTAAATCTTCAAAGAATGCTCCGTCGCAAACTGCGCAGAAGCTGACGCCCTGGCCTATGTGTTCGGCCTCGCCTTCGCAACCTAAGTGTCTAAAGTGCGCGCCAGTCGCTACGATGATGGCATCGGCTTCGATTTCGTTGATTTCGTTTGATTTTTTTGTAACGACGATTTTTTTATCGCCTCTAAGTTCGACTTTACTGGAATTGACCATGCGAATTTCTGTGTTAAAACTCAACGCATGATTTTTGAGCATTTCCCCGAGTTCGGCGCCTGTAACGTGAGTTATGCCGGGATAATTTTCGATTTCGTCAGTGTTATTAATCTGGCCGCCTGTTGCTGCGCGTTCAAGAACTAAAACATCAAGCCCCGCGCGCTTTCCATAAATTGCCGCCGACATTCCCGCAGGGCCTGCGCCTATGATAACTAATTCGTGTCTTTCCATTGTGATTAAACTCCCTTTTGATTCTGAAAATTAAAGTGTTATTATAAAATTTGAGGTGAAAAATTAAAATGGCAGTTATTGAAATCACAAAAGAAAATTTTGATGAAGAAGTCAAAAATTCTCCTGTTCCGGTAGTGTTAGACTTTTGGGGGCCGAAGTGTGGACCTTGTATGGCGTTGATGCCGAAATATCACGCGCTCGCCGAAAATCAAAAGTACGCAGGCAAATTTAAATTTTGTTCCGTCGATACATCAAAGAATCGCCGCGTGGCTATGATGGTCAGTCCGGCGGTTATGGCGCAGCCGACGTTTTTATTTTTCAAGAACGGCGCAGAAGTCGCACGACTTGGAGGCAGCAATCTGGCGATCGAAAAAATAAGCGCTAAAATCGAAGAGCTTTGTCTGTAAAAAAAATTAAAATGTTAATGATATTCGAGAAAAATTAATCAGGCAAAATGCCTTAATATAAAAAACAAAAGGGGACAAGAGTTGAAAACTAAAATTCTCTTATCCCCTTAATTATTTATTTCTTAGCTGCGAATTTTTTTAATAATAAATTTGCTCCGAGTCGCACCGGCACAATCATGAACGCAAGCACGAAACAATTAAGCCACGAATCCAAACTCAACGCTTTCACACTTAAGAACTCGCCGCCTAATTCGATGAACAGCCATTGAAGCACAAATATAAACAGCATGACTAAAACGCAATTCCTTGACGACGCCATCGAAAGCCCGTTGAACGTGATCGCCATCATGAACACAGCGAACAAAGCCGTGCGCAAATAAATAATATCGTCAGTCGCGAATAATTTTCTAACGGGCGCAAAGAACATCACGGCGAGGCAAATGAAAGTTATATAAGCTGCTCCGATTAAAATATCTTGCAACATTGACGGCGTAATTATGTTTTCGTCGCGCGGGATCGGTTTTTCGTTCATATACTGTTCTCGCGGAGGCTCTGAACCGAACGCAATCGCCGCAAGTGTATCCATAGCGAGATTGATTAATAATAATTGAATGACCGTGAGCATTATGTTTTGACCGAATAGAGGCCCGAGGAAGCAAACGAACACGGCCGCGACGTTGACAGTAAGCTGGAACACCAAAAATTTTCTTATACTCTTGAACATAGAACGCCCGTATAAAATTGCTTTGCCGATGGATTTGAAATTGTCATCAAGAATTGTAATATCGCCAGCTTCTTTTGCAACTTCAGTGCCCGAGCCCATTGCGAAGCCGACGTCAGCCTTCTTCAACGCCGGAGAATCGTTAACGCCGTCGCCGGTCATGCCGACAACTAAATTTAATTCTTGAGCGATTTTTACAAGTCTGCTCTTGTCGGACGGCAAAGCACGCGCGATTACACGCAAATTTGGTAAAATCTTTTTGAGTTCGTCATCAGATTTTTCGGCCATCTCCTGCGAAGTCATTGCAACTTCTTCCGGCGTTGTGATTAAACCGGATTCACGCGCTATAGCTACGGCTGTTTCTTTTCTGTCGCCCGTTACCATTACAACTTGAATCCCAGCGGCACGAACACGCTTTATAGCTTCGACGGCTTCTTTACGAACGTTATCGCGAATACTCAAAACGCAAACGAGTTCGGTTTTAGTATTTGTCTTTTTTGCAATAGCGAGTAAACGCATGGCGCGAGCGGCTTGTGCGTTAATATAAGCGTCAATTACGTTTTGATCCGGGAGATTTTCACATTGTGGGATAATTTTTTCAGGAGCGCCTTTGATATAAACAGTGCCGTCAGTAAATTCAACGGTTGATAACTTATTGTCGGAATTGAAGGCCGTGAAATTTTGAACTTGGCTTTTAGCTTCAGAGATTCGATCCAAAATTTCGAGGTTGTTCATGAAGAACGACATTAAGGCGCGATCGGTGCTGTTGCCGCCTATTACAGTGTCATCACCGACAGTTGCAGAGTTGTTGACGCCGGCCCCCAAAATTAAATCTTCGAGAGTTCCAGGGGTAAGTTCTCGCAAGGAATTAAAAATTGAAATTTTGACATCGCCAGTTTGTTTTACAATCATTGGGACAGCAATTTCGGAAATAGTTAAACGTCCTTCAGTGATTGTGCCGGTTTTATCGCTGAAGAGTAGATTTAAGCTACCTGCGGTTTCAAGACCGTTAATCTTTCGCACAAGAACATTATCGCCCGCCATCTGCATAGATTGAAACGACATCAGCATTGAAGTTAGCATAGGCAAGCCTTCAGGGACGGCGCATACAACTATTGTAACAGCGACTGTAATTGCATCAATTAAGAGCCGAGCCCAGCCGTAAAAATCTGCCGGAAGCTCGCCCGTTATCAGCGTTCGCGCCAATATGCCTAATACAATCGCTACGGCTCCAGTATAACCAAAAACTGAAATTTGTTGAGCTAATTTGCCGAGTTTAACTTGTAACGGTGTTTTTCGTTGAGCCTCTTGGACTTCGAGAGCAAGTTCGCCGAACAAGGTTTTATCACCAACGACGGAAATTTTCATGTATCCTTCGCCGCCGCATACAACAGTACCACGATAGACATAAAATTTATTTAGTAAATCTCTGTCATTAAATTCTTCGTTCGTTGTATTTGGAATTTTTTCAGCTTCTTCAGTTTCGCCATTGAGAGCGGATTGATCAACTTTTATCTCGCCGTCAATAATTACACCATCAGCGGGGATTTTGTCGCCGGCCTGTAAAAAAATCACGTCGTCAACTACAACTTCGCTAACGTGGATTTCGTGAATTTTTCCATCTCTGATTACTTTTGTAACTTCTTTTTTATCTTGCTGAGATTTCAGTAGTGAAGCCTTTTCTTCTTGCTTATATTCGGTGATTGAAGAGACACCGCCGGCAATTAAAATAGCCACGAATACGCCAAAAGGCTCGAACCATTCCGCTTTGCCCATGAAAAATAATACAAGTTGGATACCCAAAGCGCAAAGTAAAATTAGTATCATCGGGTCGCTTAGATTGTTGAGAAATTTTTGGATTAGTTTCTCGCGTGGAAGTTCCGTTAGCGCGTTAGTGCCGTATTTAGAACGGCTTTCTTCTACCTGACTTTGAGTCAGGCCATTAAAGTTGGTCATGATTGTGTAATCCCTCCAAATAATTTTGTAAAATTAAAACTGCTGCAATTTTATCAACAGATTTTTTACGTTTTTTTCTTGAAATATCAGCCTCCAACAAAGTTCTTTGAGCAATGACTGTTGTAAATCTTTCGTCATGAGTTACAAAATTTTTTTGCGGGTATTTAATTTTAAGTTCTTCAAATATGTTCAAAATTTTTTCAGTCGTTGCGCTAATTTTTCCGTCAGTTCGTAAAGGCAATCCCACGACGATCAA
>JAFSUP010000108.1 GCA_017445205.1 Synergistaceae bacterium
CTTGTTCTCCCACCCACCCACCCGAACTGCGGGCGCGGCCCTTTAAATTATGTATTAACAATAGCAGAAAAACCGCCTCTCCGACGGTTTTTTTATATTTCAACGGACTAATCCGAAGTCCATTCTGGTGGGTGGTACTGGGTTCGCACCAGTGACCTCTTCCGTGTGAAGGAAGCGCTACTACCCCTGAGCTAATCACCCAAATTATTTTTTCGCTTCGAGGAAATTTTACAGCAAACTTATTCAAAGTCAAGAAAAATTTTGAGTGAAAAAAATTTTAATATTTGACAATAAATTAAAGCCGTTATAATATATACAACGTTTTGCTTAATGGTGGGTTGGCCGAGAGGCTGAAGGCGCTCGCCTGCTAAGTGAGTATAGGGTCTAATAACTCTATCGTGAGTTCGAATCTCACACCCACCGCCATTAATGTGAAACTTTCCTGCGGTAGTAGCTCAGCTGGATAGAGCGAAGGCCTACGGAGCCTTAGGTCGTGGGTTCGAATCCTGCCTACCGCGCCAGATTTTCTATAAAATGTCCTGAATATAACGGGAAGAAGGAGGCGGCCTGATTTATACAGCCGCTTTTTTTATAATCTTTTATCGGGCTTTAATCTTGAAAAAATTTTCTTCGGGCCGTAGAGATTTTTCAAGTTAAGCATAAAAATTTTTAAAAAGGAGATTTTTAATCATGAAAAAGATTTTAACGTGCGCACTTTTGATTCTCGCCATGACCTCAAGCGCATTCGGAGCAGCTTTCAAAATCGGAGGCACTGGCCCTCTTACAGGCGGTGCGGCAATCTATGGTAACGCGGCCAAAAACGGTGCCGAGATCGCTGTAGAAGAAATCAACGCTATGGGCGGCGATATTCAGTTTGAACTTCGTTACGAAGATGACACCCACGACGCAGAGAAAGCCGTCAACGCTTATAACGCTCTCAAAGACTGGGGAATGCAGATTTCATTAGGTTCCGTAACTTCAAAGCCAGCCGAGGCAACAGCAGCCGAGAACTTTGCGGACAGAATTTTTGCTCTTACTCCGTCAGCTTCATCAGCGGCAGTAACCGAAGGCAAAGATAACGTCTTCCAGATGTGCTTCGTTGACCCCAACCAGGGAACAGCAAGCGCGCAGTATATCGGCGAAAAGAAACTTGCCAAAAAAGTCGCGGTAATTTGGAAAAATGATGACGTTTATTCAAAAGGCGTTTATGATACGTTCGTAGAGAACGCTCCGAAGTACGGCCTTGAGATCGTCAGCGACATGACATTTGCCGATGGCAACGACACGGACTTCTCTGTTCAGCTTACCGACGCTCAGACTAAAGGCGCTGAACTCGTTTTCCTTCCGATGTATTATCAGCCGGCTTCATTAATTCTTTCACAGGCTGCCGCTATGGGCTATGCTCCGAAATGGTTCGGAATTGACGGCATGGACGGAATTTTAACGATGGAAGGCTTCGACAAATCACTCGCTGAAGGCGTCATGTTATTAACACCGTTCAACGCTGACGCAAAAGACGAAAAAACTCAAAAATTCGTAGCGAAGTATCAGGAAAAGCACGGCGAAGTTCCGAATCAGTTCGCGGCCGACGGTTATGACTGCGTATACGCCTACAAAGAAGCTCTTGAACTTGCCAAAGCCACAGCCGACATGGACGCGGAAGCACTTTGTGCAAAGATGATTGAGCAGTTTACGTCAATGACATTCAACGGCGTAACCGGCGAAAACGTAAAGTGGTTAGCGAACGGCGAAGTTACAAAAGACCCGAAGGGTATGATTATCAAAGACGGCGTTTACGTCGGACTTGATTAAGGCAATTAGGAGTTAGGAATTAGAAGTGAGGAGTGAAAAAATTTTTTTCGTTCCTACTTCACCTAATTAAGAAGCAGTTTGAGAAATGCGGCCTTAAAATCTCAAGCTGCTTTTTTTTCACAAATTTTTAAGGAGATAACAGTTCTCAATGATATTTTTGAATTTTTTTATCAGCGGGATAAGCCTCGGAAGCATCTACGCCATTATCGCGCTTGGCTATACGATGGTTTACGGCATTGCCAAAATGTTAAATTTTGCTCACGGCGATGTAATCATGGTCGGAGCTTATGTGTGTTTCTATGCAATCTCGCGCTATGGTCTTAATCCTTTCGTGGGCGTTGCGCTCGCTATGTTAGTCTGCACGCTTTTGGGAATCATAGTTGAACGTCTTGCATATAAGCCGCTTCGTCAAGCTCCGTCGCTCGCAGTCTTAATTACAGCTATCGGCATGAGTTATTTTCTTCAGAACACTGCGCTTTTATTATGGTCTTCAAATCCCAAAGTTTTCCCGTCGATTATCGGGCGCGGCTCTTTCAAATTATTCGAGGGCGCGTTATCAGTTTCTCACGTAACAGCTTTGACTATAGCAACTTGTTTAATAATAATGGTCGTGCTTTCGCTTTTCATCAGCAAAACGAAACTGGGCAAGGCCATGCGTGCGTGTTCAGAAGACAAAGGCGCGGCACAGTTAATGGGAATTAACGTCAACGCAACTATATCTTTGACATTCGCAATCGGTTCAGGACTTGCAGCAATCGCAGGAGCGTTATTATGTTCAGCGTATCCGACTTTGATGCCGACAACGGGCTCTTTGCCGGGCATTAAAGCATTCACGGCGGCAGTTTTCGGCGGAATTGGCTCAATACCGGGGGCGTTCTTAGGCGGAATCATGCTCGGCGTTATTGAAATTTTTGCGAAGGCCTATATATCGAGCCAACTCTCTGACGCGGTCGTGTTTGGAGTTTTAATAGTCGTATTACTTGTGAAACCGTCGGGCCTGCTTGGCAAACAAACTCAGGAAAAAGTATAGGCAGTTAGGAGCGAAAAAATATATATGACAATGAGAAGATTAATTAATCTTAAACGCGTTGAAGCTCGAAGAATCTATTTAACTTACGGAATAGTAATTCTTGCTTATATAATCTGCCAGACCATGAGCAGCACAAAATTTTTAAGTTCGTCAATGCGCGGAATGTTAGTTCCGATTTGTGCTTATATGGTCATGGCTGTGTCATTAAATCTTGTCGTAGGAATTTCAGGCGAATTATCATTAGGACACGCCGGCTTTATGTCGGTCGGAGCGTTCTCTGGCGTAGCTACGGCGATATTGTTGCAAAAAGTTCTTCCGTTTGCGCCCGCAAGACTCGCCATCGCTATGATAGTTGCGGCAATGTTCGCGGCGTTCGCAGGATTTTTAATCGGCATTCCCGTTTTAAGACTCAAGGGCGATTATTTGGCTATCGTTACGCTTGCATTCGGAGAAATTATTAAAAGCATTCTAAATAATTTTTATATGGGCGTTGACTCCGGCGGGATTCATTTTAGTATGCTCACAGATACAACACGATTATTAAAAGGCGGGCGATTAATCATAAAAGGCCCAATGGGGATAAGCGGCATTCAAAAAATTTCAACTTTCCCGGCCGGATTTATATTAGTCATGATAGCGTTAATGATTGTGTTTAATCTCGTGAACTCTCGTTCGGGGCGTGCGTTCATGGCCATTCGCGACGACAGAATAGCGGCTGAAAGTATCGGACTCGACATCACAAAATATAAAATGATGGCCTTCGTTACGTCGGCAGCTTTAGCAGGAGCGGCGGGAGCGTTATTTGCGATGAATTACTCCACAATCGTAGCTAACAAATTCGATTTCAATACTTCGATTTTAATTCTCGTGTTCGTGGTCTTAGGTGGTCAAGGCAATATGCTCGGCGGCATAATCGCGGCGGCGGTCTTAACGATTCTCCCCGAGAAGCTGCGACAATTCTCTGATTATCGAATGCTGCTCTATGCGATTATCTTAATCGTTATGATGTTAGCAACGAACAACGCCGAAATAAAATCTTTTCTCAATCGTCTCAATCCGTTTAAGCGCAGAGAGGAGGCTGAATAATAATGGCAAAATCTAAAACTAAATACGTTTCTATACCGTCAACTACGATTCTTCCGGAGCGCGACGCTTCACGCGAACCTGTTCTTAAATGCGTGAACTTAGGAATAACTCTCGGCGGCATCAAAGCCGTTGAAGATTTTAATTTCACCGTAGGACGCACGGAAATTGTCGGATTAATCGGCCCGAACGGCGCAGGAAAAACTACAGTTTTTAATTTGCTGACGAAAGTCTATCAGCCGACAACAGGAACGATTTTATTAAACGGTCGCGACACTCACGGCATGAACACAATGCAAGTTAATCGCGCCGGAATCGCAAGGACGTTTCAAAATATCAGGCTCTTCAAAAATTTAAGCGTCGTCGATAACGTCAAGGCCGCTATGAACAATGACATGCGTTACAACATGTTAAGCGCGATTTTAAGACTTCCGAATTATCGCCGCGAAGAAATTGCCGCACATCGAAGAGCTTTGAAATTACTTTCGATTTTCGATATGCAGGATATGGCCGACGTCAGAGCAGGTTCGCTCCCGTATGGCGCACAGCGAAGACTCGAAATCGTTCGCGCACTCGCTACTAATCCGTCGTTGTTGTTGCTTGACGAGCCGGCCGCAGGAATGAATCCTTCAGAAACTGCCGACTTGATGGATAATATTCGCAAAGTTCACGAAATGTTTCAGATCGCTATTATTTTAATTGAGCACGATATGAGCCTCGTCATGAATATATGTGAAGGAATTTGCGTTTTGAATTTTGGCCACGTCATTGCCAAAGGCACGCCTGACGAAATCCAAAATAATCCGGCTGTCATTGAAGCTTATCTCGGCAGACGAAAGGAGGCTTAAAAAATGGCTGAACCAGTTTTAAAAGTTGAAAATATTAATGTCTACTACGGAAGCATTCACGCGATTAAAGGAATCTCGTTTGAAGTTTATAACGGCGAAATTGTTACGTTAATCGGTGCGAACGGTGCGGGCAAGTCAACAACTCTAAATACAATTTCAGGACTTTTGCACCCGTCAACGGGGAGTATTTCGTTTTTAGGCGAAGCGCTAGCGAAAGTTCCGCCGCATAAAGTCGTTTATAAGGGCCTCGCGCAAGTCCCTGAAGGTCGCCGGGTCTTTGCTCAAATGACTGTTCAGGAAAATCTAGAGATGGGAGCTTTCACGCAGAATAACTCAAGCGACATCGAAGACGATTTAGAAAAAGTCTATTCGTTATTTCCTAGACTCAAAGAGCGAATGTATCAGACCGCCGGGACTCTTTCAGGCGGTGAGCAGCAGATGCTCGCAATGGGACGCGCTTTAATGAGTCGGCCGAAGCTATTAATGCTTGACGAGCCCTCAATGGGACTTGCTCCGATACTTGTTGAACAGATTTTTGAAATTATTGCCGACTTACACAAGACCGGAGCGACGATTCTATTAGTCGAACAGAACGCGCAGATGGCTTTGAGCATAGCGAGCCGCGGTTACGTCATGGAAACCGGGAAAATCGTAACGACAGGGACAGGCCAAGAGCTTTTAGCTTCGGAAGCCGTCAGAAAAGCGTACCTTGGCGGTTAATTTAAAAAACAGGAAGTTTTTTCGCTTCCTGTTTTTTTATCGCAATAAACTTAAAACAGATTGCGGAAGTTGATTCGCTTGAGCTCTTTCCTGTTGCTCGTCCATTCTAATTATCTCCTGTTTATAAGTGGCTCCCACCATGATTTATTATTCAGATACCACGAAATTGTTTTCTTAATTCCGTCGGCAAATTTCGTTTCGGGCAGCCAGCCGAGCCTGATATAAATTTTTTCAGGGTCAATCGCGTAACGTAAATCGTGCCCTTTGCGGTCAGTTACAAACTTGATTAAACTTTCAGACTTGCCTAACTCACGGCAAATTAACTTCACGATGTCGATGTTTCGCATTTCGTTATGACCGCCAATATTATAGACTTCGCCGTTTGATTTCTCGTCGTGAATTATTAAGTCTACGGCGCGGCAGTGGTCACGAACATACAGCCAGTCGCGGACGTTCTCGCCTTTGCCATAAACCGGAAGCGGTTCATCGTTAAGAGCGTTATTAATCATCAATGGGATTAATTTTTCCGGGAATTGATAAGGCCCGTAATTGTTCGAGCAGCGACTGACACTCACTGGCAAATTATAAGTGCGGTGATAAGCGAGCGTTAATAAATCTGCGCCGGCTTTTGATGACGAATACGGCGAAGAAGTTTTCAGCGGCGTTCGTTCCGTGAAAAATAAATCGGGACGGTCAAGCGGCAAATCTCCGTAAACTTCATCGGTGCTAATTTGATGAAAGCGTTTCACGCCGAATTTTACTGAAGCATCTAATAAAACTCCCGTGCCAAGCGTGTTGGTGAATAAAAAAATTCCCGGGTCTGTGATTGAGCGGTCAACATGAGATTCGGCGGCAAAATTTACAACGATGTCAGGGCGTTCACGGTCAAATAAATCGTAGATTCGTCCGCGGTCACAAATGTCAAGTTTGAAAAATTCAATTTGATTCCCGGCGATTAAATTTTTTAGCGTCTCGAGATTTCCCGCGTAAGTCAGTTTGTCAACGCAGATGATTTTATAGTCAGGGTGCTGTTCGAGCATGTAAAAAATAAAATTGCTTCCAATAAATCCTGCGCCGCCTGTGATTAAAATTTTCATACTTAAAATGTCTCCTTCAATGTTTTTAATTTTTTGTCTTTGTCTGAAAGAATGAACGGAACATCAATTTTCGGCCATTCGATATTAATATCGGGGTCTGAAAAAATTATTCCGCCTTCGTCGTTCGGGTGATAAAAGTCATCGCACTTGTAACAAAATTCCGCAGTGTCCGACAAAACTAAAAAGCCGTGAGCAAAATTTTTAGGGATTAAAAGCTGTCTGTGATTTTCCGCGCTAAGCTCAACGCCGTAATATTTGCCAAAAGTTTTACTGTCCCTGCGCAAGTCAACAGCAACATCGAATACCGAGCCGCTAATCACACGAACTAATTTTGTTTGCGGATATTTAATTTGAAAGTGAAGACCGCGCAAAACTCCCTTAGTGCTGCTGCTCTGATTATCTTGAACAAAGTCGAAATTAAATCCGGCTTCTTGCATGTCGCGTTTGTTATAAGTCTCGCTGAAATAGCCGCGCTGATCTCCGTGAACAGTCGGGACTATGACGCTAAGTCCTTCGATCTCGCCGACGTTAAAATAAACTTTTATCTGCCCCATGATTCTTTACTTCCTACCTCCTACTTCCTAATTCCTACTTGCTTCTAAGTATCTTTTTAAAGCGTCCTGCCACGTGGGCAACGGTTCAAAGCCTGAAGATTTTAATTTTGATTTATCGAGCCGCGAATTAAAAGGGCGCTTGGCCTTCGACGCTCCGTAATCGAAACTCGATACAGGGACGACTTTAACATTAATTCCGGCTTGAGAAAAAATTTCTTTTGCGTAATCGTACCAGCTTATATAGCCGCCTTCGTTAGTCGCGTGATAAATTCCGAATTTTTCAGTGAGATTTATATCGACGAGCAAGCGCGCTAAATCCGGCGTGTAAGTCGGCGTTCCGATCTGATCATTTACGACGCGCAAAGTGTCATGAGTTTTTGAAATTTTTAACATGGTCTTAACAAAATTATTTCCGTTAGCTCCGAACACCCACGCTATACGAACAATGAAAAATTTTTCAAGCAATTTTTTTACAGCAAGCTCGCCTTCAAGTTTCGTGAGTCCGTAAAAATTCAACGGAGCAAAATTTTCATCTTCCGGGAGCCATGGCCGCGTTCCAGTTCCGTCGAAAATATAATCCGTGCTTATGTAAGTCATTACGGAATCAATTTCTTTGCAAGCCCGAGCGATATTTGAAGTTCCGGTTACGTTGACTGCGAAAACTTTATCTCTATTAACTTCGTCTTCGGCTGCGTCAACCGCTGTCCATGCCGCGCAGTGAATAATTCTATCCGGCAAAATTTTTTTCAAAGCCGCTTCGACGTTTTTATAATTCGTGATGTCAAGCTGAATATATTCGCACGCTTCGGAGCCTGTGAAAGTTTCTCCTAAGTCAGAGCCGACGCATTCAAAGCCACGTGAAGAAAGTTCATGAATTAAATCGCGTCCTAGCTGACCGTTTGCACCGGTGATAAAAAATTTTTTAGCGTCTTGCATCGAGATACTTCCCCTCTAAAACATCTTTCAAATATTGGCCATATTGATTCTTTTTTAATCGTTCGTAGACTTTCAAGACATCTTCGCGAGTTATCCAGCCGTTTAAGTAAGCAAGTTCTTCGAGGCAAGCGATCTTTCTATGCTGATGAGTTTCGACAGTGCGAACAAAATTTGTAGCGTCAACTAAGCTTTCGTGCGTCCCTGTATCGAGCCACGTGAAGCCCTGTCCTAAGAGTTCAACGTTTAATTCACCGCGCTCTAAATAGATTCTGTTTAAGTCCGTGATTTCGAGTTCGCCGCGCTTTGAAGGTTTAAGATTTTCTGCGAAGTTTATAACTCTGTTGTCGTAAAAATAAAGTCCCGTTACGCAATAATTACTCTTCGGGTGTTCGGGCTTTTCTTCGATTGAGATTGCCCGGCCGCGTGAATCAAATTCGACAATCCCGAAGCGTTCCGGGTCATCGACATAATAGCCGAAAATCGTTGCGCCCTTGCCTGACTCGGCATTGTTGACGGCTTCATTGAGTTTCTTAACGAGCCCTTGGCCAGAGAAAATATTATCGCCCAAAATCATTGCGACAGTGTCTGAGCCGATGAAGTTTCTTCCAATTATGAATGCCTGCGCCAGACCGTCAGGAGATTTTTGTTCAGCGTAAGAAAAATTCACGCCGAATTGTGAGCCGTCGCCTAAAAGTTTTTCAAATCTTGGTAAGTCGTCGGGAGTTGATATTATTAAAATGTCTTTGATTTTTGCCTGCATTAAAATTGAAACGGGATAATAAATCATAGGTTTGTCATAAACAGGCAGAAGTTGTTTAGAAGTAACCAACGTAAGAGGATAAAGACGCGTGCCGCTTCCTCCAGCTAAAACGATGCCTTTCATGAAAATCAGCCTCCTAAAGAGTGGTGCGGAGGAGGGGACTTGAACCCCTATGTCATGGACACTAGATCCTAAGTCTAGCGCGTCTACCAGTTCCGCCACCCCCGCAAAGGTTTTCGTTATTTTAGCACACGGCCAAAGTATTATATACTATGCTGACTACTGCTAATGAAAAAAGAAAAGAAAGGAATTAAAATTTTGTTTACAGCTCTGGTGGCTTTCATTATAGTTATAGCGGTCTGTGTCTTAGTTCACGAGTACGGACATTATATAACCGCAAAAATTTTGGGCGTTCAAGTTCACGAGTTTGCTTTCGGAATGGGGCCGGCAATTCTTCAACATCGAAATCCAAAAACGAATATGCTATGGTCATGGCGATTATTTCCTGTCGGAGGCTTCTGTCGCTTAGCGGGCATGAACGAAGACGAAGAAGACGAAATCGTTATCCCCGGCATGGGTTTTGACGAGCAGCCCGCGTGGAAAAGATTTTTAATTTTGCTCAACGGCTCTTTGTTTAATATCCTACTCGCTGTAATTTTAATGGCTGCGTTTTTATACGGTCATGGCGTTTTGGACATGGAGAGCACGAAAATCGGGGAGATTATGCCGGGCTTCCCGTCCGAGATTGCGGGCATGAGAGTTGGTGACGAAGTTTTGAGCGTCAACGGCGAGAAAGTTTCAAGATGGCGCGAGATGTCAGAGAAAGTCCGCGTAGAAAGTCTAAAGAATGAAAATGTAAATCTTGAAATTAAACGCGGCGAAGAAATTCTTTCACTTAACCTTCAAATCCCTAATAACGAAGAGTACGGGCGACCTATGCTCGGCGTGGCGCCTTCTTATGCGCGCTACAGTTTTTTAAAAGCTTGTAGAAGTTCGCTAGGTTATACGTATCGAATGACTTCAATGATGCTGCGCGGCTTTTATGAATTAATTACGCGACGTCAAGAAGCTGACGTTACGGGGCCTGTGGGTATAGCGTCGATGTCAGGCAAGGCGCTGCGTTCAGGATTTTGGGATTTCTTGACTTTCATTGCAATAATCGCGCTTAATCTTGGAATTTTGAATTTGTTCCCGATCCCTGCACTTGACGGCGGAAGATTGCTATTTGTGCTTCTCGAAATGATTGTGCGGCGAAGGCTGCCTGAAAAAGTCGAAGAGTGGATTCACACGGCGGGATTTGTGCTTTTAATATCGTTGATGATTTTGGTAACATGCAAAGACGTTTACAATTTATTTTTCACACATTAAGAATTAAAGATCATGAACAGCAAACGACAAGTAAAAATTAATGATTTAACAATCGGCGGCAATGCTCCTGTTCGTGTCGAGAGCATGTTAAAAATTTCTCTCGATAAGCGCGAAGAAGTTTTAGCGCAGTGCGAACGATTGATTAATTGTGGTTGCGAAATGGCGCGCGCGGCTTTGCCTCGTCTGGAGTACGCGGAAGACTTGAAATTTCTCGTCGAACATACGAAGCTTACAATAATGGCTGATATTCATTTCGACCCGGCCTTGGCACTCGCAGCTATGGAAGCTGGCTGTCGCGCAATACGAATTAATCCCGGCAACATGCCTTTGAACAAATTAAATGATGTCATCACGACCGCGAAAAATCTCGGCGTTGTAATTCGGATCGGTGCGAACGGCGGTTCAATCTCTTTAGCTCAACTTGACGCGGCCAAGGGCAACAGAGCCGAAGCACTTTATATAGCGGTGCGTGAACAGGCCGAATTATTATTGAGCCAAAATTTCACGAATTTAATTTTGTCGGCAAAGTCTTCGAGCGTCCCTGAATGTATCAAAGCTAACGAGTTAATCGCGGCGAATTATCCTGAATTTCCCATGCACATAGGTTTGACCGAAGCGGGCCCCGGCGATGGCGGCATTGTCAAAGGCACGGCGTGTATCTCGAATTTATTATTAAAAGGGATCGGCGACACGTTGCGAGTATCATTGACGGACGAACCCGAGCGCGAAGTAAAAGTCGGCTACGAAATTTTAAAATCTCTTGAGCTTCGAGTTAAAGGCGTGAATTTAATTTCATGTCCGACTTGCGGACGAAGACGCGCCGACGTCATGAAGCTCGTGAAAGTTGTTGAGCCGATGTTAAAAAATCTTCCTGACGGCGTTTCACTTGCTGTCATGGGGTGCGAGGTCAACGGCCCGAAAGAAGCGCGCCACGCTCAATACGGGATCGCAGGAACGCCCGGCGGTGCTGTTTTATTCAAAGAGGGAAAACCATTCGGCGAATATAAATTTGAAGAACTTGAAAAAATTTTGCCGGAGTTTTTAAAAAATTAAAATTCAAAAAGCAGGAGATGATTTTTAATGAAAAAATTTTTGTTTCTCACGCTGATTTTTATTTTCACTTTGTCATTAGCTGCTGACGCGTCAATAATTCTTCACTTCGATTCTTCACCGACTCAAGACGACGGCGGCAACACTTGGAAAACCGAAGGTAAGCCTACAGTCTCAATGACTAATCCCAGAGGCGCGGCCTCACTTCGTCCGGCGTTACAGTTAGACGGGAAGTCGTCTTTGCAAGCTGAAGGCGGAATTTCTTTAGGCGGCAAAGATTTCACGATTGACGGCTGGGCATTCATCGACACAAACTGCGGGAGCTATGGAAGAATTTTTGAGTTCAACACCGAAGCAAAGGGCAGCAAGCGCATTATGCTATCACGCTACGGCAGCGGCTCCGACTTAGTTTTTGATGCCGACGGAAAAACTAAAACTGTAAGTCAATGCGTAGATAAACTTTTTCATTTTGCTTACGTTTATGAGGACGAGAAAGAATTAGTTTCGTTTTACATAAATGGCAAATTAAAAGACACGATTAAAATTAAATTGCCCGAACGAAAATATGAAATTTCTTACATCGGCAAGTCTTCATGGGATTCAGACGGAGCATTTGTTGGCTACATTTATGAATTTAGAGTTAGCGACGGCCAAGCACTCTGGAAAGATAAATTCACGCCTCCCGACGTTCAAGAAATTCCAGAAGTCGAATCGGTCATGTTAAATTTCGATAATGATTTCACCGACGGCAGCGGGACTGTCTGGAAAGCCCACGGCAACAACAAGCCCGTAGTAGCTGAAACAAATTCACGCGGAGCGGCTTCACTTCGTCCAGCTTTGCAATTAAATGGCGAGTCTTACTTGCAAGCTGAAGGCGGAATTTCATTAGGCGGCCGGGACTTTACGATTGACGGCTGGGCGTTCATTGACACAAGCTGCGGAAGCTACGGAAGAATTTTTGAATTTAACGTTGCGGCCAAGAACAGCAAAAGAATTTCATTGAGCCGTTACGGCAGTGGCAGCGATATTATTTTCGATGTCGAGAGCGAAACTAAAACCGTAGGCCCGTTAATCGATAAGCTCTTTCATTTTGCGATTGTTTATGACCACGCAAGAACTATATCGTGGCTCTATATAAACGGCGAATTAAAAGCAAAAATTGATTCTGCAATTCCGCGACGCTATTATTCGATTGCTTACCTTGGAAAGTCATCATGGGATTCCGATGGCATGTTCGCAGGGTATCTCTATAACTTCAGAGTTACTGACGGCAAAAAACTTTGGGACGACAATTTCACGCCCCCGGAAGTTCAAGAGAAGCCCGTTAATGAATCCGTGATGCTACATTTAAGAAATGACTTCAAAGACGATGCCGGCAATGAATGGACAGCGAACGGCTCACCCGTTATTTCTGAAGCTAAATTACAGTTAGACGGCGAGTCATACTTGCAAGCCGAAGAAGGAATTTCTTTAGGCGGCCGGGATTTCACGATTGACGGGTGGGCATTCATTGACACGGACTGCGGAAGCTATGGAAGAGTTTTTGAATTTAACGTTGAGGCCAAGAGCGGCAAGAGAATTTTATTAAGTCGATACGGAAGCGGCAGCGATGTTGTCTTTGACGTCGAAGGCAAAACGAAAACCGTAGGGCCTTTAGTCGATAAACTTTTTCATTTTGCGATCGTCTATGACCATGCAAGAACTATATCGTGGATTTATATAAACGACGAACTGAAAGCAAAAATTGATGCAGCGATTCCGCGCCGTTATTATTCGATTGCTTATCTCGGAAAATCTTCATGGGATTCTGACGGAATGTTCATCGGGAATATTTATGATTTCAGAGTTACCGACGGGAAAAAACTTTTTGATATTTCTTCACCTTCTTCAGCTCCTTCAACAGAGAGTAAGCCGCAAGAAGTCAAAGCGCTTCCCGATAAGCCGGAGCCTCCGAAAGATGTTCAAAAGCCGGTAACTCCTCCGACAAAAATAAAAGCTCCTTCACCATTCGGCGGGATCGGAATTTTCCAGAACGCAAAACCTAAGCCGAAGCCTAACAAGTTAAGAAACACATTCTAAAAATCAGCCGTGCAGAAACACGGCTTTAATTTTCGATTTCTTTTATGACTTTACAAGGATTGCCCGCCGCGAAACTGTTCGGGGGTATGTCGCGAGTTACAACGCTTCCGGCTCCTATTACACTCCCTGCGCCTATCGTTACGCCTCCGACGACAGTAACATTTGAAGCTATCCAACAATTATCTTCAATCACGATCGGCTTTGCATATTCAAGAACTCTTAATTCGCCGTCTGCGCTTGGCCTCGGATTTCTTTCCTTGAATTTCAGAGGGTGCACCGGTGTTAAGAGTGATACGCCCGTCCCGAGCATGACGTTATCGCCAATCGTAACGGGGCAAACGTCAAGAATCGTTGTGTTAAAGTTCGCGTAAAAATTTTTCCCGATGAAAATATTCACGCCATAATCAAAATAAATCGGCCCTTGAAAATAATGCTCTTCTGCGTCGAAGTTGCCGAGCAGTTCCCGAAGTATTGCTTCGCGCGTCTCTTCGTCAGTTTCAAACGTTTGATTATATTGCGTGCAAAGTCTGTGAGCTTTATGTCTCAAGGCTGTAAGTTCTGGGTCGCCAGGATAATATAATTCTCCGCGAATCATTTTCTCGCGTTCGGTCATGAAAAAAGCCTCCGTTCTAAAAAATTTTATTTATTATCTCACAGCCTCTTTCATCGCTTTAACATATTCACCGACGTAGCGCGGCGCTTGCGTCCCATACTTCGCCAAAATTTTTATTATCGCTGAGCCTACGATAGCACCGTCAGAAATTGCGGCCATTTTTTTAGCTTGTTCGGGCGTCGAAATTCCAAAACCTATAGCGCAAGGAATTTTTGAATTTTTCCGAACGGCCTCGATAATTTTCGCAAGGTCTGTTTTAATTTCGCTTCGCGTCCCCGTAACTCCCAAACTTGAAACTATATATAAAAATCCTTCAGCTTCGCGCGCGATCATTGCGATTCGATTTTCAGACGTCGGAGCTATCATTGAAATTAAATCAACGCCGTACTTATGGCACGCGGGCAAAAACTCTTCTTTTTCTTCAAATGGCAAGTCTGGAATTATAAGTCCGTCAATCCCAATTTCGTGGGCGCGTGAAATAAATTTTTCGGTTCCGTATGAAAAAATTACGTTTGCGTAAGTCATAAACACCATAGGAATTTTTATATCGCGTCTTAAATCCTCTACCATCGAAAAAATTTTGTCCGTCGTAACGCCGCCCTTCAATGCGCGCAGGTTCGCGGCCTGAATAACAGGCCCTTCAGCCGTCGGATCAGAAAACGGAATCCCAAGCTCAATTAAATCCGCTCCGGCTTCAACAGCAGCACGAACAGTTTCTAGCGTCGTGTTAATGTCAGGGTCGCCACAAGTTATAAACGGAATAAAGGCTTTGCCGTTCTCAAACGCTTTATGAATATTACTCATTTATATTTTCACCTCTGTATCTCGCAATCGCTGCGCAATCTTTGTCGCCACGTCCCGAAATTGTGATTACGATAATTTTTTCTTTGCTCATTGAAGGCGCGATTTTCATTGCGTGAGCTACAGCGTGTGCCGATTCGATAGCCGGGATTATGCCTTCGGTCTTGGCGATATATTCAAACGCGTTCACGGCTTCGTCGTCGGTAATTGGGACATATTCGGCGCGCCCTATATCATGAAGATGAGCGTGTTCAGGGCCGATACCGGGATAATCAAGCCCAGCCGAAATTGAATAAACCGGCGCTATTTGTCCGTACTCGTCTTGACAAAAATATGATTTCATTCCGTGAAAGATTCCAAGGCGTCCAGTCGCGATTGTCGCAGCCGTTTCAAAAGTATCGACGCCGCGCCCGGCAGCCTCGCAACCGATTAATCGAACGTCTTTATCATTTATAAAATGCCAGAAGCTCCCGATTGCGTTCGAGCCGCCTCCGACACATGCAAGAACGACATCAGGCAATTTATTTTCAAGTTCAAGAAGCTGCGATTTAATTTCGCGTGATATAACCGCCTGAAAATCTCTCACGATCGTGGGGAACGGGTGAGGCCCCATGACTGACCCTAAGCAATAATGAGTATCTGAAATTCTCGAAGTCCATTCGCGCATAGCTTCAGAGACAGCATCTTTAAGAGTGCCTGTGCCAGTTTCGACTGGAACGACTTCGGAGCCTAGCAACTTCATTCGATAGACATTGAGAGCTTGCCTTTGAGTGTCTTCGACGCCCATGAAAACGACACACTGCATATTCATTAACGCCGCTGCCGTGGCTGTCGCTACTCCATGTTGTCCCGCGCCGGTCTCTGCGATTAAACGAGTTTTGCCCATTTTTTTCGCGAGCAGCGCTTGGCCTAAGACGTTATTAATTTTGTGAGCGCCTGTGTGATTCAGGTCTTCGCGTTTCAAATAAATTTTCGCGCCGCCTAAATCCTCCGTCATTCGTTTAGCAAAATATAAACGTGAAGGCCGCCCCGCGTAATTATTAAATAAATCCGTGAGTTCAGAATTAAAGTCCGGGTCATCTTTATAATGATTATAAGCTTCTTCGAGTTCTATAACAGCGTTCATGAGAGTTTCTGTGATATATTGCCCGCCATGAATTCCGAAGCGTCCTTTTGGGTTTGTCATTTTAATTTTTTAACTTTCCTTTCGTACAGCCGCCGCGAAAGCCGACATTTTGATTTTATCTTTGAAACCGTCCGTTTCAATTCCGGAGCTTACGTCAACGGCGAATGGATTCAAAATTTTAATTGCCTCTGCTACGTTGTCAGCGTCAAGACCACCAGCAAGAAAATAAGCACGCGAAAAATTTTTTATGAAATCCCAGTTGAAATTTTTCCCTGTGCCTTGCCCGGAGTCGAACATAATATAATCCGCAGGACTCGTCAACGCCGTTTTAATTTCTCGTGCGTCTTTAATCTGAAACGCTTTTATTATGGGCTTGTGAATTAAAGATTTTAATTTTTCAATGTAAATTTCATTTTCGTTGCCATGGAGCTGAATTAAATCGAGGACTTTTGAAAAACGCAAAATTTTTTCAGGCTCGTCATTCACAAAAACACCGACAGTTTTAATTTCAGGCTTGAGAATTTTTTTTAATTCTTCTGCGCGTTCAAAAGGAATATTACGCCGACTTCGTTCAAAAAATACAAAGCCGACGTAATCCGGTTTAATTTCATTTGCGTAAACGGCGTCGCAAGGTCGAGAAAGGCCGCAAAATTTTATCTTAGTCATTTTTTAAGCACGCCTAAAATTTTCGAGCATGGCTTTTTTGTCGGAGGCTTTCATCAGCGCTTCACCAATTAAAACAGCATCGGCTCCAAAATTTTTAATTTCTTTAACGTCGTCGATAGTCTTCACGCCGCTTTCAGATACAAAAATCACATCTTCGGGAATTAATTTTCGAAGTTGTTTAGCGTTTTGAGTATCGACGGAAAAATCTTTGAGGTTTCGATTGTTGACCCCGATAACGCGCGCGCCGGCGTTCAAAGCGATTTTAATTTCGCGTTCGTCGTGAGCTTCAACGAGAGCAGAAATTTTTAATTCGTTGCACAGTGCGAGATATTCGTTAAGCTGCGCTTCAGACAGAATCGAACAAATTAAAAGCACCGCGGACGCACCGAGGGCCTTCGCTTCGTAAATCATATATTCGTCAACGGTGAAATCTTTTCGCAAGCACGGGATCGAAACCGATGCGGCAATCTCACGAAGAAAATTTTTGTCGCCAAGAAACCATTTTGGCTCCGTCAAAACTGAAATACAATCGGCCCCGGCGGCTTCGTAGTCCTTCGCAATTTGCAAATATGGAAAGTCCGGCGCGATTAATCCCTTTGACGGCGACGCTTTCTTACATTCACAAATAAATGAAAGCCCGCTTTTCTTCAAGGCATTCTCAAATTCAAAATTTTTTTTCACGAGCGCGGCTTTTTGTTTTAATTCTTCGAGAGAAATTTTTTGTTTCGCAATTTCGACGCGCTCCCAGGCATGTTGTGCGAGCTGTTCTAAGATGTCCATGATGAAAAATTATTCCGGGCGGTTGCTGACTTCGATTAATTTATTCAAAGTCTCAAAAGCTGTTCCAGAGTCGATTATATCGGCGGCTAATTTTATTCCGGTCTTCATGCTGTCAACTTTGTCCGCAATGTAGAGCGAAGCCCCTGCGTTCATCAAAACCGCGTCGCGCTTGCTGCCCTTCTCGCCTTTCAAAATCGCAAGAGTGATTTTCGCATTGTCGGCCGGCGAACCGCCTTTCAAATCTTCTTTCGTGCAACGTTTTAGGCCGAAGTCTTCCGGCGTTATCACGTAAGACTTGAACCAACCGTCGCGAATTTCACAAATTTTTGTGGGTGAACTTAATGAAATTTCATCGAGCTTATCTTGACCGAAGACGACCATTCCGCGCTTAACGCCAAGATTAACGAGAACTTGTGCAAGCGGCTCAACGAGATATTCATCGTAAACTCCAAGCAACTGCATAGACGGCGACGCGGGATTAGTGAGCGGCCCCAAAATATTAAAGACTGTTCTGAAACCGAGCTCTTTACGAATTGCACCGACGTACTTCATAGACGTGTGATACTTTTGAGCGAAGAAAAAACACATTCCGGCCTCTTTAAGAAGTTCGACGCAGCGTGCAGGACTTTGGTTAATGTTTACGCCCAAGGCTTCAAGACAATCGGCGGTGCCAGATTGAGAAGAAGCGGCCCTGTTTCCATGCTTAGCGACTTTGACACCACCGGCCGCGGCAACGATTGCGGAAGTCGTCGAGATATTAAAGCTGCTGGCGTTGTCGCCACCTGTTCCAACGATTTCAAAGACTTCCATATTAGTTTCGACTTTCGTAGCGTGAGCTCTCATTGCGGCAGCGCAGCCTGCGATTTCGTCAGTCGTTTCGGCTCGTGCGCTCTTTGTTGAAAGTGCGGCCAAGAACGCGGCGTTTTGCGTTGCTGTCGTTTCGCCGTTCATGATTTCATTCATCACGGTGTAAGCTTCGTCATAAGTCAAATCGCCTTTGTTCACAATTTTCACTATTGCTTCTTTAATCATAAAAAAATCTCCTTAAAAAAATTTTTTAGATTTTACGAAATTTTTTGCTGGCGTGACAATCTCAAATAAGCGATATTAAATCATTTTTATTTTTGCCTGCCTAAAAAAATTTCCTCATGTATAATTTTTGTAAGTTCCAGATTTTATAAAAAATTTTATACAAAGGAGAAAAACTTTCATGGTTCAGGGTTCAATGTTAGTTGTAATTCTGGTTGTTGCCATTATTTTAATGGTCTTGTTAATTTCAAAGATGAAGTTTCACCCGTTCGTGGCGTTGTTTGCAGTCGCGTTAGCAATGGGCTTGGCGGTCGGAATGGCTCCGGCGAAAGTCCTCGACACGATATTAAACGGCTTCGGCGGAACTTGTCGCGGTATCGGCATCGTAATTTTGCTTGGCACGATTATTGGCGCAATGCTCGAGAAGTCCGGCGCGGCTTTTACGATGGCCGACAGCGTTTTGAAAGTCGTCGGTGAAAAACGTCCTGCGCTCGCCATGAGCTTAATCGGCTGGGTCGTTTCGATCCCGGTATTTTGCGATTCCGGATTCGTAATTCTTTCTTCGCTGAATAAATCTCTGGCTCGTCGAAGCGGCATCAGACTTTCAGTGATGGCTATTGCTCTTTCAACAGGACTTTACGCTACACACACGCTAGTGCCTCCGACCCCCGGCCCTATAGCGGCAGCTAACGAACTCGGCGCAGATTTAGGCATGGTCATTATATGGGGCTGTGTTGTTTCGATTATTTCCGTTATCGCCGGTTATATTTATGCTTTAATCGCAGGCCCGAAACTTCCTGTTCCGTTTGATGACAATGCCGAGAGCGGAGAATCTTACGAAGAACTAAAAGCGAAGTACGGAAAACTCCCGTCGGCGTTCAAGTCATTCGCTCCGATTTTAATTCCGTTGATTTTAATCGGCATTAGCTCATTCGTTAGTTATCCGACGACACTCGCGAAGATCGGCGGCAAAGAGTCAATGTTATTTATCGTAACGAATTTCTTAGGGAATCCTGTTATCGCGCTTTCAATCGGCGTGATTTTATGTTTCTTCCTTGCTCCGTTCACTGAAGAAGTTACGAACGGCTGGATCGGTGAAGGCGTCAAAGACGGTGCTAACATCATCATGATCACAGCAGCAGGCGGCGGACTCGGTGCGGTAATTTCAGCTAGCGGCGTTGGAACTTACATCGGCGAAGCTCTTTCAAGCTATAATTTTGGAATTTTCCTTCCGTTTATAATCGCGGCAGCATTGAAGACGGCTCAAGGCTCTTCGACAGTCGCAATCGTAACGACAGCGCAGATTATTGCTCCGATGCTCGCGTCATTAGGACTCGGCGCACCGATGGGAGCTGTGTTAGCTACACTTGCAATCGGAAGCGGCGCAATGGTCGTTTCGCACGCTAATGACTCTTACTTCTGGGTCGTAACGCAGTTCTCCGACATGGACTTGAACACGGCGTATAAGGCTCAGACAATGGCAACTTTGATTCAGGGAGTCGTGGCTGTGCTTGCAATTTACGGAATCTCGCTTTATATGTTGTAAAAAATTTTTTCAGCCGCGCTCTCACTCCCACCCGCCCACCCCGTTCGAGCGCGGCTCACTTTTTCAAAAGGAGCTGACAATTTTATGACAATCCCACAAAATATTTTCAGAGAATACGACATTCGCGGCAACGCTGACAAAGAACTCACAGACGAGACAGCGCGGGCAATCGGTCAGGCTTATGCTACGTGGTTAATCAGAGCCGAAGTTACTGACGGCGTTACTATCGGCGGCGACGCTAGACTTTCAACACCGCGAATTAAGGCCGCTTTGACCGAAGGAATTTTATCAACCGGGTTAGACGTTATCGACGTAGGACTCGTAACAACCCCTATGTTATATTGGAGCTTGATAAAATTTAATTTTAATGGCGGCGTCATGATAACCGGCTCGCACAATCCCCCGGACATGAACGGCGTAAAACTTTGCTTCGAGCGCGGGACTCTCTGGGGTCAGGACGTTCAGAATATAAGATTAATCGCCGAGTCAGGAAATTTTGAAAAAGGACAGGGCAAATTATCACACGCGGACATTGACGACGAATATATAAAAATGCTCGTTTCGAAATTCGACTTGCCATTTAATAAAAAATTTAAGATAGTCTGTGATTCTGGCAACGGAGCCGCGGGCCCGACTGCAAAAAAATTTTTCGAGTCTTTAGGCTGCGAATGTATTTCTTTATTCGATGAACCCGACGGACATTTCCCGAATCATCACCCCGATCCGCAAAAGCGTGAGAACATGCAGGCATTAATCGAACGCGTTAAAGCTGAACATGCTGACGTCGGCTTTGCATTCGATGGCGACGCTGACAGAATTGGAGTCGTTGATGACAAAGGCGAAATGATAACCGGCGACAGATTAATGACTTTATATTGGAAAGAAATTTTAGCGACTCACAAGGGCGCAGACGTAATCGTAGAACCGAAATGCAGTTTAGTTTTGCCCGAACTCGCTGAAAAATTCGGCGGCAAAGTTTTATATTGGAAGTCCGGACACTCTTTAATCAAAGCTAAAATGCGTGAGATCGGAGCTTTGTTCGCGGGCGAATATTCCGGGCATATGTTTTTTGCTGATGAATTTTTCGGACATGATGACGCTTTCTACGC
>JAFSUP010000016.1 GCA_017445205.1 Synergistaceae bacterium
ATGGACTTCACCGAGTGCTTCAAGAGCCATGCTCAAAGCTTCATCATCAAGCGAGCCGAAGCCTTCATCTAAAAATAAAGAGTCGATTCTTGATTTTTTTCCCGAAATTTGAGAAAGGCCAAGCGCAAGCGCAAGACTGATTATAAATTTTTCGCCGCCGGATAAATTTTCAGTCGGACGAATCTCGCCAGCTTGTTCTTTATCAAGGACGCTTAATTCAAGTCCTTCGCTTTCAGGCCGTGCCATGAGGACGTAACGCCCGCTCATTCTTTCAAGTTGAGCGTTCGCAAGTTCGATCATCATTGAGAGCGTGATTTTTTGAGCAAAGACTCTGAATTTGTCGCCCTTGGCCGAGCCTATTAACTCGTTAAGAGCGGCCCAGTTTGAAAAAATTTTTTCTTGAATTTCATATTGATGATTTAATTCAGCGATTTCAGCCTGTAATTTTTTTCGATCTTCAAGTTCGTGTTCAAAGCTTAACGATTGACGCAATAAATCATTAAATTTTTTTTCGAGATTTTTAATTTCTAATTCAAGTTGATCGAGTGGCTTTGAAGTCAGATTTTTTGATTTTTCAATTTCGAGTTTTGCCGCGGTATTGTCTTTAATTCCGATGAGGCGAGTTTGTTCATTTTCTATTTCATTTTTAAGACGCAACAATCTTTCAATTTCTTCCTGTTCTAAAATTGAAGCTCTGAAAGCGTCTTCGTTGTCAAAATTTTTTTCACGAAGTTTATTTTGAAACTCTGCTTCGGCTTCTTCAAGTTCGTGTTTCAAGGCTGCAAGTTCCGAACGTTCTTGCGACAAAGAATTTTTATTATCTGAAATTTTTGCGTTAAAAAATTCTCGTCGTTCTTGAGCGCGTTTAATTTCTTCGTTGAGATTTTTAATTTTTGCTCGCCAATTTTCAAGCGCGGGGATAATTTCTTGAACGACTTTAACAGAAACGCCAATTTTATTCATGAGATTTGAAATTTCGATTTTGTCAGCTTCGTACTTTTTAGATAAATTATTAAATTGCGTAACCAAATTATCAAGTCTTGTGCGGGCGGCGCTTTCGTTAGCTCTTTCAAGATTGAGTCTTTTGTTAGCCTCGTCGAGTTTTCGCCGTGCTGCTGTCAATTTGTCCCGCGCGAGCTTCAAAGCGTCATCAAAATTTTTATTTCTAAAGTCGCTTGTGATTTTTTCGGCATGATTAAAAATTCGCGGGTGTTCAGTCGCGCCACAAATTGGGCATGGAAGACCAGGCCGGAGCTTCTTGCGTTCGGCTTCAAAAATCGCTTCGGCGCGAAGGCTAGTTATACGTTCGTAATCATCGAGAGCTTTGTTATAAGCGTCTTGTGCTGCGGCCTGATTATCTTCAGCGGCCTTCAACAAAAATTGCGCTTGCTCAAAATCTTTGTTAGCTCTGTCTTTATTAATCTCGATATTTCGTTTGTCAATGGCGAGAACGCTAAACATACTCATTCGTTCTTTGCTGCGCGCGTAAAATTCTTCGGGCGAAGCGTCAAGAAGATTTTTTGTAAGCTCATTTAGTGCGCTTTGAAGGCCGGGGAGTTGCTGATTTTCAATTTCTGAAATTAATTCCGAAGCTGTAGCGATGTCGTTTTCAAGTTTTTTGACGCGTGAGCAAATTTTTTTATAATTTTCGCGTTGTGCAGTTAAATTTGAAAAATCCACGAGCAAAGCGGCAGCTCTTTGAGCAGCTTCGAGCCTTCGGGAATTAAAAATAAAATTTTCGCGTCGCGTTTCAAGTTTAGAAATCTCGTGAAGAATCTCGCGAAGTTCGTTTTCAAGTTTCAAAACTCCCCTCAACCAATCGAGAGATTTTTGTGAGTCGTTTCTCTGCGTTTTAATTTCTTCGCAAGATTTTTTAATTTTTTCAATAGCATCTAAAATTTCGGTTTCACTTTGAGAATTATTAAGCGGCATTTTGCTGTCGCGCAAGAAAATTATATTTCGGAGTTTTTCGCGTTCGTTAAGAAACTGTTCATAGACGAGCGTAGAAATTTTGCTGTAAATCTCCGTTCCGGTCAATAATTCCAAAATTTGCGCGCGCTCGTTCTTGTCGGCTTTCAAGAAAGCGTCAAAGCCTCCCTGTTCAAGCATAACGGCCTGACGGAATCTTTTGAAATCTAGCCCGATGAGCTCTTCAATTTTTTTGCGAGTTTCTGTAGTTTTATCCGAAAAAATTTCGCCGGTTTTATAATCTGAAAGAACGTGCTTAGGAGTTTGTAATTTTTTGCCTGTCTTAGAAAAATGCTGTGCCCAAGAGCTGATAAATTTTTTATCGTTGGCCTCAAAAATGACTTTTGCGAAACATTCCCGCGTTTTGCGCGACATGATTTCATTTTTATTTTCTGTAATTGCGCCGAGCCGTGGAGTCTGACCATATAGCGCGAGACATATAGCATCAAAAATTGTAGTTTTGCCCGCGCCGGTTGGGCCTGTTATCGCAAAAATTCCATCGTTTTCAAAAATTTTATTAGATAAATCTATCGTCCATTGTCCGCGCAAGGAATTTAGATTTTTTAACGAGATTCCTAAAATTTTCATTGCAGGCGTCCACGCAGAAGAGTCGCTTTAATCTGGTTGACACCTTCAAGCATGTCTAAAAATTCTGAAAGGCGTTCATCTTGTAATTCGTGTAAAATTTCGCAAGCTGTTTCGATATGGTCATCGTCTAAATCGTCGCCGTCAAGTTCAATGCAGCGCAAGACATGTTCGAGCGCAATTTCCATATCGCCTTCTTCATTCCGTCTTTTTAGACACGTAGCTATATTGTAGTGAATGTGTGCTGCGTCTTCTTTAATTTGAAGAGCCCCGCGAAGTTCTTTCAGAGCCTTTTCCAGCCATTCGCGGTCTTTAGTTGTGATATAAATCCCGTAATAAAGTCTGTTCAGTTGGTTATACGGTTCTATCTGTAATTCGGGGTCTTCGTTTTCTGAAGTTGCCTTCAAGCCGCGGCATATTTGCTCAACAAGTTCCAGATTTGCAGACTCTCTGTCAGTTCGGAGTAAATTGGTTGTGAGACAGCCGAGGTATTCTGTTTTTTCTTTGAAAGTTTCTGATTCGTCGATGAACTCGCGAGCGTTTTCAATTAAAATGTCGCCGGCAGACACAGAACCGATAGATGCTGCCTGTTCGACGTAAAAATCGAGCCAGCGATGATGATTCACTCTGACTTTTAGGGCGTTCATTGCTGCTTCAGCCGCGGGAATGTTTTGCTGCCTTAACGCATATATAAAATAATCTTTGGGATCTACCCCTTTGGGGATTCCGCTGGTGTTGCCGCCGTCTGAAGAAAGTGTCTGCGTTTGTCCTTTTGTGCCGTGCATAAGGCGATCTATTTTGCGTTCGATTCTTCGCGTTACTTCGGCAAGTTCCGCTAATGATGCGCCGGTTCCGCTTGATTCAAATCCGCGTTCCATTAACGGCTTCACAAAATTTTTTAATTGTTCGTGAGCGTCAATAATCCCGCGTCGTGTATCGAGATCGTATTCAATATATCGTCTTGTCGCGACGTCCACGGGCAAACTGTCGCTTCCTCTTGATTTCAAAAGGATCAAAGGCTTTCCGGTTTCATCGCGTCGGCCAAATTCGTAAAAGACATTCGGATTCGGCATACTCAAATCCGCTATACAAAGATCTGATTCTTGCACAGCGCGAATTACATCAATATCAATTTGCCCGGCTTCGGAACGGTGATCGCCGCGCAGGACAGTGAATCCCATTGGCTCAAGGACGGGTTTAACTATCAAGTCGCGCAAGTCGTCGTAGTACTGGCGAGTCTCTGAACCGGCCTCACCGATTGGCGTAATAAGGAAACAGGTAGGCATAAAAAATTTCTCCACTTCATAAAAAATTTTTGAATTGAAAAAATTATATACTACTTATAGAGCCTTTCATTTTGAAGAAGCTCGTTATACATCGGCATAAAAATTTCTCGTTGACTTTGTGGCGTGTTGTGCTTCTCGAAAAAAATTTCAAGCATCTCTGAGGGCGAAATCTCTTCAAGTGTTTTTGAAAATTCGTGATTAAAATTTTCTCCCTGCCGCTTGCTCTCGTCACGCAAAGTTAAAACTTCAATTTTGGGGAAGAGTTTCACGCGCTCGCTAATCCGTTCTTGTAAATCGCCTTGTGTTTCGTCGCCCGTGTAAGTGATTTCGAGCCAAATAGATTCATTTTGAAATCCTAAAACGTCAATCGCAGAAAAAATTTCATCAAGGCCACCTGTAATTCGTTCGATTCGTTGAAAGACAGGGACAGAAATTTCTTTAATGTCGATTAAATTTTCGCCTTCAAGTTCGAGAACACAGACCGCTTTATTTTTGCCGACTTCTCCAAATCCCATTGCGAGCGGTGCGCCACTATAACGAATATTTTCGCGCCCGATTTTTTGCGGTGAGTGCAAATGGCCAAGCGCCGTGTAAGTCAAAAAGTCAGGAAATAAATCATCGCCGACTTCAATCGCCGTCCCCACGTAAAGAGAGCGCACGCCGTCGCCGTCGGTTACATGTCCGCCCCGCGCGAATAAATGTCCCATTGCGATAATCGGAATTTTAGAATCGCCGCGCAAATTCAAAGCGTGAGAAAAAATTTTTTCATAATGATTTTTGATCCCGGCTATTAAATCGCTTTCCATGTCGTCAACTTCATCAGACGCGCTGAAAGTTCGGACATCGCGATCTCGAAGGTAAGGAACGGCACAAACGATTAGCTCCGGATTTCCTGACGAGTCGTTGAGAGTTATAACTTCGTCTTCGCAAGCCTGACCGATAACATGAATTTTGAAGAGCCGCAATAAATTTTTAGGAGCGTCAATGAAAGTCGGTGAATCGTGATTGCCGGAGATTATTACGATATGTCGGCACGAAGATTGAGCGACATGGCTCAAAAATGAGTAATAAAGGTCCTGCGCTCTTGTTGAAGGCGTTGTGTTGTCGAAAACATCTCCAGCGACGAGTAGCGCATCAATATTTTTATTTTTAATTACGTCTTCGAGCCACGAAAAAAATTTTTTGAACTCGTCGTAACGTTCACGA
The DNA here is from genome assembly GCA_017445205.1 of Synergistaceae bacterium. Lineage (GTDB taxonomy): Bacteria > Synergistota > Synergistia > Synergistales > Aminobacteriaceae > JAFUXM01. The sequence goes on from JAFSUP010000016.1 coordinate 5,046, forward strand.
TTTTTTAATCTTCGTCCTAAATGCCAGTCGGAAGTATGCAAAATTTTTTTAATCACGCTGATTTTCCCTCACCTGCTAGAATTGAAAAAATTTTAACATTGCGGGTGAAATTAAAAAATTGGAATGGCAAATTTCGCAACTTTTTATAATCTGTCCTTTGATATTTATAGGCGGAGTAATTGACGCGATAGGCGGCGGCGGCGGTCTGATTACGCTTCCGGCATTTTTAATCGCGGGCTTTCCTGTGCATTACGCGATAGGCACGAACAAAGTAAGCTCGGCGATGGGAACTTCGATAGCGTTCACAAAATTTTTGCTTGATGGCTACATGCCGTTGAAATTGTCGGCGTGCGGAATAATTTTCGCTATGCTTGGCTCATCGTTAGGAGCAAGAACGGCACTTTTAATCAGCGATCACGCTTTCAAAATTTTGATGTTGTTTATACTGCCCGTAACGGCCATTTACGTTTTCAAAAGTCAAAATCTCTTGACTGAAGAAAAAGATTCTTCGCCAATAACAACACGGACTTATATAATTTGCGTTCTCGTTGCGTTCTTTTTGGGATTTTATGATGGCTTTTACGGACCAGGCGCCGGGACTTTCATGTTGTTATTATTGGCTGGCGCAGCGAAGTTGAGCGTTCAGAAGGCTAACGGTGTAACGAAGGCTATAAACTTTGCAACTAATATCGCGGCTATAGCGGTCTATTTCATGAACGGCAAAGTAATTTTTATAGTCGGAGCAACCGCGGGGCTTTTCTCGATTGCCGGCAACTATATCGGCGCGAGATTTTTTGAGAAGGGAGGAGCAAAAGCCGTCCGGCCTGTTATACTTGTCGTATTAAGTTTATTTTTTGTACGCGTGATTTATGATTTAGTTTTTTAATTTTTATCGAAAGGATTTGATTTAATGTTTAAGCGCGGATTTATTTTTACGCTTGCGGCAATTTTAATTTTTTCTTTTGCGTGCGTTTCGTTCGCTCACCCAGGTAAACTTGACGCTAACGGCGGCCATTATGACAAAGAGACCGGCGAGTATCATTATCACAAAGGCCCCAACGCTCTTCAAAGTCTTGAAATTCGACGCAACACCGTTTATAAAGCAAAAGTCGAACGAGTTGTCGATGGCGACACGGCGATTATCTCTTTCGTTTTTGACGATGGCAGCAAATATACAAAAGAGCGCGTGAGATTTCTTGGAGTTGACACCCCCGAAACTGTTCACCCGAACAAGCCCGTGCAGTATTACGGCAAAGAGGCGAGCAACTTCACAAAATCTGAACTCACTGACAAAATCGTTTGGCTTCAGACTGATGTCGAAGTCAAAGACCGTTACAGCAGAATGCTTGCTTACGTTTGGACAAAAGAGCCGACGAAAAAAGACCTTGATGACGAAGCCGCGATTCGCGAATACATGTTCAACGCGAAATTATTATTAGACGGCTACGCGCAGTTAATGACCGTTCAGCCGAACTCAAGATACGCGAATTTGTTTGTGCATTTCCAGCGCGAAGCACGCCAAGAAAATAAAGGACTTTGGGGCAAGGAACCCACTGAATAAAATTAATTTAGAATTTTAGGATTTGTTTTTAACTTCCTAACTCCTAACTCCTAACTGTATTTCATGCAGTCAGATAAGAATAAAAAAATTTTAGTTCAAACGGCCGTCATAATCACGGTGTTATTTTGTGCCGCTGTAGCCACTAACGGACTTGCAATTTTCTACAGCGGTTCTGATTCTTATATGTCCGAACTGATTGAAGACAAACGAAATTTGACTCACTATGTCGGAGGTATGATGAGCAGTTATAAATCTATAGCGTGGCTTCTGGATTATTGGCTCGAAAATTATGAACTCATTGACACTTCTCGCGACTTTGACAATCTTCAAAAGTATATTCAAGTTCCCTCAAATTTTTTGATTCATCGAAAGACTGTAACGCCCGACGAAATTGAAAACTTGTTGCCGGATCAGCAGCTTTTATTTGCGGAGTACTGTTATCGAGAACTGATGGCAAATTTTGATGAAGTCAAAACGATGTTGCAGCCATTTATTTTATATTGCGTTCGGCCACTTGATAATCAAGAGAACGCGGCCTTTGTTTTTTTTAACGCTGTCGATAAAGAAAATCACGATGAATTTATAAAAGAGCAGCTCGGTACTATATGGTCGCTGGATATATCGAAGCACCCTGTCATTAAATCGATGTATGACTCCGGCCAAGAGTCCGACGAATTTGAAAATGTCAAAGTTAAAAAAGAAGAAATCGTTTACGGTTACATGCCGCTGAAGGTTGACGGAAAAATTTTATGCCACATTACGGCGGCGTTTCGTTGGGACGACGTCAAAGCCGCGATTTATAACAGCGTCATCTCTGTTGAAATTAAAAATGCTTTATCCCTTATCATAGCCGGGGGCGTGCTGATGTTTCTGCTTTATATGTTGCTCTTGCGTCCGCTTGCGAAAGTCCAAAGCAGCGTTCGAGAGTTCACGCGACGAAAAGATAGCGCTTCAATCGTTGACGACCTCGAGACAATAAAATCAAAAAATGAAATCGGACGTCTTGCAGATGATGTTTCACTCTTGGCCGTAACGCTTGATCAATATACAGAAGAGGCCACGCGGCTTTCAGCAGACAAGGCGCGAATTGCTACGGAGCTTTCATTAGCTGCGACTATTCAGGAAGGAATTTTGCCACGAGATTTTCCGAACGTGAAAGAGTTTTCACTTTACGCTTCAATGAGGCCGGCGCGAGAAGTCGGCGGAGATTTTTATGATTTCTTTATGATTGACGACGACCACATAGCGTTAGTTATCGGCGACGTATCAGGCAAAGGGATTTCAGCGGCGCTCTTCATGATGACAGCAAAGACGGTTTTGAAAGATTGCGCGCTCTCGTTGGATATGCCGATCCAAAATATCGTTCGTGAAGTTAATGATAAGTTATGCGAAGGCAATGAAGCGATGTTGTTCGTTACATTGTGGTTTGGAATAATGACAATCTCGACGGGCGAAATTAATTACGTGAACGCCGGGCATGAATATCCCGCTTTGCGTCGCAACGGCAAAAATTTTGAAATCGTCGAGGATATTCACGCGCGACCTTTAGCAATTTTACAAAATCTTGTGTTCTCGGCGGGAAAAATAAATTTGCAAAGTGGCGACACGATTTTTTTATACACTGATGGCGTTATTGAAGCCAATAATCACGACGAAGAATTATTTGGCGAAGGCGGCCTTGTTGAAACTCTAAATAAAAATTCTGACGCGGCACCTAAGGAACTCGAAGCCGCAGTTTTGAACAGTCTAAACGAATTTAGCGGCAGTGTTTCGCAATTTGATGATATAACGATGCTATGCCTAAAGTATTTGGGGAAATAAAAAACAAAAGGAGCCTTTCGACTCCTCTTGCTGTCATTCTCACCTTTAGTTTTAAAAGACTCTATTGAGCCTCAAACATATCCTTTCCAACTGCACACAGCGGGCAAACCCAATCTTCAGGAACGTCTTCCCACGCAGTCCCCGGCGCAATTCCGTTATCAGGGTCGCCTTTTTCAGGGTCATAAACATAACCGCAAACTGTGCAAACATATTTCGCCATATTATTAATAACCTCCCTTTTTTCAATTAGGAAACAGAGATTAAAAAATAAATTTGCAAATTTCTCTTTATCCTATTGCCTATTATAACAAATAACGAAGAATTATTAACATACGCTTACTTCGCTTTTCACTATTTCAAAATCATCATTATTTAATTTTTCAATTCATCACAGTTACTGCTCCCAAAATACGTTCTTTTAATGCGTTCATTCTATTTTCTCCTTATTTTATGTTAAAATAATTTTTAGGCGAGGCGTTCGCTTCTATAGGAACGAGGTTGCCAGGGCCTTATCCCTGAGTACTAGATACAAGGGGGTGAGAACGTGGAGAGAATAATAAAGCTCGCAAAAGTCTTAATCGACCTTACACGAGCTATTACGGAGTTAATCCGTGTTATCACGGAACTTATCCGTGAACTCAAAGCGTAATTCCTATCCGTAAGGGCATAAGTCCGATGGTGGGAATCCCAGCCCATCTTCGGCAGCCCTAATTTTCTAAGAGTGTTGCTCTTCCTCGTCGGGGCTCACTCTTTTTCTTACCCATTATTATACACCATAAAAGTCTTATGTTAAAATAATCTTTAGGCGAGGCGTTTGCTTTTATAGGAACGGGGTCGCAAGGGGGATTCCTCCTGACCTATATTAATTTTAGGAAAGGAGGTGAGCTACATGGAAAAATGCGAAGATTTGATCACCCGTATAACAAAATTGCTGTGGGCTCTTGCAGCACTCACAGCGACGTTAGCGGAATTAATCCGCGTAATTAAGATGTAGCGTTCTCGAACTCTGGTTTATCAGGTTTGGGAATGACGTCCCAGCCTGTTGACCAGTTTTTAGTTACCTTCCCTCGTCGAGGTAACTTTTTTCTTGCCTTCAATTATATCACAA
>JAFSUP010000109.1 GCA_017445205.1 Synergistaceae bacterium
CCATTGAAAATTAAATCGGTTAAATGAAAATTCAAAGCGTCATCGGCTTCATCAAAAACATCTTTCGCGGCGTGAAAAGCCTCGTAAATTTCTTTACCCATTCCGACAGCTTGTGAGCCTTGGCCGGGGAAACATAAAGCGTAAGACATTATTTTTTCACCTCGCCAACTTTAGATAAAATTTTTTCAGCTTCGGCGAACATGTTTTCAATTATGACTTTCGCCGGGAGAATCTCGTTGACCATTGCCGCACTCTGTCCAGCCATTAACGAGCCCCAATCCGTATCGCCATCAACTACAGCGGCGCGTAACTTGCCTGTGCCTAATGCTTCTATCTCACTTGCAGGAGCGCGATCGGCTTCGAGTTTTTCAAATTCTGCCGTCAATTTATTCCTTAAACATCTGACCGGGTGGCCGAGCGATTGCCCGGTTATTGCCGTGCTTCTGTCGCGAGCGTCTAAAACGGCTTTCTTGTAATTCGCGTGAACGGTGCACTCTTCGCAGCAAATAAATCTCGTTCCGACTTGAACGCCTTCAGCGCCGAGTGCGAACGCCGCAACGACTCCACGACCGTCAGCAACACCTCCCGCGCATATAACAGGAATTTTCACGGCCTGCGAAATTTGCGGGGTTAAAACCATCGTTGTAAGTTCGCCGATATGGCCGCCCGCTTCCATGCCTTCAGCTACTACGGCATCAGCTCCCTGCTTTTCAACGCGCTTGGCCTGAGCTACTGACGCGACGACAGGAATTACAATCGTGCCTGCGGGTTTTAATTTTTCAAGAAATTTTCCCGGACTCCCTGCTCCTGTCGTAACGACCGGAACTCTCTGTCTTAAAGCAACTTCGAGAGCACTCTCGGCAGTTGGGGACATCAACATAATATTAAGTCCGAAGGGCCGGCCGGGCTCGATTAATTTTTTAGCTTTTATAATTTCCTGTTCCAAAATATCAGGAGGAGTTGCCGCTGCTGCGATTATTCCAAGTCCTCCGGCGTTGCTGACAGCCGAAGCGAGTTCAGCGTTTGCGACCCACGCCATGCCGCCCTGAATTAAAGGATATTTCGTGCCGAGTAATTTGCAAATTCTGTTATCTTGTCTCAATAACATAAAATTTATCCCTCATTTCTTATTTCTAACTGGTCATTTACTTTTTCGTAAATAAAATTTCTTGCGACTGATACCGCGCTCAATATTGCCGGCGACTTTGAACGACCGTGCGCCTTAATTACAGCTCCGTTGACGCCAAGCAGAGGCGAACCGCCGTACTGTTCGTAATTAAATCGTTTCCATAATTTTTTAACGACAGGAGCCATTAAAACCATTCCGGCCTTCGCCATCAAAGATTTTTTAACTTCGTCGGTCAATAACGATTTCAAACCCTGCATAACGCCTTCGCCGAGTTTCAAAGCTATATTGCCGTTGAAGCCATCGCAGACGATAACGTCAGCATGTCCCCATACGACTTCGTTACCTTCGATATAGCCGCCGAAATTTATTTTTTCATATTGTTCAATTAATTCGCGCGCACCGAGAACAGTATCATCGCCCTTAATTTCTTCAGTGCCGTTTGAAAGTAATTTTATTTCTGGGTTTGCGACATTCATAATTTTTCTTGAATATAACTCGCCCATCAAAGCAAATTGCAAAAGATTTTTAGGTGTGCAGCGAACAGTCGCGCCGACGTCAAGCATCAAAGAAACTTTTTCGATTGACGGAATCGGAACACCTAGCGCGGGTCTGTCAACGCCGGGCAAGCGGCCTACAACGAGAACGCCACCTGCGACTATAGCCCCTGTGCTTCCAGCTGAAACACAGCCTTGAGCGTCGCCGCGTCTGACCATTTCCATAGCAATTCTTAAACTTGAATTTTTCTTTTTGCGAATTGCGTTTGCGGGGTGTTCGTCAGGGTCGATTATCTCGCTTGCGTGTTCAATATGGATTCGAGGATTATCGACGCCGCAGGATTTAATTTTTTCTTTGTCGCCCGTCAAAACGATTTCGATGTCGTTATATTTTTCAACGGCTTTCAAAGCTCCTGCGCAAATTTCAGCGGGTGCGTTGTCGCCTCCCATAGCGTCAAGCGCGATCACGATATTTTTTTCGCTCAAAATTTTTCACCTGCCTTAATCTAAAATTTCGATAATAAAGCGTCCGACAAAAATTTCTTTATCGCCAACTCTTGTGCGGACACTTACAATTTTTTTGCCTTCGTGATTAACTCCGACTTTAGCCCGCGCGATTAAAATATCTCCGACGCGAGCATGGCCTTTATATTCGCCGCGCATTGAATCTATTATGACTTTCGCGGCATTGATGGCGGCAACAGCGATTGACCCGGCTTGAGCGTAAATATAATTGTCGCTCACGATGTCGGTGAATCGAAAAGCCATATCCTTAGCCGTGCGCAACACTGACAACGCCCATTTATCCGGCTCAAGTTCGAGAAGTTCGCCGATGACCTCCGAAGGATTTAATGATTGTAACTTGCTCGCGGCAGTCTCCGCCATTGTTTTAATTCGTTCACGAAGTTCAGGTACTCCCATTAAGGCGCGGTCAAGACGAATCGTACTGACGCTGACGTTTAGACTTGTCGCCAGTTCGTTATCTGTAATCATTGGATTAGAAGAAATAATTTTTAATAGTTCGTTCTGCCGCGATTTTTTGTCCTTTAGCACCTGCTACTAATACCTCGTTGTAAAAATTTTTGCAAAGTATATTCATAGCGTCGCGTTTCGTCAAGCTGACCGCCGGCAGTCGGCCTCCGACCAGCGGGCGAGTGTTGCCTGCAATGTCTCCCGCTTCAAATTTTCCCCCCGTCGTTAATTTGAAAATTTGTCAGCGTATAATTTTTTGTAAACGAGAAGTTAAGAAATCTGACAGTACTTAAACCGGCAGTCGGCTGCCCGCGGAGCTTCCGCCTCCGACTATTGACAAAAAATTTTGGAAAGTTATACTCAAAATTAATTCCAAAAAATTTCACACTATATTAAATAGAGAAGGAGTTATAGCATTTTGAGAGAACCCGACATTGCAAGGCGAGTCCCGATCTGTATGTGTCTTGATATTAGCGGCTCTATGAGCGGTCATATCGATAAGCTGAACGAAGTCGCGCGAAATTTTTGTAGCTTCGTTAAAGAAAAATCTTCTTCATCTCCTGAAATCGTTGCTGAAATTTCTCAAGTAATTTTTGGTGGCGGTGTTACGCCCGATGAAGAATTGATTCAAAAAAAAGAACCTCAACATGAAAATGGCAACAAGCCCGTGTTTTTTCAAAATCAAGATGTGAAAATCCGGGAGAACACTCCTTTAGGCGAGGCTCTCTTGAAAGCTCTAGACGCACTTGAAGAACACACGAAGGGCTATAAAAAACTCGGCGTTGATTACTCAGCGGTTCTGCTCTTAATTACTGACGGACAAGATAACGCAGACACGAATTTACTTCAGGCGGCACAAAAACAAATTTATGAATCCGTATCCAAGGGCAAATTAATTTTTATTCCTGTCGGACTTGGCGAAAAAATCAACACTAGCATGCTTCAGAAATTCACACCCACGAAAAAAATATTTTCGCCCGATGAAATTAATTTTTCGGAGCTGCTTCCGTTTTTCACACGTTGAGCAGACAATCAGAAGGAGAAAGCACTAATGCCAGAAAAAAAATTTGCTGACAATATGAAACACATACCTTTTGGGATATGTTTGGATTTAAGCGGCTCGATGAGTAAGTACGAGATGCCCATAAACGTTTTTTTGAAAACTCTTCGTCAGACGCTAAGAGAAGAATCAGTAGCGACAGTCCAATTTGATGTCTTTACGGTCGCGTTCGGCGGCGGATATTTGGGGAAGCCGATCGAATTTCAAGATTTCAAGAACGCAACAGATTTTGAATATTCAGATCTCGCTGTGAATGAAAGAACGCCTCTTGGCAGAGCTGTGCCTTTGTCAATGAAAGCACTCAATGATAAAAAACTAGAACTCAAAAATGAAGGCACACAATATATGCAACCAATTTTATTGATTGTGAGCGACGGTCATGATAACGATGAGCCATATACATTGAAACTTGCTCAGGAACTGGCGCGCGAGAGAGTCAATAATAAAAAACTTGTCGTTGTCCCTATAACATTCTCAGAAGATGACAAAGTGCTTAGCGGTTTCACTTCTGAAGTTCCTCCCACAAATTGGCGCGGCTGGGATCAAAAAAAATTCACAAGATTGATTCACAAAATAGGCGCAAGCCGAGACAATGTTGACTTACTCAGTGGGATTTTTGAAATAATTGATGAAGTAACAAAAGAGCAGTACAGCACCACATTATAGGAGGTAAAAATTTATGAGCGAATATTCAAAAAAAATCAGAGCCTGTATGGTCAGGAGTTTTGCACAAGTTCTGAAACCTGCACGCAAAGTCATGGATTTGTCAATAACAACTATATCCGAGCAATCAGGTATCCCTGAAGACGTTTTAATGAACATCGAAAACGGAAGAACGCAACTTACAGACACGAATTATATAGCGCTCGCGGCAGTGTTTGATGTTTTTATGACAAAAAAAAGTCCTGCCGATAAAAAAATCCTTCAGAAAATTTTAGAACCGGATTACGACGACCCGACCATCCCTGCTCATTACGTCGAGCACTTCAAAAAAATCGAAGAACCCTTCCTTTATAAGTGGTTTGCAACGTTCGAGGAGCTTCTCGTGCGTTTGGAAAAAGCACCGAAGGAATTTTTCACTGATGAAGACCTGAAGACTCTCGCCGAAAATTATAAAATCTTCATCGATGAAACTGTTCTCGACAATGAAAACTTTGCGTTGTTCATGGCCAGAATCACGCCTTTCCTCAAAAATGCTTCAGACGTAACCGGCAGTAATGTTTACGTCAGAATCACTAAAGACGTTATCGCACGAATCAAAGAACGTGCCCAGACTTCAAGCGAAGATTTAGAATCCCTGAAGCGAGCTACGGAAGCAATCATGAAATATAAATCTGAAGGTCTGCTTGAAATTTTCGACGCGGAAAACGTTGAAGCCGTTTTTGATGCGTATCGCGAGAAATTCCAATTTATTCTCATCACCGACAACAGAGATTTAGCAGTCGAGATTAATTCTTCGCAGGAAGAGCAGCCGCGAATATCGCCCGTCTTGTTCGCAAGCGTCTATGAAGATGGCAACATCGCGCTTTACGATTTTGATAGCACTGAGCAAGACGCCGCCCCCGAATCTTCTTATGATGACGATGACGACGAAGAAGAATCCGAAGAATGGGAGGTAATAGAAAGCGATGACGAACCCATTATCCTCCAAGAGAATGCTCTTAGCGATTTTATAAGAAAAGCAAAAGAAGAGTATCCATCTTCGCTTCCGCTTGATATATAACGAATAAAAATTTTTTGCCATGTCGTTTGAAGACGGATATATAAAAACTGAAGCGGAAATTCGTGTTAAAAGTTCCGAGATTGCGAACAAGATTATTGATAAGCAGCTGAACGAACTCACAAGGAAAATTAATCACGAAAAGAGCGCGCCCGGGGAGTCCGTTGCGAAAAAATCCTTGATACTTATGGACACTTGTGCAATTTTGGATAGCCCCGCCTCGCAAATTTTTTTACAAAATCAAAACGCTGGTTCAAATATTGTAATTCCGTTGGTGGTCATGGGAGAACTTCAGAGCCTCGCAAGCAAAAAAGATTCTCGCGGAGTTTATCAGAAAGCTCAAACGATGCGGCGCGTAATTATGGAATGTCGCGAACGAGGGACGCTCAATATATATGACGGCAATATAAATGGCATAATCGCTGATGAAGTTTTTCATTCGCTGATAATGAATTTCGCTCGCGAATACGACATCACGATTGTGAGTCAAGATTATTGGTTGTGCCAAGACCTGTTGACTATATGTCGGCTTCCCTCTGTTCGAGGCCGAAAAGTCAAAGTTATGAATCTCAACATCGACGGGACTTTGAAAAGCGTTGAATGGCGCGGAACGTCTTATTTGATGAGCGTGGGAGAATGATTAGGAAAGGGAGTTGAAAATTTAATGTATACGCTTAATGACATAATAGCTTACAGCAGTCTATCGCCTAAAGAAATTGAAGATATAAAAAAAGTTTTCGGAATTAAAGATATCGAAGATGAAATTTCAGAAGAACTTGCCGGAGAAATTTCAATGATCGCTCAATATGGCGAAGATGAAAACAAATTTTATAGGGAACTGAATGAAGCAAAAAAAAGAAGACCAGAGCCGCCTGTAATTGTAGAACCAGAGCCGGAGCCGAAAATTCCAACTGACGGCACAGGGACGGACATAGAAACCGACGGCACAAGCATCACAACTCCGCTCGGGCCGGAACACGCTATCGTTCATGTAGCGAATATCACGGACATAACAGACGATATAACTGTTCGTTTTGGCTCAATACCAACAACGGGCAATTTAGTTTTTGTGCGGACGTTATCAGACAGCGAAATAAAAGATATCAGACTCGGAGAGCGAATTGGCGACGGTCTTGAAGGCGATGTCTATAAAACAGAACTGACGGACAAAGGGACTTCGCTCGTTGCGAAAATTTTCAATCGTTCGCACTGCACGCGCCGACGAGAAGAAAAAATAAAATTATTCTTGAATCGTTACAAGAAAGACAAATTTGGCAACATAACAGAAGGTTATTTTTTCGCGGGAATCTGTTTCCCGTATCGTGCGCTTGAAAACGATCAAGGCGAATTTGTTGGTTATCTGATGCCTGAGGCCAAGGGTGTTGAATTGAGCGAGCTATTAACAAGTGTGAGATTTAATGAAGTCCTACCGAACGCGGACAAAAGAACATTGATTAATATCGCGCTGAATATTTTAGAAAAAATTCTTTTCCTTCATCAACATGATATTCTCCTCGGCGACGTGAGTGCAAAAAATATTTTGGTGAGGAACAGTCGAGAAGTATTTTTTGTTGACACAGACAGCTATCAAATTGGACGATTCCCTTCGCCGAATTTCACCGACAACTTCGTACCGCCGGAAAATCAAGCACGACTTGACAAAGGAGAACGTCACGCCGATTTTATGCGCACGCAAGGCAATGAACTTTTTTCGATCGCTGTGCTTCTGTTTAATATTTTGATGATGGGGCAATATCCTTATATTCACAGGCTCCGCGAAGGACAAGATGAAAAATCAGAACGCTGGTTCTATCCATATCCAGGCGAACAGATTGACGAAATTATTTTTGAGAAGCGCTTTAGCAGAATCCCCGACGCAAGTTGGGCACGAATGTACGATCACTTACATTACAAAGTAATCGAAGCGTTCTGGGACACGTTCGATAAAAGAGGCAAGCACAACACCGAGGAGACACGATACTTTGTCGAAGATTGGCAGCGCTTAATGACCGCGTACAGGCGCGGTATCAGTAACAACGGTTGGCTGTTGAAAACCGATCCCGACGATGTGCTGCTTTATCCGCCACACTTCAGGCACGCACCTAAAATTAAATATGAAATATGCAAGGAGTGCGAGCGCGAATTTTCACAACGATATATGAAAAACGGAGTGTGCCAGCTTTGTCGCGACGAAGCATTTAATGAAAGAAATATTTTCCTTGGGCCGTGTCAGTACCCCGGTTGTAATGAAAAAGTCAAAATCAAGCGGGAAAAATATGAGGAGATAGCCAGACTAACAGACGCTCAAAAACAACAACGCGAACTTGCGCGCTTTTCACAATATTGTTTTAAGCACCGTAAGACAAGATGTAGAGGTTGTAAAAAAGAATTTCATGCTTGCGATTTGAATGATCAAGGCCTGTGTGAAAATTGCCGCAAAGAAGTTCAGTGCAGCGGCTGCAAGCATACATTCCTTCAGAAAGACCTCGTGAACGGCTTGTGCAAAAATTGTCGCGACCCGAAAAAAAATTGCGCGCTTTGCGGTGAGCCTGTCCGCGTTAAAGAATGTAACGAAGAGGGACTTTGTAAAAATTGTCAAGAAAAATATGTCAAACTCAAATGCGAAAATTGCGGCAGAGTTTTCTACACCACTCACTACGAACACGACACCTTAAATCCCAATCTGTGCCCGAACTGTCCGCCCAAACGGAATTTATTAGGGTTTAAGAAAGGCAGGCAGTCAAAAGAAGGGAAATTTGCGAAGGAGTCATGAATGAATAAAACTCGCTGGAAAATCATAGGCTGCGCTCTCGAAGGACTTGACGCCATGAAATTAGAAATGCCTTGTCAAGATAAAATCGCGCGCTACAGAGACGAAAAAATTTCAGTGATTGCCCTGGCTGACGGTGCAGGCTCGGCGGAGCTGTCTCACTTCGGTGCCGAACGAGTTACAAAAATAATTTGCCGTCAAATCGCCGAAAACTTTGAAAAATTTCTTGACGCTCCCGAATCTGAAGTAACATCGTTGATTTTGAATGAACTTCAGCAAGAATTGCGACTGCTAGCTGATGAACATGAATGCGAACTCAAAGACCTTGCTTCAACTTTAATGGCGGCTGCTTCTGACGGTGAAAATTATTTCATGCTGATAATAGGAGACGGGATCGCCGGAATTTTCAAAGACGGAAGAATTAATCTCGCTGCTGAGCCTTATACCGTGTTCGTAACGTCAAGATTCGTTTCTATGCACACAAAAATTTTGCGTGGCGCTCTTGAAAATATAAATGGTTTTGTTTTAATGTCAGACGGAGCAGCAGACAGTTTTTATGAACGAAAAACAAAAACTTTGATTCCGTGGCTCAATGAGATTGCAAAAGAATGCGCAGAACTTCCAGAAGACGAACGCGAAAAAATTTTGCGCAGCGACTTTGAAAATTTGATTCGGCCACGCACGCTCGACGATTGCAGCATGATTTTAATGTGTCGTGAGGATTGGCAATAATGCCTAACTCCGAAAATATAATGGCGGCCGTAAATATGGCTGCCACTTCTTTATATAAAATTCTTAGCACTAAAAATCGCGTCGTCCTTGAGCAAGAATATGACAACATCGTAAACAACTTCAATTTCAAAAATATTAATGATCCGCGGCTTATAAAATTTTTGATGGAACTAACGAACGCGATACAAGAGAAAAAAATTCGAGGGGAGGAATTGCAAAAATTTCAGGAAGCCGACGTAAAACGTAGCGCCAGGTTAGCAACTTCAGTTTTAGATAAACTCCCCGAATATTGGGGTTCTCCGTGGCAATGGCTGACGAACATAGCGCTTCGTTGTCTATCTTCATATCTGAAACACCAAGAACAAGAAGAAGACACTTATAAAATTTTAGATGAACGGATTCGACATATTCAGCAAGATGATTTAAGGGACTGCGCGCGGCTGCGTTCACGTCTGATTGAGATTTCGTGGCGGCTGATTGAAAAATATAAATTGCAGAGCGAAGATTTGCTTAACGAGCAAAAAATCAAAAAATTTTATGACGCCGTTAATATAAAAAATCCTGAAGCCCGCCTTAAGAGCTTGAAAAAAATTGCGAACGATTTTCGGGGATATTATCCATTTTGGTATTTTTGCGTTAAGGCCGCGCAAGAAATTTCGCGAGATGATTTAATGCTCGATTACATTGAAAATTTTGAAAAAGTCTGGCGCCCGGTTCTCGTGAAAGACCCTTATAAACTTGAGATTTCAAAATATCATGCTCTTCACTTAATCAAAAACGGCGGGCCGCAAAAAAAAATTTTTGCTCTCCTCGATGACATCGAAAAAAATAATCCTTCGGAAAAATCTGAAAGCTCGCTTAATAATTTGTTCATCGGCATGACGTACTTTTCTCTCGGCGAACAGAAAAAAGGAATCGAATTTATAAAAATGAACATCAAACCCCAATCCCCAAACGAAAAAGCAAACGCTCAATATAAAATCGGAGATTCTTATGCTTTGCAAAGAAATTATGCTGAAGCTGTGAAATTTTATGAACAGGCCGCGAATCAAGGACATATAGACGCATGTCTGAAGCTAGCGTTTATATATCAGCTTGGTGCAGAGAAAATTCCCAAGGACACGAACAAAGCAGCTTTTTATTTTCGGCGTTTGTTATAATTTTTCACAGTGAGAATCATGGGAAAAATTTTTATCAGTTATAAATCAGAAGAACTCAATTTTGCTGAACACGTAGCGAATTATCTTGAAGGCAAAAATCTTGAAGCGTGGTATGCGCCCCGAAATATTGTGCGAGAAGGCGGCGGCGATTATGACACGAAAATTATTAATGCTATAGAAAATTGTGATGCTTTCGTGCTGATTTTGAGCAAATTGTCTGATACTAGCATACAGGTGAAACGCGAATTAGTTCTCGCTGCTGATAGATATCACAAAAAAATTTTCCCGCTGAAAATTGATAACGTTGAGCCAGAAGAATTAGAATATTTCCTCGGAGCTCTTCATAAATTTGAATGGCAGAAAAGAAAAGAACAAGCATTAGACGATCTTATTACGGCAATTCTTGCGTCGAAGGATAAAAAAATTTCTGAGCCAATACCAGAACCAATATCCATAGCCAACGAACTCCGCCTTTTCATTAAAAACTTTCTCAGCAACCCTGACGAAGCAAAAGAACATTTGAGAAAAATAATTTCGATGTACGTTCCCGAAGGAACACGGGAGCAAATCGAAACAATGGATCGGCGATATAAGACTGGAAATTCTTACATGATAGAACAAAATTATGTCGCGGCCGTGCGATTATATGAACAGGCCGCGGAGCAGGGACATATAGGCGCGTGTTTGAAACTTGCATTTATATATCAGCTCGGCCCAGAAACGATTCAAAACGACCCTGAAAAAGTAAAATTATACTTACGAAAAGCGATGCGCTTGAGCTTAACGAGATTTAAAAATTAATGCGCGCGGAAAATTTCCAGAATCTAAAATTTGATTTACGAATATGAAAGATTTATCGAGAGTTTTTAATTTTTGAACTTGTTCGGCGTCGCCTGCTTCGAAAATTAAATAACCGCCCTCTTTCAAAATGCTCTTGGCCTGCTGAAAAATTAATATATAAAAATTCATTCCGTCTTCGCCACCGTCAAGCGCTAGTTCAGGCTCGTGGTCTTTAACTTCTGGCATCAAATTTTGAATTTCACGTGAAGGAATATAAGGCGGATTAGAAATTATTAAATCAAAAATCCGTTCATCGAGATTTAAACTTGAAATTACTTTTGCTCGCTCACGAACATCAAAGCGTGAAAGATTTTTTTCAGCATAATTGAAAGCTGCCGGACTTGCGTCAAGCATATGAGCAAAAGAATTTTGAAATTCAAGCAGCAAAGTTACAGCGATACAGCCTGAACCCGTTCCCCAATCTAAAAAATTAAATTTTGAATCATGTGAAAAAATTTTTTTTGCAGCGTCGATTAAAGTTTCTGTGTCATGACGAGGAATTAAGACTCCGGGCCCGACTTCAAAATCGCGTCCGTAAAAGTCAGCAACTCCCATAATATATTGAAGAGGTTCGCCATTTTCGCGGCGTTTGATTAAAGAATTAATTTTTGAAATTTCTTCGGGCGAAAAGTTTTCGCGCGTCATTAACTGCGAAGTCGTTAGGCCAAGCGCATAAGAGGCAAGCCAAAAAATTTCTTGTTTATTAAAAGAGGAGTCGGAAAAATTAACTCCTAACTCCTCACTCCTAACTCCTAATTGCATTTCAGCCCTCTAAGTTCTGCAATTTCTGAGTCTGTTCGGCCAAGACCATAGCGTCAATCATTTCGTATAAATCACCGTCAAGATAACTTTCTAATTTATATAACGTCAAGTTTATTCTGTGGTCAGTAATTCGATTTTGCGGGAAATTGTAAGTTCTGACGCGTTCACTTCTATCGCCCGAGCCAATCATTCCGCGACGTTCGCTAGCTTGTTCGGAGTTTTGCTTCTGCTGCTCTAAGTCAAACAGTTTAGTTTTTAAGTAGGACATAGCACGCGCACGGTTTTTAATTTGACTTCGTTCGTCCTGACACGTTACGACGATCCCTGTCGGCAGGTGTGTAATTCTGACTGCCGAGTCGGTCATGTTGACGTGCTGACCGCCTGCACCGCTTGAGCGATAAGTATCAATCTTCAAATCTTCTTGCCTGATTTCAACTTCAACATCATCAGCTTCGGGCAACACCGCAACAGTAGCCGCGCTCGTATGAATTCGTCCGCTTGCTTCCGTGATTGGAACGCGCTGAACTCTGTGAACGCCGCTTTCATATTTCATTTTGCTGTAAGCCCCGGTGCTGTCGATTCTGAAAACAATTTCTTTGTAGCCGCCTATGCCTGCGGTGTTTGTGGAGCTGTCGATGACTTCAATTTTCCAACGTTGACGCTCACAAAATCGCGTGTACATTCTAAATAAGTCCGCCGCGAACAAAGTTGCCTCGTCGCCGCCAGTGCCTGCGCGAATTTCAACGACAACGCTTTTATCATCGTTAGGGTCGCGCGGAAGTAATAATAAAGTTAAATCGTGCGTAAAATTTTCAATCTTAGGTTCGAGCGTGGCAAGTTCTTCACGAGCAAGAGCTTCTAATTCAGCGTCGCCGGACTTAATTAACTCTTTAGCTTCTGCGATTGACTTCAAAGCGTCCTGATACTCGCGATATTTAATAACGACCGGTTCAAGCTGCGCGCGTTTCTTGCCAAGGACTTGCAGCTCTTTAGGATTTGAAGCTATTGACGGGTCAGAAAGTTTTTCGCCGGTCTCTATATATTCTTGTTCGATTGCTTGTAATTTGGGTTCGATGTTCATGCTGATAAAAGTCCTCCTTCGAGTGCGGTATCAAGAGAAATTAAAGCTATCTCTGCTTGATTAATATCTGGTTCACGTGTAGTTAAATATTGAAGTGTCAGGAACGGAGCAATTATACAAAGTCCAAATTTTCCAGAGCTTGACGCAAATTTAATAATCTCGTAAGAAATTCCAATGACAAGCGGGATTAAAATTATTCGCGCCGCAACCTGAAGAGCGAAACTTTCCCCGGCTATTAAAGTTTTCACGGGCGAGAAAATTATTATGCTGACAATGACGGCAATTAATAAAAACGACGTGCCACAGCGCGGGTGAATTCGTGAACATTTCATAATATTTTCGGGAGTCATTTCCATTTCTGATTCAAAGGCGTTAATAGTCTTGTGTTCGGCACCGTGATAACGAAAGACTTCACGAATATCCGGCCACAGTCCTATAATCGCGACGTAAGCAACGAAAATCACAGCGCGTAAAACTCCCTCGATTATGTTTATATGTAACTGTTCGGTCGCAAGTTGACCCGCGAGCCACAGCGGCAAAGCTATAAACAGTCCTCCGACTGCGACAATCGCAAGGCCGACGGCTAATAAAATATCTTTGAAAGTCATTTGCTCTTCTTCTTCTTCGAGTGCCACTTCTGCGGACTTTGAAAGAGCTTTGAAGCCGACCGCCATCATCTCACACATCACGACAACGCCGCGAATGAACATTAAATTATACGGAAAATGTTTTGTTCGTGAGGAGTTGTCCCAGTGATCTTTGAAAATTTCTCCCGACGGACGACGGACAGCAAGCCCCCATAAATTTTTGCCTTTCATTAAAACGCCTTCGATGACAGCTTGACCGCCGACGGGAATTTTTTTGATATCATCGTCTGATTCGGCCGACAGCGCAAATAAATTCAAAGCCGTGATTAAAATCATGTGTAACCGTTTCAAAATCTTCATATGAAAATTATCACTCCTTCTCTTTCAATAAATCTTCCATATCTAAATAGGCTCTTCCGCACGAGCGCGCCTCGTTACAATTTCCGAAGATGCACGCAGGCCCGGCTTTCTCGAACAAAACCGGCGCTTTTTCGCGACACAAGATTAACATTTTTTTTGCAAGTTCGTGAATTTCCCATTGAGCGCGGCGGCAAAGTCTTAAATTAAAAAAGTGATGAAGTTCTCGTGCGTTCATGGTCATCACAAGCCGTGTCGAATGTCCATGAGGCAAAATGAATCGTGCGTCCTCTTTTGAAATTCCGAGATTAATTAAATCCGCGTAAGCTTCCTGTGAAGTTTTGACGGCGTGATTAAAAATTTTCAAAGCTTCGGGATTATTTTTGATTGAGTCTGGGACTACGACAGCTTCGGGGTCGTGAGTCATCTTTACATAACGCTGACTTTGTTGGCTAAAACTCGCTACTCTGTGCCGAACTAATTGATGCGAAGCGACGCGGCTTAAACCGTCGATGGCAAAAGTGAAGCTGACGTGTTCAAACGTTGACATATGGCCGCTCTTGAAAAGTTCGGCGATTAATTTGCGCGATAAATTTTCTTCTTCGCCTTTTAATAATTCTGCTGCCGTGATGTCGCGATAACAAATTTTTGCGGCGGCGGCAACAAGCGCATCAGGCTCGGGCGTGTGTGCTAATAAAATTACATTCATAAGCTTAATTATAAAAAAAATTTCCCCTCTCTTAAAGGGGAATAGCAAGGAGCAGAAATTTACTTCCTAACTCCTAATTCCTAATTATATTTCGGTCTTCTGGCCGTAATTGATGCCCTGATACTTCTTCTGGAACTTCTCAAGGCGGCCGGCTTCAGTCAAAACTCTGCCCTTCTTGCCCGAATAGAACGGGTGGCAAGCACTGCACACACCGACGCGAATTTCTTTTAATGTTGAACGCGTCATGAAGGTGTTTCCGCAGGCACACGTAACTTTGCATTCCTGATACTCAGGGTGAATACCTTTTTTCATTGTTGAAGATTTCCTTTCTTGATTAATGTCTCAGTCCGAGACGTTCAATTAGCGAACGATAGCGATTAAAATCTTTGTTCATGAGATAGCGGAGCAAGCGACGACGTGAACCGACCATTTTAAGAAGGCCGCGGCGTGAGTGAAAGTCTTTTTTATGAACTTTCAAATGCTCTGTGAGTTCTCTGATTCTTTCTGTGAGGACGGCAACCTGAACTTCAGGGGAGCCTGTGTCTTTTTCGTGAGTCTGATACTCCGCGATAACTGCTTGTTTTTTTTCTTTCTGGATCATGGAAAATTCCTCCGTAATTAAAATTCACTTCATGGCCAAGGGAATGGTTATCCAGTTTGCCATTTTCATAGCCTTGAGTGTAAGCGCCGATAATCTTAACACATTTCAAACTTTTTTCAATGACCATTGATACAGGACTGTTGACAAAAAAGAAGCTTTATCATAAAATACTCTTTGTTGCGTTCCACAATAGCTCAATCGGCAGAGCGGGTGACTGTTAATCACTAGGTTCCAGGTTCGAGTCCTGGTTGTGGAGCCAAATTTTTTTATCTTCCTACATTATATCTTCTCCATAATTACAAAATCTCGTTATCTCACGTTTGAAAGTCAAATGAAAAGTTCCGGTGCCTCCATTTCTGTTTTTTGCGACACGAATATCGGCCTTGCTATCCTGCTCTTCATTTTGTTCGTTGTCCGAATAATAATCTTCGCGAAACATCAATAAAACGACATCAGCATCTTGTTCAATAGCGCCCGAGTCCCTTAAGTCAGAAAGCTGCGGTTTTTTTTCAACTCTCTGTTCAGCCGCGCGGGACAACTGCGACAACGCCACGACAGGGCATTTTAATTCACGTGCTACGGATTTCAACATTCGAGAAATCTCTGCGACTTCTTGTTGGCGTCCGTTGTTAAAATTCACACTGCCGCTACTCATAAGCTGAAGATAATCAACAATTATTAAACCTAGTTCAGGGTGCTTAGTTTTGAAACGTCTGCAACGCGTCCGGAAATCAATAGCCGAAAGTCCCGATTCGTCATTTATATAAATATCTCGTTTTGCAAGAACTGCACAAGCCGCCCGGACTTCATTGAAAGATTTTGTGTCAAATCCTCCTGTGTTTAGTTGCGAAAGATTGACGCCAGACTCTGCGGCCAACATTCTTAAAACTAATTGCTCGGCTGGCATTTCTAAACTGAAGACAAGAACGGGAATATTATTATCACCGCCGCCGAATTGTGCAATATTCATGGCGAAGGCAGTTTTTCCCATCGAAGGACGCGCCGCGATTATATTCAAGCTGCCCGGTTGAAAGCCTCCGGTGTAGCTATCAAGATCGCTGAAGCTCGATGGATAACCTATAGTTCGTTCTGAATCCGGCTTGCTTCGCTCTTCGACTTCAACAAAAACCGGGGCAATAATATCTTTAATGTGTACGAAATCCGAAGACTTTTTATTTTGCGACGCGTCAAAAATTAATTTTTCAACTTCGCCAATTATTTCGGCCGTTTCTTTTTCGTATTGATAGGCAAGGGCTATGATTTTATTGCCTGCTTCGATTAATTTTCGACGCACAGAATATTCTCGAACTATATTCGCGTGATATTGAAAGTTGCCCATCAAGATGACTTTGTTCACAAGCTCGGCTATGAAAGTCTGCCCGCCGAGCCTGTCAAATTCGCCGCGCGCTTTGAGTTCGTCCGAGAACGTAAGATAATCGATAGGCTTACCCGCCGTGTACATAGAAATTAAAATTTCGTAAGCGATTTTATAATTCGGATTATAAAAATCGTCAGGGGTTAAAAGTTCAATAATTGTGCCGAGGGCATCATCAGAGTAAACCGCTTCTCCAAGTACTGCGCGCTCGGCTTCCGGATTATTGGGCAGAGTTACGTAGGAAGGATTCATAATTAAGCAACCGTTACGACCAACGTCATATCTGCTTGAACGCCGGGATAGAGTTTAACTGCAAATTTGAAATTTCCCGGCTGCTTCACAACGTCATCGAGCTTGATATTTCTTTTGTCGAAATTTTTAACGTCATGTTGAGCTTCAAGAGCTTCAGCGATTTGAGCCGGGGTTATGCTGCCGAACAGTTTGCCATTGTCGCCCGCCTTGCCTGTAACATTGACGGCCTTCCCCTGAAGTCGTTTTTGAAGTTCGAGAGCTTCAGCGTGTTCTTTAGCGTCTTTGGCTTTGAGGCGCGCCTGCTCGTTCTTCCATTCGTTGAGCTTGGCGGGAGTGGCTTCGATGGCGAGATTTTTCGGGAGCAAAAAATTTCTTGCGTAACCGTCGCTGACGTCGATAAGAGCGCCAGCCTTTCCAAGTTTATTAACGTCCGATTTCAAAATTACTTTCATAATTAAAAATAAGCCTCCTTAAAAATTTTTCTTAAATTCGTGTTCGACATGGGTGTTTGCATTCGTTGCAGGTGTGATTGCAGTGTCGATTGTTGCGAATGTATCGTAAAGCGAAAAAGATTCCCGCTAAGATTAACGCACCGAAAATAAAATCTAAAAGTCCCATTTTAATTTTTAACTCTTAATTACTCTCTTCGATTTTCTCAAGAATTTTTTTTAATTTTCCGTTGACGGTATCAAGAGCATAAGCGAGCCTTACACACGTCAACATCAAAACGTCTTCTTGCTTAGCACCTTTTATTATTTCGCCGCACGCGTCATCTATAAGACTTCGTATGCGGTCAAAGTCTTCGTTCTCGATCGAAGAATTCAAAGTGTAAGTGCCTTTGCCTATAGTTAAATAAACATCGCGTGGAGTTCTCATGATTTTTAATTCCTGATTGCCAAGATATGTTCAAGCCGTACGATTCGTTCGGCGGCCGCGGCATTAGAGATTATGTTTTCCTGAAAGGCTCGAACGAAAGCGATGTTGTGTTCAAGATTTCCGTCAGAGCGTCTGGAAAGTTCACGCCGTAAACTGTCTCTTTCGTTGATTAACTGTTCGACGCGTTTAGAGATTGTATCAGCGAAATATTCAACGTCATTCAAATTTGCTCCCATTAAAATCACCCGCGCTATTTTAGCATGAGGCCGCCGCGCTCCCAC
>JAFSUP010000110.1 GCA_017445205.1 Synergistaceae bacterium
ATGATTGCTTTAACGTCGCTGATGCCCGGGAAAATTGGCGATATAAAACAAGTCGTTCGGATTTTAGCGTCGTGAAGAGTTTTCATAGCGTTCAGTCTTCGTTCAATGCTGACGGCGTTGTCCATGTCGGCACGAAAATTTTCGTCAAGAGTGTTGATTGAAAAAGAAACTCTAACATCGGGGAAAGTTTTTAGTAAATCCAAGTCCCGCAAAATTAAATCCGATTTTGTCGCGATAGAAATTCTTGCTCCGCTTCCCTGTAATTCTTCAAGAAGTTTTCTCGTCCGCAAAAATTTTTCTTCTAGCGGCTGATAAGGATCAGTAACGGAACTCAAAAAAATTTCTTTGCCCGAATATTTTTTAGGATTTTTAATAGTCGGCCATTCTTTTACGTCAACGAAAGTTCCCCACTCTTCGCTGTGATTAGTGAAGCGTTTCATGAACGAAGCGTAGCAATATTTGCAGGCATGTTCGCAGCCTACATAAGGATTAACCGAAAAATCCGAGACGGGCAAATTTGATTTTGTCAAAACGCTTTTGACGCTGACATTTTTTATAATCATGCTTAAAATCGCAAAGGCCGAACTAACGCTTTAATATCTAAAATTTTGACTTCAAGGCCGGACTCTGAAATTTTTTTTGCAAGTTCTGGCAGCGAAGCGCGTTCCATCTCGCCATGTTCGCATAACGCTATCGAAAGTCCTGCGTTAGTTGCGTCGATTAGTTCGTGATATTTCATGTCTGCGGTTAAATAAACGTCAGCGCGATGAAGCTTTGCGGCTCTCCAAAAATCAGCGCCCGAACCTCCGCACAATGCGACGCGCGAAATTTTTTTCGGCATTTCGTCAGAATAAAAATCTAAACGCGACAATCCCCAAGAATTTTTAACAATCGCTAAAAATTTTTCTGTTTCGATTTCGTTCTCAAGTTTTCCAATAACTCCGAAGTCGTCAAGCGGTTTTGAATCGACAAGCCCAATTAATTTCGCGAGAGTGTAATTTACGCCTTCGTCGGCTTTGTCCCAATTTGTGTGCGCAGCTATGATGTTCACGTTTCGCGTTAAGGCTTCGTGAATCGTCTTGCCTAAATCTAAATCGACGTTAATTTTTTTAATCGCTCTGAATATCAACGGGTGATGACAAAGTAAAACTTCACAAGCGTTTTCGCTGGCTTCAATAACAGCTTTGGGCACAGCGTCAAGACAAATCCCGACGCGATTGACTTCAGCGTCATAACTTCCGATTTGAAGGCCGGAATTGTCCCACTCTTCCGCTAAAGACCACGGCGCGAAAGTATCGACAAAATTTAATAAATCTCTGACTTTCATTTTTAATTTTGATTAAATCGCTCGGGGAAAAATTTTTTTACATCATCGAGAAATTTTTCGATTCTTTCGGGCGTCTCAATGAATTTCGGGTCGGCTAAATCGAGTTCAAGATAGTTCAAGTCGCTTCCGATTTCGGATTTCACGAAGTCAAGGAACGGCACGTAAGCGTCGTAAAGACTTCGCCAATATTCTTCGCCCGCGTCAATCTCGTCTTGTCGGCCTCGGTCATGAATTCTCCGCATGATTTCATCGAACGGACATTTAACCAAGATTAATAATTTCGGGTTCTTGACGTAGCGAAGCAGTGAATCGTAGAGCGTCAAGTAGCAGCCAAGTTGACTGTCTTTGAAATATCCTTTGCGATAATAGAGCATTGCGTAAACTTTGTCGCCGAAGATACTGCGGTCAAGAATAAAATCATTCTCTTCAGAGGCGCAAAGATATTGAGCGAAGCGAGTAACCAAAAAATTTAACTGCATCGGGAACGCCCAGCGCGTTTCATGATGAAAGCGGCTCAACAAGTCCAACGGGTCGCGAAACTCTTCGGGCATAATTTTGAAGCCAAGACGCTGTGAAATTAAATCTACGATTGTGGATTTTCCGCTGGCTGTCATGCCTTCGACGATAATTTGAATCTGTCCCAAAATTTTTTCAAACTCCTTTATAAAAAAATGCCACTTGCAAAATTTTTAAGGAATTATAAAATTAGTCAAACTTAGTTAGACATGGATAAAAAATTTTTAAGGAAGTGAAATTTAATATGGATATGAATAAATTGACGCGCAAGAGTCAGGAAGCATTAGCTACGGCTCAAGCGACAGCTTCAGAATATAATCATCAGCAAGTTGACGCGGAGCATTTATTATTTGCTCTCGTGAACGATAAGGGGGGATTAATTTCTCAACTCTTGAAGCGAATGAACGTAAACACAGAATTTTTAGAGAAATCCGTTGAAGAAGAACTTGAAAAGCGCCCGCGAGTTACCGGCAGCGGCGTCGAACAGGGAAAAATTTATATAACTAACAGGCTTGAAAATGTTTTCACAAAAGCTAACGAGTTTGCTAAAAATTTGAAAGATGAATATGTTTCAGTCGAACATTTATTTTTGGCTTTAATTGGCGTTTCAAGAACTTTGAAGGAGTTCGGAATTACAGAAGAAAAATTTTTGAAAGCCTTAACCGAAGTTCGAGGCTCGCAACGCGTTCAGAGTGCCGACCCCGAAGCAACTTATGAAGCTCTTGAAAAGTACGGACGCGATTTAGTTCAAGCGGCTAAAAACGGAAAATTAGATCCCGTTATCGGACGCGACGACGAAATCAGACGCGTAATCAGAATTTTATCGCGCAAAACAAAAAATAATCCTGTCTTAATCGGCGACCCCGGCGTCGGCAAGACTGCTATAGTCGAAGGACTTGCTCAAAGAATCGTTCGCGGCGACGTCCCCGAAGGCTTGAAAGATAGAACGGTCTTTGCGTTAGACATGGGCTCGCTAGTCGCGGGTGCAAAGTATCGCGGAGAATTTGAAGAACGCTTGAAGGCCGTCTTAAACGAAATTAAAAACAGCGACGGAAGAATTTTATTATTTATAGATGAACTTCATACTATCGTAGGCGCAGGAGCAGCCGAAGGAGCCGTTGACGCCGGCAACATGTTGAAGCCAATGTTAGCGCGCGGTGAACTTCATTGCATTGGCGCAACGACCGTTGACGAGTATCGAAAGTATATTGAAAAGGACGCGGCATTAGCGCGGCGGTTCCAGCCTGTTGACGTCGAACAGCCTTCAGTCGAAGATACAATTTCGATTTTGCGAGGCATCAGCGAAAAATTACAAATTCATCACGGCGTCGTAATTCGTGATAACGCCCTCGTGGCGGCAGCGGTGCTTTCAAATCGTTATATTACAGATAGATTTTTGCCAGACAAGGCTATAGATTTAGTTGACGAAGCTTGCGCTATGTTGCGAACTGAAATTGATTCACAGCCTACGGAACTTGACACAGCCGCGCGAAAAGTTTTACAGCTTGAAATCGAAGAAGCCGCCTTGAAGCACGAGGACGACGACGCAAGTAAAGAGCGATTAGCAACTCTTCAAAAAGAATTACAAGAGGCTCGCGCCGAAGCAGACACTTTAAGAGCGAAGTACGAAGCCGAGAAGCAGGCGATCTCCGGAATTCGTGATTTACGGGCGCAAATTGACGAAATCAAAGCCGAAATTGAGAAGGCTGAACGAAATTATGATTTAAGCAAAGCCGCAGAACTTCGTTACGGGAAATTAGCCGAGCTTGAAAAAGTTTTAGTTGCTAAAGAGAAAGTCAAAGCCGATGCGGCTAAGTCTGACGAGAAAAAATTATTGCGCGAAGAAGTTACAGAAGATGAAATCGCCGACATCGTAAGCAAATGGACAGGAATCCCCGTAACACGTTTGCTTGAAGGTGAGCGCGAAAAATTATTGAAACTCGATGAGATTTTACATAAGCGCGTTGTTGGTCAAGACGAAGCTGTTAATCTTGTTGCAGATGCCGTATTAAGAGCGCGAAGCGGAATCAAAGACCCCAAGCGCCCGATCGGTTCATTTATTTTCTTAGGGCCGACCGGCGTCGGAAAGACAGAACTTGCGAGAACGTTGGCCGAAGCTTTATTCGACAGCGAAGAAAATTTAATCCGAATCGACATGAGCGAGTATATGGAGAAACATTCAGTTTCGCGACTTGTCGGAGCGCCTCCCGGTTACGTCGGCTATGACGAAGGCGGGCAATTAACCGAAGCTGTTCGCCGAAGACCGTACAGCGTGATTTTGTTCGATGAGATTGAAAAGGCTCACCCTGATGTCTTTAATATCTTGTTGCAAGTCCTTGATGACGGTCGCATAACTGACTCTCACGGTCATGTTGTCGATTTCAAAAACACTGTAATAATAATGACGAGTAATATCGGCTCACAAGCTCTGCTTGATGGCAACATCGGCGGAATAATTTCAATTTCTGCTCGTGAAGAAGTCATGCAAGCTTTGCGCGAACATTTCCGCCCGGAATTTTTGAATCGCGTTGACGATGTTGTATTCTTCAAGCCGTTGAGCGAAGACGAAGTGAAGCAGATTGTGAAAATTTTGCTCTCCAATCTGACTGAACGACTTGCCGATCGTCAAATTGAATTAGAGTTCACGGACGCGGCATTGAGTTTTATAGCCGAATCCGGTTATGACCCTGTGTACGGTGCGCGGCCGTTGAAGAGATACATAACTCACAACGTCGAAACGAAATTAGCACGTGCGTTAATCGCCGGGGGCATTCGAGAGAAGGCAAAAATTAATGTTGACGTCAAAGCCGGAAACTTAGTTTTCAAATATTAGCACTAAGTCAGTAAACAAAAATTAAAATTTTTAGTCGCGTCTCACAAATTCGCATAGACGCGGCTATTTTTTTATCTTTATGATAAAATTATCGAAACAAATTCCCAAAGTATTTTCACAAAAATTTTTTTGCAGTTTTTATTATGGAGGTGTTCTCTTAAATGGAGTTAAAAGCGGTTGGAACTGCCGGGACGCTCGAATCAAGCGACGTCATGATTACGCTTGAACCGACGACCGACGGCAAAATAGATTTAGCGCTTGAAAGCTCTGTAATTAATCAGTACGGCAGACAGATTAAAGCCACTGTATTAGAGTCGCTTGAAAGACTTGGCGTTAAGAGCGCGAAGGTTGTTGTCAATGACCACGGCGCACTTGACTGCACTATCAAAGCGCGCGTTGAATGTGCGTTCTATCGCGGCTGTCAGTGCGATATGGACGGCAAGTTTGATTGGGGAGGTGTAATCAGATAATGAGTCTTCCAAGACCGAAACCAGAAAAATTCCGCCTTCGTCGCACGATGATGTTCATGAACGCGCAGAAGCCCGGATTAATTAAGGACGCTTATATTTATGGCGCGGACTCGATCATGCTTGACCTTGAGGACGCAGTAGCAGAAAATCAGAAGGACTCCGCGAGATTTTCACTTTATCACGCTTTAAAGACGATTGACTACGGCGACACTGAAGTCATCGTGAGAATTAACGGACTTGATACCCCGCACTGGAAAGAAGACATTAGAGTCTGCGTTGCGGGCGGCTGCGACGGAATCAGAATTGCAAAGACCGAGAGCGCACAAGATGTCAAAGTCGTTGACGAAGCCGTTACAGAGGCCGAGAAAGAATTTGGTGTTGAAGTCGGACGCACGTTATTAATGGCGGCTCTTGAAAGTCCTAAGGGCGTTTTGAACGCTTACGAGATTTGCAAAGCTTCCCCGCGTCTTTTCGGCGTTGCTTTGAGCGGCGGCGATTATCGCAAGTGTATGCAGGTTAAAGTCATTCCCGGCGGAATCGAAATGCTTTTCGCTCGCGGGCTTATGCTTAACGCGGCTCGTGCGGCCGGCATTCAGTGCTTCGATACGGTCTTCACGAATCTTAACGACGACGAAGGCTTCAGAGCTGAAGTAAGACAGAACGTCGAGATGGGCTTTGACGGTAAGTCATTAATCAACCCGAAACAGATTCCTATCGTTCATGAAATGCTCGCTCCTTCACAGAAAGAAATAGCCGAAGCAGAGAAAATCGTTCGTGCTTATCGTGAACACGCAAGCGAAGGCGTAGGAGTCTTCACACTCGACAACGGAAAAATGATCGACATCGCTTTTGTACCCGGTGCAGAGCGCGTCATTAAATTGGCAAAAGCCAGCGGAATTTATGAGGGGGATCTTTAATTATGAAAAACGCAGTTGGAAGAGAGATACCCGCAGAGGCATTAGCCATTGAATTAAAGAATGGCAGAAAATACGAACCTTATCAGGGCAAAGGCTACAGAGACGGCAAATACATCAAGAAAGCCGGCCCGACAACAAAAATTTACGAGAATCCGCAGGAAAGCAAAATCCTTCCGTCAATCAAAGACGCAGTAATCGCTTGCGGAATCAAAGACGGAATGACAGTTTCTTTCCATCACCATTTTAGAAACGGCGACTATATCGTCAACATGGTAATGAAAGAAATCGTTGACCTCGGAATCAAAGACATCACAATCGCGGCTTCAAGTCTTGGCGATGCTCATGACCCTATCGCTGAATATATCGAAAAAGGAATCGTTACGGGCATTCAGACTTCAGGTATTCGCGGCAAGATGGGCGACGTAGTTTCACACGGAAAATTAAAAACTCCGGCGATCTTACGTTCACACGGCGGCAGAGTCAGAGCCATTGAAGAGGGCGACGTTCATATCGACGTAGCTTTCATCGGCGCACCGACTTCGGACGAGTACGGCAATGCTAGAGCGCTCGGCGGCAAAGGAGACTGCGGCGTTCTTTCCTACGCTGTTCCTGATTCAGAATACGCTGACAAAGTCGTAGTCATCACAGATACTCTTGTTCCTTATCCGAACTTCCCGCCCAGCATTCACGGCGTTAACGTTGACTACGTTGTGAAAGTTGACGAAATCGGAAACCCGAAGAAGATCGCAAGCGCGGCCGCAAGAATGACACAGAATCCCCGTGACTTAATGATGGCTGAAAACACTGCGAAGATTATCGCGGCTACTCCTTGGTTCAAAGACGGTTTCAGCTTCCAGACCGGAGCAGGCGGCCCTTCGCTCGCTGTAAATAGATTCTTAGAGCCGTTAATGGACGCAAAGGGCATCAAAATGGCTTGGGCAATCGGCGGAATCACGTCGGCAATCTGCGAACTTCAGAGAAAAGGCAAAGTAGGCAAGATTATTGACGTTCAGGACTTTGACACCGGCGCGATTGAAGACATTCGCACAAACCCAAATCACTACGAAATGACCGCCAGCGAATATGCTAACCCAGCCAACAAAGGCGCGTTTGTCAACAAACTTGACTTCGTTGTACTCGCGGCTCTTGAAGTTGACACAGACTTTAACGTAAACGTCATCACAGGCTCGGACGGAGTTTTGCGCGGCGCACCCGGCGGACACCCTGACACAGCCGAAGGTGCAAAATGCTGCGTTATCGTTACGCCTTTGACACGCGGACGCATGGCGACAATCTGCGAACACGTCGTTACAGTTACAACTCCGGGCGATTGTGTTGACGTCGTCGTAACTGACTACGGCACAGCAGTAAACCCGAGACGCACTGACATAATCGCAGCTCTTGACGCGGCCGGAATTAAACACGTACCGATTAAACAACTTCAGGAGAAAGCTTACTCGCTCGTCGGCAAACCTGATGACCTTCAGTTTAAGGACAAAGTCGTAGCAATTCTTGAAGCTCGCGACGGAACGATTCTTGACGTTGTCAAAGAAATTAAG
>JAFSUP010000111.1 GCA_017445205.1 Synergistaceae bacterium
ACGTCTTCAAGAATCGCTCTGACTGTGGCGCTGACGTCCGTAGCAGCTTCGTTTGCGTGAGTGTATGAAAAATTTTTTGCGCTGATTATCTTTATCATTTTAAAATCTCCGAAATAATTTTATTAATTTCCTCGCCTTTGAATTTATAGGCGGACTTGTTCGCGATTAAACGCGCGCTTAAATCGGCTATGAAGTTTATCACGCTCAAATTATTTTCGCGCAAAGTCGTTCCGGTTTCGACAATATCGACAATGACATCAGAAAGTCCAAGCACCGGCGCAAGTTCGAGCGAGCCTCGCAACGTAATAATATCAATCTCGCGGCCGATACTGGCGTAATAATCGCGCGCAATGTTCGGAAATTCTGTAGCTACGCGCAAAATTTTTTCAGGCTCGTCGATGAAGTCATTTTTTGCAGCCACGGCCATTCGACAAAATCCCGCTTTTAGGTCTGCGAGTTCGTAAACGTCCGGACTTCTTTCTAATAAAATATCTTTACCGGCCGCGCCTATATCGGCTGTTCCACGTTCGACATAAACAGGAACGTCAAAAGGTTTCACCCAGAAGCAGCGCATGTTGAGTTTTTCATTTTCAAAAACGAGCCTTCGATTATTGTCGAGTATGCCCGGAAATTCGTAGCCCGCCGCCGCGAACAATTTATAAACTTTCTCGCCAAGTCGTCCCTTCGGGAGCGCGATATTAATCATTTTCATCACCTCTGATTTCGTCAAGATAGACAGCGAAGCCCACGGCGCGGGAATTTTTTTTGCCCATAAGTTTCAATAGTCCGTCATATTGACCGCCGGATAAAATGCTCTCCGGGATTCCTTCAATGAAACCTCGAAAAACGATTCCGTTGTAATAATTCAGATTATTGACCGCCGAATAATCGACTTTAATTTCATCTTTATGTTTTTTGATTGTGTTTATGAGTTCGTCAGAAAAATTTTCAAATCCGCCGCTCTGAACTAAATTTATAATTTTTTCAGGCGCGTTTAGATTTTTTAATCCGTGAATATTTTTTGCGGCGATACACTTTAAAATTTCAGATTTATTAGGCTCATCGGCTGCTTCCGCCAAGAGCGTCGCAATTATTCCCGCGTGAGCAACATCAAGAATAAATTTTCGGCCTCCGGCTATGGCGCGCAGACTTTCTAACGCAAGCTCAAGGACTTCACAAACATCTTTGCTTGTGAGTTCACCGACGCATTCGATACCCGCTTGAGAGATTTCGCGAAACGAGTCGGCGTTTTTAGGAACGCGATAAACTTTTTCATCGTAATAAAATTTTTGAACGCCTTCAGAATTTTTTATGTGTTTTATTATTGAAAGTGTAACGTCCGGGCGCAGCGCCATTAATTTGCCGTTAATGTCCGTGAACGTCAGAATGCTTTTTGAAGTTAGAAAATCTTTTTTGTCAGCATAGAAATCATATTCCTCAAACCTGCTCATTCGATAAAAAGAATAGCCGCGCGATTCGTAAAGGCTACGAAGGTTTAACGCGGCGCGTTCTTCAGGTCTTAATTTAAGATTCAAATTTTTTCCTCCAGTTTTTTATTTTATTATACTGGATAGAAATTGCGCTCAAAACGCTTAAGAGGCGAAATTAAAAAAAATTTCTTAAAGCAGCCCCGCCTCAGTCATAACTTTCTTCATGTATTCAAGCTCCGATTCTTTTGTTGTAGGAAGGCTCGGACGATAAGGCACACCGACGTTTCGCCCGCGTAATGCCGCCATGTCCTTAGCTGCATTCGGGAACGGTACGCGATCCATAGCGAGGCGAACGGGGTTAAGTTTGAATTGAGCTTCGAGTGAGCCTTTCAAGTCGCCCGCAACGTACTTTTCATAAACTGCGCCGATGAGTTCAGGCATAAAGTTCCCCGCAGTGCAAACGCCGCCGACAGCTCCGACGCACAAACTTGCATAAAGCAAAGTGTCTTTGCCACCGAAAACGTGAAAATCAGTGTCGCGAGTTCTTCGCACGCATTCTTCGGTTAATGTGATGTCGCCGGAAGTGTCTTTCAGTCCTACGATGTTCGGAACTTCGTGAGCGAGTTTGTCGATTAAATCCGCCGTCAGACCGTAGCCAACGCGGCCAGGGTTGTTATAAATCAAAACTGGAGTTTCTGGAACGGATTCGGCGATCGTCTTAAAGTGCAAAAATAATTCTTCTTGACTCGGCTTCAAGAACATCGGTTGAAGAATTGAAACGCCTCCGATGCCATGCTTGACGGCCATTTGAGCGAGCCTAATACATTTTTTTGTATTTATCGCGCCCATTCCGAAATAGACCGGCACGCGTCCCGCAGCCTGATCGACCATGATTGAAAG
Organism: Synergistaceae bacterium; assembly: GCA_017445205.1. Classification (GTDB taxonomy): domain Bacteria; phylum Synergistota; class Synergistia; order Synergistales; family Aminobacteriaceae; genus JAFUXM01. The sequence continues at coordinate 2,331 of JAFSUP010000111.1, forward strand.
ACCGCGTTCCATCTCGTCTTCTTCAATCTGGTAAAACTCGCCGTTTGAACCAAAAGCTAAAATTCCATGCAACCCGCCGTTAATGATGTAGTCAACTTGATTTCTTAATTCAGCTTCATTAATTTTTTCGTTCTCGTCGATTGGTGTGATTATTGGAACGATTAAGCCTTTTATGTAATCTTTTTTCATTTTCGTATCCTTTCTTGTAAACATAAAAAGAAAGCCACGGAATTAAGCTCCGTGACTTAAATTTTGATTCTTATTTTACGATTGAAGTTCCAGTCATGCGCTCGTAGTATTTTACAATGTCGCTGTGGTCGTTGGCGCCCTCACCGTGGTTTTTAAGTTCCTGCATTACTTCCATTAATTGAGCAGTCATCGGCACGGGCATGTTGATGGCATGAGCAGCGTTGAGAGCGTTGGTGAGGTCTTTAATGTGAAGATCGATTCTGAAGCCTGGCTTGTAATTTCCTGCGAGCATCATCGGGGCTTTTGCGTCTAAAACCGTTGAGCCAGCGAGGCCGCCGCGAATAGCTTGATATACAAGTTCGGGGTCAGTTCCAGCTTTCTTTGCAAACGTCAACGCTTCAGCTACTGCACCAATATTGCAAGCAACGATCATCTGATTAGCGAGCTTAGCGACGTTGCCAGAGCCGATAGGGCCTACATAAACGACAGAACCGGCCATAGTTTTAAGGAGGTCATAATACTTTTCCCAAACTTCTTTTTTGCCGCCGCACATAACGGAAAGTGTACCGTCAATAGCCTTCGGCTCTCCGCCTGAAACTGGGCAATCAAGCATTTCGATGCCTTTTTTCGCAAGTTCTGCAGAGATTTCTTTTGATGCCACGGGGTCAATCGAAGACATATCGATTACAACAGTTTTGCTTGTTGCAGTCTCGATTATGCCGCCCTTGCCAAGACACACATCGCGAACTTGCGGTGAATTAGGAAGCATTGTAATGATTACATCAGCCTTTGAAGCTACTTCCGCTGCGCTTTTTGCGCCCTCTGCACCAAGAGCCACAAACTCCTCAATAGTTTTTGGATCAAGAGTATTTACAATTAAGTCGTAACCGGCTTTGCGAACGTTCTTTGCCATGGGTTTCCCCATGATTCCTAAACCAATAAATCCAACTTTCATTTTAAAATTCTCCTTTTGAGTTTTTATTTTATCTTACCAAGCACGGTTTTTTGTTATCAAATTTCCAGCCTGGGATTAGATACTGCATACCTTTAGCGTCATCTCTTGCGCCGAGGCAATTTTCCATGTAAATCTTGTTCGCCTTCTTTACTTGTTCCATGTCGATTTCGACGCCAAGACCGCCAACCTTCGGAAGGTCGATACAGCCACCGACTATCTCCATCGGCTTCACAGTGAGACGCTCAAGTCCTTCTTGCCAAATCCAATGTGTGTCGATACCGTTCATCTTGCCCGGGATCGCGGCAGCGCACTGAACAACCATAGCGAGCGAAATATCAAAGTGGTTATTTGAATGACAGCCCCACATCATTCCGAAATCGTTGCAAAGTTGACCGACGCGAACAGAGCCGTTCATAGTCCAGAAATGCGGGTCAGCAAGCGGAATATCGACGCTTCTCAACGCGATACAATGACACATTTGACGCCAATCTGTGTTAATCATGTTTGTAGCCGTCGGCATTCCTGATTCGCGCTTAAATTCAGCCATAATCTCACGTCCCGAGAAACCGCCTTCAGCACCGCAAGGATCTTCACAATATGCAAGAACTTTTTTAAGTTCCGGTGCAATTTCGAGAGCTTCCTTTAAGCTCCAACAGCCGTTGGGGTCAAGGTCTACGCGTGCATCAGGGAACGCAGCCTTGATTGCCTGTACAGCTTTCAATTCTTCTTTAGGTGCAAGAACTCCGCCCTTTAATTTGAAATCTTCAAAACCGTATTTCTCGTGCGTGGCTTTAGCTAATGCAACGATTTTTTCAGGGGTAAGGGCCTCTTCATGTCGCAGACGATACCAATCACAAGGCGAATTAGGTTCAGAATCGTAAGGGAGATCTGTTTTCTTTCTGTCACCAACATAGAACAGGTAGCTTAAAAATCTGACCTTATCGCGCTGAATCCCGTCGCCCATTAAAGCCGCGGCCGGTACATCGAGATATTTCCCAAGTAAATCCAAGCAAGGCGCTTCAATCGCTGTAAGAACATGAACTCCCGTTCGAAGATCGAAAGTTTGAAGACCGCGAACGTCGTCTTTTATGTTTTCGTCGAGCCAGTGTTTGACGCGCGTCAGGGTCTGTTTGTAGTCCGCTATGCTCGTTCCAACTACCAAATGTTTTACATCTTCGAGAGCTTTTGTAATTTTTTGTCCGCCGGGTACTTCGCCGATTCCGATTGCACCGTTATCAGCGTGAAGAATTGTGATGTTTCGCGTAAAGAAAGGCGCGTGGGCTCCACTAAGATTCAATTCCATACAATCTTTGCCAGCAACCGGCCAAACTTCCATTTCTGTGATTTTTGGTACTGCCATGATGTTCCCTCCTAAAAAATTTTTGCGCACGTGAACTCAGCGATTAAATATTTGTGAGAACACAAATAACCGCCTAATCCTGCTAGCGTTTTGTTGTTTGTGTGATGATGAAATTATAGGCATAGCCAATTCTAAAGTCAAGCATTTATTTTTTTTAATTTAATAAGCAAATCTTAGAGTAATTCTTGAATTATTTTTGGGCTTAATGTATGATTGAACAAATGAAAAAGAAAGGAATTTAGGGAGTTTCTGTGGATTTTCGACATCTTGAATACTTTGTGGAAATTTCAAAAGAAAATAATATCACGCGGGCGGCAGAGCGTCTTTTTGTGTCGCAGTCGGCGGTCAATCAGCAACTTTTGAAACTTGAACAGGAGCTAGGGACGCAGCTTTTTGTTCGTGACCGTCGGAATTGGCGACTGACCGAAGCCGGGCAAGTTTATCTTGAGGGCTGCCGAAAAGCTTTGCTGATTAAAAAGGACACGTATCGGCAAATTGCGGACATCACTCAATCGCGCAAGGGGAATATAAAAATCGGACTTACACCAAATCGCGGGCTTCCAATGTTTACAATAATATATCCCAAATTGCGAGAAAAGTATCCTGAACAAAATGTAATCCCTCTCGAATTAGACGCAAAATCGCAGATGAATGCTGTATCGCATGGCGAGATAGATTTAGGATTTATGGTACAACCTTCGCAACCTGACGAGCAGCAATATATATCAGTGGATTTAGGCGCGGAAGAAATGGTAGTCTTAGTCCCAGAAGATAATCCGCTTTGCAAAGAAATTCCACTTGATAGCAGTAATCCAGAACATTTGCCCACGATAGACATTTCTAAACTTGCTAACGAATTTTTCATTCTCACACAGATAGGTTCTTCGGGAACTGTACATCGCCAAATTTGCGATAAAATTTTTGAAACGGCTGGATTTGTTCCGCATAAATTGATGGAAACGTCTTCAAGTTTGCATGTTGTAAGAATGGCTGAAGCTTGCCATTGTTGCGCGATAATTCCGAGATTTTACTCTTCTACAGCGCATTCATCATTGCGTCAGTTTGTATTACCAGAGCACCCGGGTTGGCACTTGTATATAATCTATAGGCGGGCTGCTTATCTGACTTCGGCTGCAAAAGAATTTATTAGGCTCGCAAAAAATTATTGGCGCGTTCGACTTATACCGCCGCAAAATTAATTTATTCACGTCCGAAACGGCTTTTAAGGTCAGTATTTTTAATTTCAATCATCGTTGGCCGCCCATGAGGACATACAAAAGGCTGTTCACATTCGTACAAGTTTTTCCAAAGGTTTATAGCTTCTTCTTGTGAAATTTTAGTTGTAAGTTTCACGGATGCTTTGCAGGCCATTGTAGCCCAAGTTCGCCACAAGATGTTCAGAGTATCGCCGTCGTGATAAGTCTTTAAGGCTCCTAGTGAGGCACGCAATAAAATTTCCGGCTCAAATTCTACACCAATCGAAGGCACGGCCTTTAATTCCACTCCCGAAGTAGTATTTGAAAATTCAAAGCCTGATTCTTTCAAAGCATGTTCGTATTCATGAGCTTCAAGAGCCAATGTCGGGTGCAAAAGTATCGGCGTCAAAAGTTGTTGGATATTTTGCGATTTTGCAGCGAGATTTTTAATTTTTTCGTAATTAACTCGTTCGTGTGCCGCGTGAGGATCGATTAAGACAAGACCATCATAATTATCATATACAAGATACCCGCCTGAATTTTGCCCTAAAAAATTTACAATCGGCTCATTTATTGTATTATCTTCATTTTGAAACTCATCTATAAAAATTTGCGTCTGTTGAGGCGTTACAGTAGCCGAAGAATTTAAGTTAGTGTTTGTAAACTGCCTATATGTTGGTGTAAATGTAGGACTTGAATTTGATTTCGGTGCTGTTGGATTTTCTCGCCTTATTGTAAATGGAGTATTCTTAATCATATCCATAGGCGCACCTAGATTATTAGCGGCTTTCTTGACGGCAGAAAAAATTTCATCAGGGAATCTAAATCTAACCTCCGATTTAGCCGGGTGAATATTTACATCAACAAGCGAAGGTTCAAGAGTAAAGAATAAAGCCCAGTTGCCGTCTAGTTCTCGTGCCGCTTGAGTGATTGCACTTTTTATAATTGGATCACTTACAACACGACCATTTACAAACGATATAATTTCATTCCTTCCCGTCGAAAGTCCCGCCCGCGGCTGAAACCAACATTCTAAACTTAAATGACCATGTACAATATTTATATTTTGTAGCTCGTTGCCTGCTCCCCAAATTTTTATTAAGACAGAACGTTTGCCACCAGTGCCATTGGTCGCAAAAACTTCTTTGCCGTCGTGTTCAAGTGCAAAAGAAATTTCAGGATTACAAACTGCGTATTCTCGTAAGAAAACAGCTGCACGTCTAAGCTCGCCCGATGCACTTTTCAAAAATTTTCGTCGCGCAGGAAGTCCTGAAAATAAATTTTCCACTTTTATACTTGTGCCTTGTGGATGATTTATTTTCACGTGTTCTATGATTTTGCCCTCCGTTGCTCGAATCATTCCGCCTAAATCTTCTTCAGCTTGACGGCTTCGGACTTCAACATCAGAAACCGCCGCAATACTTGCCAACGCCTCGCCACGATAACCAAGCGTTACGATGCTCTCAAGGTCTTCGACGGCCGAAATTTTGCTAGTTGCGTGATACGTCAAGGCAAGCGGCAAATCGTCAAACGCAATTCCCGAGCCGTCGTCTTCAACGATAATCCGCAGCCGCCCACCGTCAAATAATTTCACGCGAATGCGTTTTGCTTTTGCGTCTAGCGAGTTCTCTACAAGTTCTTTGACTACGGAAGCGGGACGCTCTACAACTTCGCCCGCAGCGATTTTTGACCAAACACTTTCAGAAAGTTCATGGATTTTATACACAGTTACGCTCCTTTCGTGAAAAGTATAACACTCGAAAATTCAAACCCTTATGCTAAAATTAAAAAATTCAAAAATAAATTCAAAATCGAAAACTGAAGGGGAATTGTTTACCATGAAAAAAATTTGTAAGATTTTTCTGGTGCTTTTTTGTTTTTCCGTCATGACGTTTGCGGCTTCAGCGAATCAGATAAAGATGACAATCTCGGTTCCTGACCCAACAACTTCATATATTTATGCTGCGGCCGAAGAATTTGCGCGGCGCGCTTCGGAATATTCAGAAGGCACTCTCGAATTTGAAGTTGTCGCTGACGGTGTTTTATACAATGGCGATACTTCAACCGGAATCATGCACCTTGGCGGCGGCAAGTTGGATATGGTCATTCTTTCGACTCTTGTTTATGGACCGTTCGTATCTGGTTTTAACGTAATATCTGTGCCATATATGTTCGATAATCAGGAGCAGTTATTGAATTTTATTAACAGTGAGATTGGCGAAGAACTTTTTAATCGCGTTAACCACTTGGGGATCACGGTCGTAGGCAAATGGACGCGCTCATTCAGAGAAATCACAAACTCAAAGCACCCAATTCACACTCCTAATGACCTCAAAGGCATTATCTTGCGTGTACCGAACAATCCGCTCTTTGTTGAATTTTTCACACAATGCGGAGCAATCACAACGCCGATGGATTTTGGTAAAGTATATCAGGCTCTCAAAGACGAAATGCTTGACGGACAAGAAAATCCCGTAGACATACCGGCTTCAGCTAAATTTTATGAAGCTCAAAAATATATTTCATTCACTAATCACATGACCGACGCGTGGGTTGTGGGTATAAATTCGAGGCTTTTCAAACACCTTGACGCTGAACAGCAATCAGCCATAATACGAGCGGGCGAGGAAGTTCAAAAATGGAACATCGCAATGATGGCCGAAAAAGATCAAATCGCTTTGCAAACTCTTTTGGATAATGGAATGGAAGTCAATGAAATCACAACTGACGATCAGCAGGAATTTATCAATATTTCAAAAACGTGTTACCCAAAGTTCAGAGAGTTAATCAGAGATGATGAACTCTTAAAAAAGGCCGCGAAGTTTACAGGAAAGAGCGTCGAATAAATTTCAAGTTGACAATTAAACCCGAATGATTATATAATCACGCTATCCAAAATTTTTAGAATTTTTATAAAATCATGAGGGGGAAGACTCATTATGAAAATGAAGGCTGTAGTTTTGCATGGCCCTGAGAATTATCCGAATAATTACGAGGTCATGGAAATTGATAAGCCGACGTGCGGCGACGATGAAATACTTTTGCAAATGAAGGCCGCTGCGCTTTGCGGAACAGACAAAAGAATCTTCACCGGTGGCAAAACTAAAGGTGTGCGTCCTGACTCCGTAGTTGGCCACGAGATTTGCGGAATAATCGCAGAAGTTGGCAAGAACGTCAAGGGTTATTCCGTTGGTGATCGTGTTGCTGTAGCAAACGTAATTCCTTGCGGGCATTGCTCTGCGTGCTTATCCGGACGTGAAAACGCCTGCTTAAATCGCAAAGCTATTGGTTACGAATTTAACGGCGGTTTTGAAGAGTATGTTTTAATTCCTGATATTTGTATCGAAAGCGGAAATGTTGTAAAACTTCCTGATTCAGTTAGCTACGCTGCCGGAGCTTTGATTGAGCCTCTTGCGTGCTGCATTCGTGGATTAAGAAACACCGGCACGGGCTTCAATGATACAGTTTTAATTATTGGCGCAGGTCCGATTGGATTAATGCACTTGGAACTTTCATTAATTGCGGGCGCTAGAAAGGTTATCGTCAGTGAACTTGACGCAGACAAACGTGAACTTGCAGCAAAACTCGGAGCGGCCCGCGTTGTAGATTCCAAAAACGAAGACCTTCACAAGATCGTAATGGAAGAGACCAACGGCGAAGGCGTTGACCGCATTGTAATGGCGATTGGTGTAAATGCGTTAGTGGATTCGACGTTCAAACTTGCAAAACGCGGCGGAACAGTTTGCTTGTTTGCTGGATTCCCTAAAGGTAAGATGAGCGAGTTTGACCCAAGTGTAATTCATTACAACGAACTCAACATCACGGGCAGCACTGCATATAAGCGCATTGATTATCTTCAGGCCGCAGACATGGTTAAGTCAGGCAAAATCGACCTTGACGCTATTGTATCGCAAAAATTTAAGATTGATGATTTCCGCAGCGCTTTGGAATTGCATATGGCAGGTACAGCGCTGAAAGTAGTTATCGAAAATTAAGGAAGCACAGCCATTTAGGCTTGCAAATAAAAAATTCAAAGTTAGGAGATGTATTAAAATTGGTTGAACCTATGTATGCAATGGGTAAAGCGGTAAGACTCTCTAGAATGGTAAATCCCGAGAGCGGAAAGATGATGGCGATCACAGTTGATCACGCAACATCAAGAGGCATTGCGCCGATGACAGGCATTCAGGATATTCAGGGCGCGATTGACAAAATCGTAGCAGGACGTCCCGACGCCATGACAATGACCGGCGGCATTCAGAAACGTTGTTGGGGACCTTATGTAGGCTCTGGAATCAGCGTACTTCACAAAATTTCTAACTATGGCCCAACATCACCGACTAATGATTGTGTTTTTGGATCAGTAGATGCGGCTGTTAGAATGGGTGCTGATGCTGTTTCAATGGGTGCTATGACGCTTGGTAATTTCCAAAATGAACAATTTGCGCGAATTGGTGAAGTCAGCGAATATTGCGACAAAATTGGAATGCCGTTAATTGGCCACGTTTACCCCAAGGGCGAGAGCGTTCCGCCAGATAAGAGAGCGGCTTGGGAAAACATCGCATATTGCGTCCGAAGTGCTTGCGAACTCGGCATGGACATTGTAAAGACGACATACACTGGCGATCCCGATAGTATGGCAAAAGTAATTGCGTGCGTGCCTTCATCGTTCAGAGTTGTAATTCAAGGCGGCGATACACCGAAGGGACTTTCAGGCGATGCACTTCTTGATTACTACATGAAGATGACAAGAGACGCTCTTGACGCAGGTTGCGGCGGTGTAACGATGGGCCGTTGGGTATGGGATAATGATGACGTAACAGCGCTTGTTATTGCACTTCGTCGTTTAATCCACAAGAATTACAGCCCGAAAGATTGTATGGAACTTTACAAGACCGTCAAAAACGAGAAAAACTACTCTGACTACGACATTCTTAAATAAGAGATTTGTTAAATGAGCAGGTATTTATTAGGAGTTGATGTTGGCACTACAAGCCTGAAAGTCTCGATAATCGACGAAAACGCCGCATTATTGGGACTTGCCAGCAGCAAATACAGGCTCATAACTCCTGACCAACAATCAGTCCAGATTGACGCAAAAAGCATGTGGGAAGCCTTTATCTCGTGCGTTGTATCATTGAGGGATAAACACAGTATCGATGTTTCGCGAGTATGTGGCATAAGCATATCTTCTTTGTGTCCAGGACTGGTTGCGTTGGGAGAAAACGGCGAGGTAATTGTAAATCCCATAATTTATTCGGATAGACGTAGTACAAAAGAAGCCGAAATAATTTTGGATTCAGTAGGCTCTGAAAAACTTTTTGGACTCACTGCAAACGGCTCTATGGCGGGAGCTTTCTCTGGTTCGTCAATGCTTTGGATAAAACGCAACATGCATGACGAATATGCACGAACGAAATATTTTGGGCATCTTAACACTTTATTAGCAAATAAGATGACAGGCGAGTTTGCGATAGATTATTCAAACGCTTCATATTCCAACTTATTTTTAACAACTGGGAAAACACAACAAGAGCGCACGTGGTCAGAATTTTTATGTGAAAAGATTGGAATTGATTTTGAAAAACTTCCTCCTCTTCACAATTCCACGGACGTAGTGGGCGAACTAATCGACATGGATTTAATCGGCCTCGGCATTCCTAGCGGTATTCCAATCGCGATAGGTGGAGCTGATACACCATGCGCAACACTTGTTGCAGGAGTTACAAAGGCCGGAGATGTTTGCGAATCTGTAGGCACCACCGACGTTTTAACAGTTTGCATTGATAAACCTGTTTTCGACAGAGGCTTTATAAATCGTTGTCATGTTGTACCAGATACATGGATTTATCAAGGCGCGATGTCCTTCACGGGTGCGGCTAACGAGTGGTTTTTACGTCAGTTTTATGGCGAATTAAAAGATATTACAGCGCATATTGGAGAGGCTTTCACATATATGAATCATGACGCTGAATTAGCAGTCCCCGGCTGTAACGGCGTCGTGTTTTTGCCATATATGCTTGGTGAAAGAAGTCCAATATGGGACCCTTATGCGCGCGGAGTATTTTTTGGTATTTCGCTTAAAACAACGCGCCGCGACATGAATAGAGCTGTGCTCGAAGGTTGTGGTTATGGCCTTCGCCAGATGTGTGAAATTGCGGAACGTGTAACAGGCAACAAAATTACAAAGTTTTCGTCGATTGGCGGAGGAGCAAAAAGCCGCGTGTGGGCACAAATTAAGGCTGATATTACAGGACGAGATATTACAGTTTTGGATATTCACGACATGGCGCCAGTTGGTGCAGCTCTTATTGCAGGCGTTGGCGCAGGAGTGTTCAAAAATGTGCATGAAGCCTCAGAAAAAGTCGATAAGAAAGTTTTTCATGAGTTCAAAGCAAAACACGATTTCGATGATGTTTATACAAAGCGCTATGAGACATATTTACGCTTGTATCCGGCATTGAAAGATTTATTTAAGTTCAGCGTAACTTAAAAAATACAATTTACAAAGGAGAAGTTGTTTTAATGAAAAAGTTTTTGGCAGTTTTATTAGCAGTTTCGTTGGTGTTCACAATGGCTTTTGCGGCTTCTGCGGCAGCAAAGAAAATTACAATCTCCGTTCCTGATCCCACTACTTCATACATCTACGCAGCAGCAGCAGAGTTTGCAAAACGCGCAACCGAGTATTCAGAAGGCACGCTTGAGTTCAATATTTCAGCTAATGGCTCACTTTATGGCGGCGATACAGCGGCTGGAATTAAACAACTTGGCGCAGGTTCTCTTCAAATGCTCATTCTTGCTTCAAGCGTTTACGCGAGCTTCGTTCCAGGTTTCAACGTAATTTCAGTGCCTTATATGTTCGACGATCAGGCCCAACTTTTGAAATATCTCAACAGCGATATTGCAACAGAACTTTTTAACCGCGTAAACCGAATGGGCATCACGGTTATTGGCAAGTGGACGCGTTCATTTAGAGAGGTTACAAATTCCAAACGTCCCATCAATACACCAGATGATCTTAAAGGTATTGTTCTGCGCGTTCCCAATAACTCACTTTATGTAGAGTTTTTCACAGCTTGCGGCGCTGTAACCACACCGATGAATTTCTCGGAAGTTTATAATGCTCTTCAGCTAAACACGCTTGACGGCCAGGAAAACCCGATAGATGTTCCTTACTCAAACAAATTCTATGAAGTTCAAAAGTTTGTATCATTTACTAATCACATGGCCGACGCGTGGGTTGTTGGTATAAACTCAAGAGTGTTCAAGGGACTTGATGAAAAGCAGCAGGCAGCTATTGAAAAGGCCGGAGCCGAAGTTCAGCAGTGGAATGTTGACATGATGGCCGAGCAGGATCAAATTGCATTAAAGACCCTTACTGACAACGGAATGGTTTCAAATCCAGTATCAGCCGAAGCGCAGCAGAAGTTTATCGAAATTTCTAAATCATGCTACGAAAAATTCAGAGAGCTGATTAAGGATAACAAACTCTTTGACGCAACTGCAGTGTTCACCGGAAGAGCAACAGCGGAATAAAAATACAATTTACAAAATTACAGCATTTAAGTATGAGGAGTTAGGAATTAAGAAAGTTGTATTTTAATTCCCACTCCTCATTTCCAAAATTTAAGAAAGAGAGTAGAAAATGGAACGCAAAAAATCCAGTTTGTCTGTTTTTTTCGACATAGTAAACATGCTGGAGGACATTGTTCTAGCCATTTTGGTTATTGGTATGGTAGCGGTAATTATGATCCAAATAATTGGACGTATTGTAGGCCATCCTTTTCCATGGACAGAGGAATCCTCTCGCTATCTTTTTTTATGGATGATGTTTGTAGCTCTGGCAGCAGGTTTTAGCAAATGTGAATCTTCTCGCGTTACATTGTTTTTACAAATGGGACCTGCATGGCTCAAAAAATTCAGTGAAATTTTGTATGCTTTGATAGTTATAGCTTTCTTTGTCATTATGCTAATTTACGGCTGGGAAGTTGTTCAACAACAAATAGACTGGGAAGAAATGGGTACAGCGCTTCTTATTCCAATGTGGATTATTGGAATTTGTCAACCTATAGGCGCTGTGCTTGGCATTATCGGGACATTGCAGAACTTTCTTGAATTTCACGATAGAGTTGCCATCGGCGACAAGGAAGTTGAAAAACAGAAAGCGTTAGCTAATGAGGGGTAAAAAATCATGAGTTGGGTATTAATTGCAATTTTTCTTATTTTGATGTTTTTAGGAGTTCCCATCGCTGTTTCGCTCGGAGCTGCGTCAGTTATTGCAATGGTAACTATGACAGAATTACCTCTTAGTATGGCGGCGCAATCCATGTTTACAGCTATGAATTCGTTCATAATGGTTGCGGTTCCTCTGTTCATACTTTGCGGTTCTCTTATGGACGAAGGTGGAATAGCTGACCGAATTTATGACCTTTCTGAAGCGTTAGTTGGTTGGATATATGGCGGTCTAGGGCACGTATCTGTAGTTGTCAACATGCTTTTTGCCGGAATGAGTGGCTCATCAGTTGCAGCTATTGCCTCAATCGGCAAAATGAGCATAAATGCCCTTGAAAAGAAAGGTTATCCCAAAGATTACGCTACAGCGATAAATTTATCTGGCTCAATGTTGGCTTCGGTCATTCCGCCTAGTATTCTAATGATAAACGCAGCAGCCACCGGTAATGTTTCGATTGGTCAAGCTTTGCTTGCTGGATTTATACCGGGTTTAATAATTGGATTTATCTTCATGATATACAATTATTTCTTTTGTAAAAAACACGACATTGGAGACAGAACACCGTTTGAATATCCAAAACTTGGAAGAGCTTTCAAGCGAGCTATACCAGCACTTTTAACGCCTGTCATCTTGCTTGGAGGCGTTTATACTGGAATTTATACACCAACAGAAGGCGCGGCAATAGCAGTTGTATATACGTGTTTCATTTCGATTTATGTATTCAAAAACCTGAAATGGCGCGACATTCCGCGAATAGTTGTAAAGAACGCGCGTTCAACCGGTACAATATTATTTGTTGCAATCGCTGCTAAACCGGCTTCAGTTTTATTTGAGATAGATGGCTTGCCGACAAGAGTTGCAGAAATGATCGCCGGAATTTCAGATAACAGAATAGTAATTTTGTTAGTGTTATACGCGTTCTTAATCGTGGTCGGAATGTTCATGGATGCTACAGCGGCAATTTTTATCTTAGTGCCGATTTTACTTCCAGCCGTTCAAGCAGTGGGTGTATCGCCATTGTTCTTCGTGGTATTCCTTGTAATCACGCTATCTTTTGGCCTAATTACGCCGCCTGTTGGTGTATGTTTATATGCAGCTGAAAATGTTACAGGGTTGCCATTGGAAAGAATTATTAAAGCCTCTGTACCATGGATAATTCTAATTGCTGTATCTCTTGTGATATTTATTCTCTTCCCGCAAATAATCGAGTATCCAGTTGCGCTCGTGTTTGGTTAAAATTAGGAGGAATTTACAAAAATGAAAATTGTAGTACTTGATGGATACACGGAAAACCCCGGAGATCTTTCGTGGGGCGGTCTTGAAGCTCTTGGTGAATTAAAAGTTTATGACCGAATCTCATACGAAGAATCACCAAAAATCGCTGAAGCTATCGGCGATGCTCAGGTGGCAATTACAAACAAAACACCAATTTCAAAGGCCACGATTGACAAATGCCCGAACTTGAAACTAATTGCAGTCCTTGCAACCGGTTACAACGTTATAGATTACAATTATGCAAAAGAAAAAGGCATTCCCGTTGTAAACGTTCCAACTTATGGAACACAGATTGTAGGACAGTATGCAGTCGGACTTTTGCTTGAAATCTGCTCTCACTATCAGCATCATTCAGATACAGTGAAAGCTGGAAAATGGCAAAATAATATAGACTGGTGTTATTGGGATTTCCCGATGATTGAGCTTTACGGCAAAACAGCGGGTATCATCGGTCTTGGTCGTATTGGTCAATCAACGGCAAAAATACTAAAAGCAATGGATTTAAGAATCCTCGCTTATGATACGTTCCAGAGTGAGGCCGGTAAAGCGTTAGCTGAATATGTTGAGCTTGATACGCTACTTGCTGAATCCGACGTCATCTTCTTGCATTGTCCGCTTTTCCCTGCAACAGAAGGAATAATAAATAAATCCAACATTGCAAAAATGAAAGATGGTGTTATCATAATTAACAACAGTCGCGGACAGCTTGTTGTAGAACAGGATTTGGCAGACGCTCTGAATTCAGGCAAAGTTTACGCTGCGGGCCTTGATGTAGTCTCAACGGAACCAATTAAGGCTGATAATCCACTGCTTAAAGCCAAAAATTGTATAATTACACCTCATATATCATGGGCTGCGCAAGCTGCACGACAGAGGATCATGGACATTACGGTCGATAATGTGAAAGCTTTCTTAGCTGGCAAGCCGGTTAATGTCGTGAACAAATAAAGGAGGATACAAAAATTGAAAAACGTAACGTTTGATTATTCACACGCAAGCGCTTTTGTCGCTGAACACGAAGTTGCAAGCATGAAATTCACCGCTGTAAATGCCGCCGAAAAATTGAAATCGCACAAAGGCGAAGGCAACGACTTTCAGGGCTGGATCGACCTTCCTGTAAATTACGACAAAGAAGAATTTGCACGCATCAAAGCAGCTGCAAAGAAAATCCAAAGTGATTCCGACGTTCTTTTAGTAATTGGTATCGGTGGCTCATATCTCGGAGCACGCGCCGCTATTGAGTTCTTGCGACATGGATTCTACAACGAAATGACAAAAGAAGCTCGCAAAACGCCGCAAATTTACTATGTTGGAAATAGTATGAGTGGAACGTACCTCAAAGACATCATCGATCTGCTTGGCGACAAAGATTTTTCGATCAATGTAATTTCAAAGTCAGGTACAACAACGGAATCAGCGATCGCGTTTAGAGTATTTCAGGAACTTTTGGTAAAGAAGTATGGCAAAGCCGAAGCAGCTAAGCGCGTATATTCAACCACTGACAAGGCTCGTGGCGCTTTGAAGACGCTTTCAGATGCCGAAGGTTATGAGTGCTTCGTAATTCCCGATGATGTGGGCGGGCGCTTCTCCGTTCTCACCCCCGTTGGACTTCTTCCCATCGCTGTTAGCGGCGCTGATATTGATAAACTCATGGAAGGGGCGGCCGCGTTCCGTGAAGTCGCACTCAATAACGAGTACGAATCCAACCCTTCATTATTGTATGCTGCACTGCGAAATATTCTTTATCGCAAGGGTAAAAACGTTGAAATTCTCGTTAATTACGAGCCTTCCATGCATTATATTTCAGAATGGTGGAAACAGCTTTACGGCGAGAGCGAAGGCAAAGATCAGAAAGGAATTATGCCTGCGTCAGTGGATTTGACAACAGATTTGCATTCAATGGGCCAGTTTATTCAAGATGGCAGCAGAATCAAATACGAAACTGTATTACGTCTTGAAAAGCCGCGCGAAGATTTCACGCTGAAGTCCCAGGACAACGACCTTGACGGCCTCAATTACCTCGCCGGCAAAACCATGAACTACGTTAATCAGTGTGCAATGCAAGGAACAATGGCGGCACATGTTGAAGGTGGCGTTCCGAATTTCATCGTCAACATTCCGGAGCAGAACGAGTTTTATCTCGGGCAACTGTTCTATTTCTTTGAGTTCGCTGTTGGTGTAAGTGGATATATTAACGGCATTAACCCGTTCGATCAGCCTGGCGTCGAGTTTTATAAGAGCAATATGTTTAAACTCCTTGGCAAACCTGGCAAATAAAACAATTCTTAAAAAATTCAAAGTTTTTGAATTCTGGACACAGCGTCCAGAATTTTTTTATAAAAATTGCGTTGCGTAATACGCTCTGTTATAATCCGAGTGTTGTCAAATCATGCACAGGAGGTAATCGTATAGTAAGCAAATAAATAACAATTATTCATATTGTTACATAATGTTTTTACAAATAAATTTAATTTAACAGAAAGGAGTACGATGTGAAAAACATATTGGTATAATACTTCCGAATGGAGGTGAATCGAATGTACAAAGCAATAGTGATACGTTTATTTCCGACGAAAACACAGGCAAAATTATTCTGGCAGAATGCCGGCACAGCACGATGGACTTGGAACTGGGGACTTGCATTACAGAAAAAATCATATTCTGAAACTGGAAAAATTTTGAACATCAATGCACTAAAACGCAAATTTACGGAAATTCGCAACAGTGAAGAGTTCAAATGGCTTCAGGAAGTTTCCAGACAGGTTGAAGCAAATGCTTTGATAGATTTGAACAAAGCATACACAAATTTTTACCAGAAATTAAAAAAAGGTGAAAGAGGAGGACTGCCGAAATTCAAATCGAAAGGGAAAAGCATACCGTCATTTTGTACACGTTCCGAGAGAGTTAGAGTTTATGAAAAAAATCTTTTGTCTCTCAAAAAAATCGGACGAGTAAGATTTAAGGCGGAAGAAAATCTTGAGAATGTCAAATTCTATAATGCAAGAGTGAAGTTCGAGGGTGGAAAATGGCTTCTGAAGTGTGCGGTTGAAGTTTTGCCGAAAAAATCAGCAATAATTTTGCGGGGCGTGAAAATGGGAATAGATGTAGGCGTGAAATCACTGGCAGTAGTGAGCTGTGGAAGACGAAAAAGAGTTTTCAAGAATATAAATCGAACTCACGAAATGGGAAGATTAAACAAACAGCTCAAGCACCATAAGAAAAATTTATCGAGGAAGAAAAAAGGCTCGAAAAATTATTTGAAAGAGAAATACAAGGTGCAGAATATCTACGGCAGGATAAAACGCAAAAGGCACGAATACATTCAGCAGACAGCCCGAAAAATCGTAAATATGAGACCTAAAGTGATAGTGCTTGAAGATTTAAACATACAGGGAATGATGAAAAACCGTCATTTAGCAAGAGCAATCGCAGAACAAAATTTATATTTATTGCGAATGCTGATTGAGCGGAAAGCAAAAGATTTTGGAATAAAAATTAAATTAGCAGATAGGTTTTTCCCAAGTTCAAAAAGATGTTCAAATTGCGGTCATGTAAAGAAAGATTTGAAACTGTCAGAACGAATATACAAGTGTCCAGAATGCGGCAAAGTAATAGACAGGGATTTCAATGCGGCTTTGAACTTAGAGAGATTAGCTTATTAGCCTAAACTCTAAGGGGATTCGATGCCCCCGTAATGACTGCGGAGAACTATACAAACGATATACTGAGAAATCAGAGTGTCGGGTTCGATGAAACAGTAAGGAAAATGTAATTAATATTAAATATTGTTATGTTTTTTGCATCGGATAAAAAATGATTCGCAAAATCCAACAAGTCGAAGCAAGCGGCGGCTTTCCAGAGAGCAAGGGTGTGCGATATTCGCGCAACATAGTCTCAAAGGAAGAACTCAACGGACACGGACGTCTCTACGCTCACACAATTCTCCCTCCGGGCTCGAGCGTCGGCTGGCATCAACATGTAAACGACACAGAGCCTTATTATATTATTAAAGGCGAAGGCGATTTTTATGAGGGCGACACCGAAAGCGGCGAACGCAAAAAAACTCACGTTACTGCCGGCGACGTTTGCTTGATTGACGTCGGACAATGGCACGCAATCGAAAATAATTCTGATTCCGATCTCGAATTTATCGCTTTGATTTACAACAAGCCGGGCTATCTTAATGACCGATAAAAATTTTTCTTGACTTTTCACTTTAATTATGTAATTATTCACACAATTAAAAATTTTTATGAACGGAGATAAATTTCAAGCGTGAAGACTATCAGCTTAGCAAATTATTTTGGATTTAACTTCGGCTTCTGGTACTTTACCAGCAAGTCTAATTTGCTTTGGCTGACATAAAGAACGGAAACAACAGCACAAAAAATTTCGGATTTTTTATCAGAACACCTTCTGAAATCAGTCAAAGACTTCAGAAGGTGTTTTTTTGTGGAGGGATTTAAAAGAATGCCAGCAACAGTAAAAGTAAAAGACGATTACAGCATAAAAATTCGTCGCGGTTTAATCGAAAGACTTGGAATTGAAATTTTAAGACTAAATGACGATATCGAAAACGAAATTTTATTAATATCTGATGAAAAAGTTTCGGGCCTATATCTTCAAAACGTGATTCTGAATTTTCAGCAATGCCCAAAACCTCAAGGCACTCGAATGAGAATTTGTGAACTTTTAATCGACGGGGGCGAAGGCGCAAAAAACTTCAACACTGTCTCAAAACTTCTTGAAGACATGGCCGCTCTTGGCCTTAATAAAAAATGTTGCGTTGTTGCTCTTGGCGGTAGCGTCGTGTGTGATGCGGCAGGCTGGGCGGCAGGGTGTTACATTGGCGGCTTGCGTCTCGTGCTTGTCCCAACGACCTTGGCCGCCATGATCGATTCTTCCGTCGGCGGAAACGCTTTCCTAAATCTCAACGCCGGCAAAAATCTCGCGGGTATGTCTTGCAAGCCCTCCTTAGTTTTGTGCGATACAGATTGCTTGAGAACTCTTCCATCTGAAGAATATAAATCCGGGATCGTCGAGACTTTCAAAACTGCGATAATGTGCGGCGAAAACTTGTTCAGAATTTTTGAACGCGGCGAAGTAAATTTGAACATCGAAAAAATTATCGAGTGTTCCATAAAATTCCGAGCCAATCTCAACGGCGAACGCGCAAAATGTATCGGCTACGAAATCGGAAACGCCATTGAGAGCCTTAGCGATTACGAAATTTCACACGGTGAAGCCCTCGCCGAAGCTCTTCAGATTGTCACGCGAATGTCAAAAAAGAAAAACTGGTGCAGCGATGAAACCTTTCAAAGAATAATTAACGCTATGAAAAAAAATAATTTGTTCGTCAGCGGCCGCAGTTTTCAGCCTGAATTAATCGCGCAAGCCGTAATCAATAGCAAAATCGCAGGTCGCAGCATAGAGATTTCTGTCCCGTGTGAAATCGGCCATTGTGAAATTAAAACTATACAGGCCGATGATCTTGCGTCGTTAATGAATTAGGGATTAAGCCATGAAAATGTTATAATGTCAACAATAACTTATAAAACTTCAGGAGGTGTCGTTTCATGGACATTCGTTTTGTACAGCGCGGCGTGGAAGTTGATGACAAGCTTCGAGATTACATGGAGAAAAAAATTTCCCGTCTGGAAAAATTCTTCAAAAGGATTCTTAACTGTCAAATCGTGGTAACTCATCACAAAGGAAGTTTCAATGTAGAGACAACCGCGAACGCCAATGGAGTTATTTTACGCGCAGAAGAAGACGCGACCGAACCACGAAAAGCTTTCGATCAGTCGCTTAAAAATCTTGAGCGCAGAATCAAAAAATATAATTCCTATCTCAAAGACAGAGCGCAGCTCGGAGCTGGCGAAGATTTCTCTTTCAGTCTTGAAGAAAACATCGAAGCAGAAACTTCAGCGCCAACTATCGACAAAATTAAAAAAGTCGAGATTCACCCTATGGAGACTGCCGAAGCCATTATGCAAATGGAATTGATCGGGCACACGTTCTTCATGTTCCAAAACGCCGACACAGGCGACATAAACGTGATTTACAAACGCGGCGAGGACAGTTACGGACTCCTTGAGCCAGTCAGATAACAATTTACAAAACTAAGAATTAATTTTTCCTCTGGGGATTTTCCTCGGAGGAATTTTTTGTTCTTTCATTTTCTCCGTTCCTACTTCCTAATTCCTAATTCCTACTTAATTTTTCAAAATGCTATGATAAAAAAAATTTTTTAAGGAGAAATTAAAACTTTTTATGAAGGATTTTTATTCTTATGGACTTAGAAAAGAATTATTAACCGCTATCGAACGACGTGG
This sequence comes from Synergistaceae bacterium, assembly GCA_017445205.1. Taxonomy (GTDB): domain Bacteria; phylum Synergistota; class Synergistia; order Synergistales; family Aminobacteriaceae; genus JAFUXM01. Next base: position 21,874 of record JAFSUP010000111.1, read on the forward strand.
CTTTGAATCGCCGATGGAGGTTCAAGACCGTGTCCTTTCACTCGAAGACGGCTGGCGCGATGATTTAATTGTCAGAGCGCGAACAGGTTCGGGAAAAACTCTCGCGTTTCTGTTGCCTCTGCTTCAGGAAATTAAAATCGGTGAACGTGAACCGAAAATCCTTGTGCTCGCTCCCACTCGCGAACTTGCTCAACAGACTGCCGACGAAGCTGAATTTTTAGGGAATTTTTTAAAAATCTCCGTCGCGTCGTTAGTCGGCGGCATGGATATTTACCCGCAACTTAGAACTCTTAAACACGGCGCTGCGATTATCGCAGGAACTCCCGGGCGCGTTCGTGACCACATTCAGCGCGGCTCACTCGTTACAGATGAAATTGAAAGCGTCGTTTTAGATGAAGGCGATTTAATGCTAGATATGGGATTTCGTGAAGAGCTTGAAGACATTCTCAACGCAATTCCCGAAGGTCGAAGATGGCTTTTTTCTGCAACGATGCCCGACGAAGTTCGCGAACTCGCTGCGCGTTATCTAAAATCGCCGCTGCTGCTTTCAGTTGACGAAGAGGGTGAACAACATGAAGACATCTTGCACAGAGTTTATAAAATTCCATCAAAGAAAAGATTTGAAGGTCTTGTCGATATTTTATTATGGGAACACCCTGCGCGCAGTCTTGTGTTTTGCCACACGAAAATGGAATCAATCGAAATTGCACAGCGTCTTCAAGACCACGGCTTCAGCGCGGCCGCTCTTCAAGGCGATATGACGCAGGGAGAACGCAACGCCGTTTTAGCTTCGTTTAAGTCCGGCTCTGTTCCGTGCCTTGTTGCTACGAACGTCGCCGCTCGCGGTCTCGATATTGAAGGCGTCAGTCATGTCATTCAGCTTGGACTTCCTGACGACAAAGAAACTTTCATTCACCGAAGCGGACGAACAGGACGAGCCGGCCACGAAGGCGTTAATATCGTTTTGTTGGCACCGCCGGAGCTTGGAAGATTTCGAGAGATGTTGCGCGGAACTCAAATTAAAACAGAGTGGTGCGACATTCCCGGGATTGAAAAAATTCGTGAAGCATGGCGTGATTCCGCCGAACAAGAAATTTTTTCAGCTCCTATTGACGCCGATTACGGTGAGTGTGTCGCGTGGGCAAATGATTTAATCACACGTGCGGAACCAAAAGTCATAATCGCAAAGTTGTTGGCCGTCCTTAGCACTCGAAACAAAGGATACAGCCTTGACCGCGAACTCGCTCACGAACTTGAGAAGCGAAATAAAAAACCGTCATTCAAACGCGACAAGCCGGGCTTCATTTCTGAACGTTCAGGCAAAAATAAAAAAATTTCAAAGCCTAAGGGCTCTTTCAAACGTTTCACGAGCAACCAAAATAAAAATGTCGGTCAAATTCTTAACGCTTTGTGCACGTCGTTGAAAGTTGAACGCAGCGAAGTCGGCGCGATTCGCCTTCACGATAATTATATTTTGGTCGAGCTCATGCCGCTTGCTCTCTCACGACTCGAACAGGGCCGAGCGGGCTTATCGAAGTTCGGACTTTATCCCGAAAAAAATTAATTGCGTTATAATTTAGCCATTCCAAATTTTAATTTTAAAAATTTTTAATCAGGAGGTTTTATAAATGAAGAAACTTTTTGCTATTGTCCTTTCACTTGCTTTGATTTTCTCATTCGCGGCTAATTCATTCGCGGCTGACTACGTGATTCGAATTTACTCAAATTCAAACTCAAGCGAGCGCGTTACGTGGCTCAAGAACGAAGCTAAAGCAGCAGGCTTTGAAATCAGCATGGACGACTCCACTGTTTACAAAGGCGACACAAGCGCGATCCAGTTAGCTAACGAAAACAAAGACGGCGATGTTATTTTCGGACTTAATGAAGTTCGCTGGTCGCAGCTCGTCAACGGCGACTATGAAAATATTTCTGTTCTCGAATGGACTCCTTCATGGGCAGACAAAGTCGGCGAATATAAATATCCAGGCAAAGCCTACGGAATCGTAATTCAGAATATCTTAATGCTCTATCGCAAGGACGAACTCGGCACTAACGGCAAAGAATTACACTTTAAGCACTGGGCCGACCTCGTAAACTCGGGTTACAAATGGTATCGTCAAGGACGCGTCGGCGGCACCACAAACATGAACATTAATAACGCTATGTTATACGCCTTCACAGACCCTAAATCACCCGCGGGCGGAATCACTGTCGAAGGCTGGAAAACTCTCTGGACATACTGCGCTAAAGGAAATTTCACCGGCGACAGCTACGGCTTTGATGCTCTCAACCGTGGCGACGTTCAAGTAAGCACATTCTATTCGTCATCACTGTATGGAAACATTGACGCGGCCGCGCAGTCTTCAAAGACCCCGTTGAAGGGCACGATCGAGCCGGAGAACTGGGCACTTGTTGACATCGAAGACGGAACTTATTACATCGCCGAGTATATCGGTGTGCTTGACAACAAAAACAGAACTCCCGAACAGACAGAGACGGTCAAAAAATTTGCGGAATGGTTCGGAAGTGCAGAAATCCAGCGCGCATGGTCAGAAGAATTTGATTCTTATCCTTGCAACACCGACGCAGTTGACTCCGTGCCGCCGATTTATGCGCTCAAGAATTGCTCATTAACAAAAGTCCCCGGCACCGATATGACCTACGCTGAATACGTCGGCGCTCATTCTTCGCAATGGACGAACATAATGACGAACTTAGGATTTTATTGGGCCGATAACGCAAACGCCCCTGCCGAACCAGATTGGGAAAATCTCGACTGGGCAACGCTCACGCAGAAGAAAAGCAATTAGGAATTAGGAAGTAGGAATGAAAAAAAATTTTAGTTTCAATGAAACAGAAACGAATATGAAAAACAACTCCTCAGTCCTCACTCCTAATTCCTCATTTTCATTCTGTCGTGGTCGTAAGCCAGTTTTAGATTTAATCACTAAGACTCCCGAACGCTGCGCAAAATTATTAATCGCGAACAACGTCAGGCCGCCTTTTCTCGATGAACTTTTGCAAGCCGCTCGCAACGCTAATATCACTTATCAAATCGTAGCGCCTGAAGCCCTTGATAAAATTTCCGGCGGTGAACGTCATCAAGGCGTTGTTTGCAAACTCACTGAAACAAAACCGTTAGAGCTCGAAGAATTTTTGCAAACTCTCGACGATAAAGCCCCGGCCCTGCTTGTAATTCTTGACCACGTCGAAGACCCTCATAATTTAGGCGCGGTGATCCGTTCAGCAGAAGCGGGCGGAGCGTCAGGCGTGATTTTTGCGAAACGTCGTTCGGCCGTCCCTAACGATACTGTAATAAAGACAAGCGCTGGAGCGTCATTGCGATTGCCTTTAGTTCAAGTTGCGAACATCACACGAACGATAGAACGATTAAAAAATTTAAATTTTTGGGTCGTCGGCTTGAGCGAAAAATCAGAGCTTTCAATCTGGAACGAAAAGCCCCCGGCGCGTTGTGCCCTTGTCGTTGGGGCGGAAGGCTCTGGAATTTCGCGGCTCGTCATTGAAAATTGCGACATGCTCATGAAAATCCCAATTAAGACCGACGGAGCAGGCTCGCTAAATGCTTCAGTAGCGGCGGCGCTCGGAATTTTTGAATGGACAAGAAATTTTTTCAATCACAATTCTTTCAATCAGTCGTAGCTCACAATGCGCGGCTGATTTTTTTGTATAATTGAAAAAATTTTTTTCAGGAGGGGATCACATGCAAAGAAAATTTTTCATGACTTTGTTATTAATTTATGCTTTGTCGTCGAGTTGCTACGCAGCAGCCAGCGATGATATTTACGTAAGACAAGATGTCTTTGATGCAAAAATGGAAGCTCAATTTAATCGGCTTCATGCGGAAATAGGAGAGCTTAAAGGAGATATAAAAGCCTTGTCTTCGCGGATCGACGGCAATTTTTTAGCGTTATCTTCACGCATTAATGGATTAGAGAAGCGTGTAGAAGACTCGAACACTTTTTTATATTACCTGCTGGTGTTGCTGGGAGCTATGTTGCTGCTGCCGTTCGTGAACAGGTGGCTTGACAGCAAAGCCAATAAAAAAGAAGAAGCCGCGCGGAAATTCATAACGCTTGATGACGTTCGCAAATTAATCGAAGAAAACAACGCGCAAATTTTTTCAAAATTAGGAGTGAATTATAAATGAAACGCTTCATCGAAATTTTAATCGGCGTTGCTGTCCTCGCCGGTGTGTGCTATGGCATTAACACTTTCCGAGAAAACAAAATCTCCCAGCCTGAACCCGAAATAATTCGCCCAGTCCGAACAATTAAATTACAAGGCGGCGGCGATTCGTTCAAACGAAAATATTTCGGCACCGTCCAAGGCGGCAAACGCGCAGATTTATCTTTCAGAGTCAGTGGCACACTACGAAACATAAACGTAGAAAAGGGCGCAAGCGTCAAAAAAGGTCAACTCCTCGCCACTCTCGACCCTCGCGACTTCAATACGCAAATTTCTCAAGCTCAAAGCTCTCTTTCACAAGCTCAAGCCCAACATAAAAACGCTCAAGCAGATTTTAAACGTTACGAAAATCTTTACAAGCAAAAAGTCATAGCTAAGGCTCAATATGACACTTACAAAACTCAAGTTGATGTAACTCGCTCCGCTGTCAACGCGGCGAATGCAAATCTTAAATCAGCTCGCGATGCTTTAAGAGATACAGAGCTGCGCGCGCCGTTCGATGGTGTTATCGCTGACAGAACTGTAGAGAACTTTCAAGACATTGCCGCAAAGCAAACTATTTTTTCCCTTCAAGATTTGAGTACACTCGAAATAGTTTTCAATGTTCCAGATAACGACGTTTTAACAGCTCCGATGCCACAAGTTCATAGCATCAATGACTTACGCAATCACGCTGAACTCTTCTCAATGACGGCACGCTTTGAAGCAATTCCTGATAAAGTTTTCCCGTTGACACTGAAAGAAATTGCTACACAAGCAACCGCAGCTAACACTTATCCCGTTACGGCGATAATGCCTTCGCAAACAGATATTAGATTATTGCCGGGAATGGCTGTGAATGTCGAAGTCGATTTTACTGGCGCAAAAAATTTGGAACCGGGCGACTCAAAATTTTTAGTTCCAACAACCGCGATTTTGAATGAAAACGGCGAAAACTTTGTCTGGAAATTCACAGGCGCACTCGTTGCGAAAATTCCTGTAACAGTCGGTTCGATAAACAATGACGGCTATGTCGAAATTGAAAGCGCTTCATTAAATGACGGAGATATTATAGTAACCGCAGGAGTATATTTCCTTCGTCCCGGTCAAGAAGTCAGACTTCTGGAGGATTAGTCGATGGATATCGCAAGAGCAAGCATTAAACGCTACAAAATTATTTTATTTCTATGCTTCCTGACTTTGGTTGGCGGAGTAGGAGCTTATTTTGAAATAGGAAAACTTGAAGACCCGTCATTCACAATCAAAACTGCCGTCATCGCTGTCGTCTATCCCGGAGCGAGTGCCTATGAAGTCGAGCAAGAAGTTACAGCCCGCATAGAAGACGCTGTGCAGGCGATGGGCGAAGTTAAGCACATTCGTTCACGTTCGACGCCTGGCATGGCTACGATTTATGTTGACATTAAAGATGAATACACAAGCAAAGAATTGCCGCAGATTTGGGACAAATTAAGACAGAAAGTCAATGATGCTCAAGTTTATATGCCGACAGGGACGACGACAATCATTAATAACGACTTCGGCGACGTTTTCGGTCAGTATTATGCTCTCGTTGGCGACGGCTACACTATGAAAGAACTTTATGACTATGCCGATTTTCTCAAGAAAAATTTAGTTCTTGTTGACGAAGTCGCAAGCGTGAAAATTTTAGGCGAACAAACCGAAGTAATTTATATTGAGCTTTCCGCTTCTCGAATGTCAGCAATCGGATTCTCTCCTTTGACGGTGCTGGCAGCTCTCACGGGACAAAACACAATAACTTCATCAGGCAATATCACATTAGGCGACAGATACATTAGAATTTCTCCCACGAGTGCGATTTTTTCCGTTGAAGACATCGAAAACTTAGTTATCGGCGGAGCAGGAGGAAATTTGACGCGCCTTAAAGATATTGCTACGATCAGGCGAGCTTATGACGAACCACAGAGCTTCAAGTTAAAATTCAACAATCGTCCCGCGCTCGCTATCGGAATTTCGACGGTCGAGGGCGGCAACGTTGTTAATATGGGTCGTGCAGTTTCAAAGAGATTGAAGGAACTTGAAGCATTCAGGCCGGTCGGAATAGAATTAAATGAAATTTATATGCAGTCGGATCAGGTCATAAAATCCACGAACGATTTCATAATTAACTTAATTGAAAGTCTCGCTATCGTTGTGGGAGTCCTGTTAATCTTCATGGGCTTGCGTTCTGGTTTCATAATCGGACTTGTGCTTTTAATCACCGTCGCAGGAACTTTCATAATCATGAACGGAACGGGAATAACGCTCCAGATAGTTTCACTTGCGGCTTTGATTATTGCGCTCGGCTCGCTTGTCGATAACGGCATCGTCGTAGCTGAAGGAATGTTAGTCGGTACAGAACGCGGTCAGACAATCGAAGACGCAGCTTCAGAATCCGTCGAAGGCTCTAAATGGGCAATGCTAGGCGGAACATTCATAGCGATAATGGCATTCGCTCCGATCGGACTTTCAAAGGCACAGGCCGGAGAATTTTTGAGCAGTATGTTTCAGGTCGTTGCAATTTCAATGGCTCTAAGCTGGTTCGCCGCATTGATAGCCGCGCCCGCGCTCGGAAAATTATTTTTGAAGCCGTCCAAGCAAGAGGGCGATCCTTACGACAGTTTCTTATTCAGAGCTTATAAAGCGATTCTTGAAGGCTGCCTTCACCATAGATTTTTGACAATCTTAATAACTATTGCAATGTTCGCCGCGTCAATGATAATTTTCTCGGGCATGGAAACATCTTTCTTCCCGGACGCTGAAACAGTTTATTACAACGTTGAACTATGGAGCCAAGAAGGGACTTCGCTCGAAGCTCAAGAGAAAGTAACGCAGGAACTTGTTGATTATATAAACTCGTTGCCCGGCGTTAAGCACATCTCGCAGTTCATCGGCGGCGGCGGTTTAAGATTCATGTTGACATACTCGCCCCCTGACAGTAACACAGCTTTCTCTCAATTAATGGTCGAAACCGAAGACGGCAAACAGACTCGAGCAATACTCGCCAAGACTCAAGAATATATTGAAGAACATATGCCGGCTGTTGACGGTCATTGCAGTTTATTTGCGCGCGGCAGCGGAATGAGTGAAAAAATCGGAGCTAGATTTTATGGCGAGGACGCAGAAATTTTAAGATGGCTCACAAAGCAGGCTCTTGCGGTCATGGAAAAAGACCCGTCTTCAGAATTTCGCCGCACAGACTGGCGCGAACGTGTTGAAGTTGTCCGTCCACAGATTCTCAAAGATCAAATGCAAAGCCTAGGGCTCTCACGTCCGTTGATTAATTATGCGATTCAAGCCGCAACAACGGGAGCAACAATCGGGGCTTTCAGGGACGGCGATAAATCTTTGTCAATAAAATTAGTTTTTTCTCCTGAAGAGCGAAACAACATCAGCCTTTTAAGCTCGCTTCCGACATGGTCTCCGGCAGCAAATAAAGCCGTTCCGCTTGGCACAGTGTTTTCAAATCTTGAAACGACATTTGAAGACGACATAATCATTCACCGCGACAGAAGCCGAATGATGACGGCAATGAGCGAAGTTAAACTTGGCCGCAATTCCGACGCAATGTTAGCGAGAATAAAGCCCGGTATCGAAGCGATTAAATTACCGCTTGGCTATACACTCGAATGGGGAGGACAAAAAGAACTTTCCGATGAGTCTATGGCAGGAATGGCCGTAGCTTTCCCTCCGGCGATTTTAATAATGTTCGTTATCATGATATTTTTGTTTAACGGCTTCCGACAGACGATAATAATTTTCTTGTCGTTGCCTTTAATTTTAATCGGCATAGTTGGCGGCTTATGGCTCATGCGCATGGACGTAAGTTTCTTGGCCATCGTCGGCCTTTTAAGCCTCGTCGGAATGCTCGCGAAGAACTCAATCGTGTTGCTCGATCAGGTCAGCGCGGACTTTGAAGCAGGCCGGGACAAATATGAAGCGATCGTCGAAGACGGTATAAGTCGTTTACGTCCTGTTGCAATGTCAGCTGTAACTACGGTTTTGGGAATGGTGCCATTAATCTGGGACGTAATGTTCGGGCCTATGGCTGTAACGATAATGGCGGGGCTGACCGTTAGCACGATTTTAACATTGCTCGTTATCCCGGTCTTGACAGCTGTTGCGTATAACGTTCCTTGTCCGGAAAATTCAGAAGTCGAAGACGAGGAATAAGAAAATAAAATATTAAAATTTCTAACTCCTCATGGGCTGTCAAGTAAAATTTGAGTTCTGACATTAAGGAAGGATTTTTATGCTAAATATTTTGTCGTTTATAAAAAAAACTATCCAGCGATTTCAGTATCTCCTCTTTGTTCATGGACTTTAAAAGATAACTTGCAGGTTTTAAGCTCATGACTCTGCTTACACTCAAGGGGTCATTCTTGCCAGTCAGGAAAATCACGGGGATATTCTCAGTTTGCGGTTTACTGCGGAGTGCTTCAAGAATTTTCGGACCGTCCATTAACGGCATTTCGTAATCGAGCA
>JAFSUP010000017.1 GCA_017445205.1 Synergistaceae bacterium
AAAATTTTTTCCCCTAGCTCTTGGCCTAAATTCAAAGTCTCTTGTTCGGAATGTGAAATAAAAATTTTGGAAGTGTCATTCATTTTCGGATTTTAAGTTCTTTTTCTTCTTTGCTCTTCGACGCATGACGACTCCGAATATCACGCACGACACAAAGAAGCACACAGCGACAAGCACAGCGCGAGGAATTTCTATATCTTTGCCCGTGGCGCGGCTCATTCCGAAAATCAAAACGCAAGCAAGCGCAAAGCTCAATCCGCTCATCAAGAAGCCGCGTTTTTTAATATTGTCGGTCTTGCGGATCTCTTCGTCCCAATCTACTCTATTTCGTCTGGTTCTGGTTGTTGTCATTTTTTGAATTTCTCAATGCGTTAATAATTTTTCTTATGGCGTCGGCAATTTCTGACGCTAGAACACCATCAACGCCTTCGCGCGCCAAATAGTCCCCCGCCATTCCGTGAACAGTCGCTCCTAATACGGCCGCGTCGAAAGGTTCAAGCCCCATTCCTAAGAACGCGCCTATGCAGCCTGAAAGAACATCGCCGGAGCCGGGAACAGAGAGCGCAGGATTTCCGTATTTAATTTCAAGAAATTTTTCGCCGCTAGCGATTAGCGTATGATGCCCCTTCAAAACGGCGCAGCCCCATTTAGCTGAAAGTTCACTGACCGCGTAAAATCTATCTGCGCGAATTTCGTCGGGAGTTGTTTCTAAAAGTCTTGCGGCTTCGCCTTCGTGAGGAGTAATTACAGAATCCTTGCGCGCGGTTAAATCTTTTTGAACGGCTGCAAGAGCGTTTAAGCCGTCGCCATCAACTAAAATTTTCGTCGGCCATTCGCGCCACATTCGAGACGTTACAAGCTCCGTAGCGACACTTCGATCAAGTCCGGGGCCAATGACGACCGCGTCAATTTTCTTTTGAGCCATTGCGAGTTCTTTCCAGCGGAATTTGTCATCTTCGTAACAGTAAACGACTTCAGGCAAACGAGACGCGCACGCTTCGCAGACTTTCTGGAGCGACAAGAGCGTAACCACTCCCGCACCACTTCGCAACGCTCCAAGCGCTGATAACGCAGGGGCACCCGGATAACGTTCCGAGCCTCCCACGATTAAAAGCCTGCCGCGATGTCCTTTGTGCATATCGTCAGGACGAGGCGGCAGTAAATCTCTAACTTTCATTTATTTAACTCTTACCATGTTGACAGGCTCGCGTCCCGCAAAGACAGCTTCAATATTTTTGATAACTAAAATTCCCATGTTCTTGCGAGTGTCAAAAGTGCCTGTTCCAACGTGCGGCATCAAAACGACGTTCTGCAACTTCTTCAAAGCCGGTTCGACTTCGGGTTCATGCTCGTAAACGTCAAGGCCGGCTCCCGCGATAACATGACGTTCGAGAGCGTCAGCGAGTGCCTTCTCATCGACGACAGGCCCGCGGGAAGTGTTGATTAAAATTCCGTCAGGCTTCATCTTTGAAAGTTCATTTGCGCCGATTAAGTGGCGAGTTTCTGGCGTCAATGGCAAGTGAATAGACACGAAGTCCGAACGCTCTAGCAGTTCTTCAAGTCCGACGCGACTAGCTCCGACAGCGTCAAGCGCTAATGATTCATGACGGCCATAATATAAAACTTTCATATTGAAACCGAGCGCAGCTTTCTTGCCAAGATTTGCTCCGATTCGTCCTGCGCCGATTATGCCGAGCGTCTTGCCTGTAACGTCATAGCCAAGCATAAATTTTGGCGCCCATTCAAAAGTTCCTGTTCTTACGAGGTTGTCGCCTTCAATGACGCGACGAGCTGCCGCAAAAATCAAAGTCCAAGCTAAATCCGCCGTTGCGTCCGTGAGAACGTCAGGAGTATTTGAAACGTAAATTCCTTTCGCATTCGCGGCCTTGACATCAATATTATTAAATCCGACTCCGTAATTAGCGATTAATTTCAAGTCCGGGCCGGCCTGATTGATTAAATCGGCGTCAATATTGTCGTTTAACATCGTGATAACGGCTGCGTGAGTTTGAAAAGCGTTGATGAGTTCTTCGCGCGTCGAGAGCCTGTCTTCGTCGTTGCAGTCATACTCGCAAATGTTGCCAAGTAATTTCATGACGCTGTTGGGAAGTCTGCGCGTTACATATACTTTCTTGTTCATGAATTTTTACTCCTCGATTGTAACTTTCTTCATTGCGACATCTTCAACAGGTCTGTCGCCTCTAGCGGTCTTAGTGTGGCCAATCGCTTCAACGACTTCCATACCTTCAATTACATGACCGAAGATAGCGTGATGACCATCAAGCCACGGTGTCGGGACGAGAGTTATAAAGAACTGTGAGCCGCCTGTATTCGGGCCAGCGTTCGCCATTGAGAGGATACCTTTAGAATCGTGCTTAAGTCCTTCGCCGAACTCGTCAGGAATTGAATAACCCGGGCCACCCATTCCTGTGCCTGTAGGGTCGCCGCCTTGGATCATGAAATCGTCGATGACGCGATGAAAAATCACTCCGTCATAAAAATTTTTCTTTGCTAAGTCAACGAAATTTTTTACTGTGTTAGGAGCAAGGTCGGAATAAAGTTCGATTTTGAAATTTCCCATCGTAGTTTCAAAGTTTGCAACCGGGCGTTTGACTTCTGGCAGCGGACCTTCCGTATCAGCCGAAGCGGAAGCAGCCACAAACGGAAGAAGAGCTGCGCCGATCGCGAGAACTTCTAATAATCTGTGCATAAAAAAATTCTCCTCCTAAATAAAATTTTTCACAATAATAGCACTTCTTTATTTGGCTCGTCCTAAATTTAATTGACATTCAGGGGGAGGGGAATTGTATATTATCCAAGCTACTTGCTTATTTACCAATCATATTACTTAATTTTTAAAAGGAGGTCCTTTTATTCGTAAGTTTCTTTTAGTTCTGACGCTCTTAGCGCTGGCTATTGTATCATGCACGGCCTACGCGGACGTTTCGGAGCCGTTCAAAGATTTCGGACTTCACTTAGGCCAAACGAATTACACGAACGGCAGCGTTTATTTCCGTGAGGGTGACACGCCGTATTATGGCGAAGTCAAAACTTACAACGTCAGCGGCTACGAATATTTTCTCGGTGGAACTTTGAAAGCCGGTTACAAAGGCCGTGCACCGTTCGGGACGTTAACAATTCTTAGCGGCGACACTCCGATTCAGCGTGGACTGACGCCGGGAACCGGTGCCAGAATAATTTCTTGTTCTGGCACGCGTGCCCGAGAAATTCTGTTGCAGCGGCGGCGGTTGCAACGCAGGATTGAGCCTCGCGAGCTTGCTCTTAGGTTTGTTCTTAATCAAACGAAAATCAGCTTAGAGAAAAGCACAAAAAAATTGCCCTCTGGAAAAACCGACGGGAGGCCCGCTGCCAGAGGGCTTTTTTAATTTCGACTATTTGATTATCTGATTTCGATATCTGGCTGTGCGTTGCCTGTAAATCTCACTGACGAATCATACATACCGTACGCACTAATCTGCGGGACTTTGAAAGTTCCACGCGTTACCGCGCGCATCTTGAAGCCGTATGAAATTTCTTTCGTGAGCCTGTCGAAGAACAAAACAAGCCTGTCATCACGAATATCATTCACAATTCCATAACCTGAAGTTTCAGTTTCATCGCCTTCGATTCGCGGATTTTCAAGTTCAAAGCCCGCCGGTAATAAATAATTCAAAGCGAGATTGTTCACTGGCATTGAAGGCTTCAAAGTGAGAACGACTTGAATAACTTTCCCGTGTGCAATCGGTTGAGCGAGATTCAAAGCATTCCCGGCCTCGTCGAAGTAAACACACTCAACATTCACATTTCTGCGTTCGGCTTTCGGTTGGGATTTCGGGAAACCGTTGACGCTCCACGCGTAACGCCCTTGGCCGTCGCCGTCGGCTTCGATTAAAATTCCGGCGCTTCGTGGAAGTTCGTTCACGTTGATTGAAGACGACTTGCCGCTCTCGTAAGTTAATAAAGCGTTGTCGCTGGTGTCCGTGTTCAGTTGCGCTTTAATATCGCTCTTGGCCCCGGCTGCTTCAACGTTGTAACGAGCAAGCGCGATTAATGCTGCGGCGTTATCCTGAGTGCTGAACCATTTGCCATTGCCACCCATTTCCGTAAGACGGCTAGCGAGTTCCGTAACTTCAGGAGCCTGCGGTTCAACGTCGAGCCACATTGATAATAACGCGGCCGTGTTTCGAGCTTCGCTTTCAAGAGTTCGACCAGAGTAACTGGAATTTTTGCCTACGTTCAAACTTCTTAAAGCGTCGGCGTTGCCGTCAATTAACGACTGCGCACCCGCTAAATAAATATTTCCGGACGGTCTTAAACTGCTCTGATTTTCGCGAAGATATTCGATCCAACCGAGCGGCCTCTCTCCATTGAGTGCAAGAACGTAAACTGCGTAAGCCTTCGTCGTGAGGTCGTCGCGTTCGTCGTCGTCAGAGTTGAAGGCCGGCATTGACGCAAGAAAATCTCTCATCCAATTAATAACGCCTGTGAACATCTCTTCAGGGAAATTAATTCCGGCGTTTCGAGCGTTCAATAAGAAGTGCGCCGCGTAGACGCTTCCCCATGCAAACGTAGCGTTGCTGCCCGGCCACATTGAGAACGAGCCATCATAAAGCTGCATTGACTGAATGCGAGCTATAGCGCCGTTAATTCTCTCTTGCAAAGCCGAATCTGTCGTAAGAAGCGGATCGAGTTCTGCTACAGCGTCCGGCAAAATCAAGAACGGCCAAGCGCCTGAAATCGTCTGCTCTAAGCAAGCGTAAGGATAATTATTAAGGAAGTCAATCGCTCTCGTTACGTTTATGGCGGGAGTGTCAGCAAGCGTCAAAGTTCCGTTTACGTCGCCCACGAAGTCGCTAAGCGGAATGTCAAGCTTCGTTGTTCCGTTCTCAAAAATTCCAGAGCCTCCCAACGTTATAGCGGGCCACGCTGAACGAACGGGCATTTCGATTTCCTGCGTGAAAGATTTTTCCGCGCCGTTATCGTCCCAAGTGGTCGTGATTTTTAACACGGCTTTGTTGCTGCCGCCTAATGCGCGCGCTTGAGTGTTGAAATTTGCTTTTGCGCCGGCCGGGATTCTTAAATCCGAGAACGACTCATTAAGCATCAAGCCTTCGGGCGTGAGATTAATTTTTACATTCTTGTTTGAAGCCGACGTGTTAAAAACTGATACAGGAACATCAAAGACATCTCCGGGAGCGGCAAATCGTGGTAAGCCGGTTTCAGTTACGATTTCGCGAGCGATTTCAATTTGTTGCTCGGCGTTTCCAAAACTGCGTCCCGAAGCTGCAACTACAAAGAGTCGACCGCGTCCGCTAAATTCAGGAATGTCAAGTTCGGTTTTAATTTCGCCGTTCTTGTCGGGATATAAAACTCCTTCAAACAAAGAAAGAATTTTGAATCTTTGAACGTTGCCATCAGCCGCCAATGCGCCAAGTGCTTCATCTCCGCCGGGGTGAAGTTGTTCAGTTGCTTTGTCTTCAACCGGGATTAACTGGTCGTAAATATCAAAGCCTTCTGAATTTAATTTTTTAAGTCCCCAGAAGTGATTTAATAAATCCGGCGTCTTGTAATGCGTCAAGCCTAATACACCGTCATCAACAAGCGCTACTGCCACGTCCGCATTATTTGAGATAGCGTCTGAAGCTCCGTTGATTTTAATCGTAACTGGCAATTTTGAAGCCGGTTCGACTTTTCGCGGTGCTTCGATTCCAATATTAAGATTAAATTCTGCGGGGTCAGTTTTAACTCGCGCAAGTCCTATAGCTCTGTGAGAGGCCCAGCCCTTAGCGTCGCCTTCGGTTACGGGACGAATCAGCCACGCTGACACCCACACGTTCGGGCGGCAGGCTTGATTAACAGGAAACTCAAATTCGACTTCAGAGTTTTCGACAACTTGAACATTACGCGTGATTAATTTTGAATTTTCGACGGTGATTAACATCAAGCCTTCAAACGGAGCTTTGATTTTAATTTTTGCAGTCTCACCAATTCGATAAAATTCTTTTTCCGGATTCATTTCGATTCTGTCGATTAACTGCGAACCACTGCCAGCATATTCTGGATCAGTTGCGTAAAATCTGTAAACCGCGCGCGCGTTGTCGTCAGTGTCAGAGATAACGACCATATACGAGCCATACTCTTCAGGTTTGAAAGAAACTTCGCCAAGTCCGTTCTTGAGTGTCAAAGTTTTTCTCTCGACTTCGTTTAACTCCTCGCTGCTTTGCCAACGTTTGCGGCCGTCAATCTCGACCATGTTGTAATTCCAAGTGATTTTGAAGAGTTGAGCGTCAAGTTGACCGGGGTCGGCGGGTTCTTCTGTCGGAGTAATTCCGGCGACTTTGAACACTGCGTCTTTACGAACGGCGATAGCGTCATTAACCGGCGCAATTCCCAACAGATATGGCGCAGGGAAATATGGCCTCGTGAGTGTGCTAGTTACCCAGCGGCCGCCGTCTTCCATGACTTCCGCGCGAAGAGTTACATTAATAATTGTCGGGGCTTGCCAGTCTTCTTCAAGTTTGAAATCAGCGTGAGCCGCTCCGAAGTTGTCAAGCTGTTTGTTCTCGTCAATAACACCTTCGGCGAAATTAAAATGTCTTGCGGGGTCGCCGAAGTTGTAATCTTTCCAGCGGTCTTGAGTCGGCGTGAATTTACCTTCGCGAGCTGTCCACGAAGTTTTATATTGAAGTCCGGCACCGTCAACCCCGAAGAGCCAACGCGCGTAGATGTCCGCGGTCAACGTATCGTTATGAATCAAATATTGACGATACGAACTCAATTTAACTTCAAGACGCGGCGGCGCAAAGTCTTCAACATGAAAATTATAAAGCGCGATCGGCTTGTTCTCATTGCCGGGGATTGCGAGCGAAGCTGTCCAAAGTCCTGTTAAAGCGTTCGACGGGAGTGTAACGTTAGCCACGGCACTGCCACGATCGTTAAGCGTTATTGTTTCTTGTTTGACTTTTCGGCCGAGAGTATCTCTAACGATGAACAAGACCGGGAATGCGTTGGGAGTCGTCATGTTTGCGTTACGAACGATAGCTTTGAAAGTTGCCGTTTCGCTAGTTCTGTAAATGTCGCGGGGCGAGAAAATTACAGCGTCATAACCTGAACGCAGCCATTCGCGGCCCGTCGTATCAAAAATTTCGCGGTTTAATAAATTTCGCGTCAGTTGAACGTAAGTTAAATCTGTTTGTCCTTCACGATTTTTAGAAATTACAGCGACGTCGGGCAAATTTTCTTCTGACCACGTTTCACCGTTCGGAACTTCATAATAGAAGATTCCGGCTTCGTTAGTTCGTCCTTCGGCCAAGAGCTGTTTCTTCTCGGAGAAAATCTTTACTGAAGCGCCGGTAATTCCGCGAGCGGTCGTGAGAGTGTTGACCCAAATTAAAATAGCATCGTCCCAAAGTCGCGCAGTCGCACCCATATCGCTAAGGTTAATCATCTGCGAGGCCTCGGCCCACCATTCGTTATCAGTGTCGCGAGCCGTGAGCAAAAATAATCCGCGTTCGCCTTTTGCCATTTCGTCAACCGGAAGACTTCTTCGCACTCTCTCATTTAAGGGAAGATTCAAAGGAATTTCGTTTGTATAAACGCGCTTAGCTATGTCTTTTTGGAAGTTGTCATAATCGCCGTGAAGGACGTAAGGGATATTATTTTCGTACATTCGCCATAAATCGAGCTGTAACTTTTTGACGTTAAGAAGCTCAATCGGGATTAATCCTTTGTCAAGCGCGGTTAAATAAGTTCCTGCGGCCGGCAGCGAAATGTCTGACTCAAGATCGGGCATAATCACAGCTTGCTTGTAGTCTTCTTTGAGAACAAGGCCGCCCTTTGAAGGAAAACCTTTGCGGAACGTAATCACGAATCTTGAACGCGGCTTGAACTCTTTCGAGCGCATTATGATTGTTTCGTCGCTCCAGCTTGATTCAAATTTGACATCACTGACGGCAGGCTCAATCGTTATGAAGCTCTTGGCCGAGGCCGGGTCAATTCCAAAATTGAAATTTGCGCGGATTTCGCTTTCTTCCGGGTTAAGACTTTGAACGATAAGTTCAGGGTCAAGAACTACAGTTTCTGAAAAATCTTTGTCAAATCCTAAATCGCCTTCGCCAGATTTCAACCCCGCTGCTATTCTCACGGTGAAGCGTTGACGCGAAGCAGTTTTTTGAACGGGGACGGCCACACGAATAACGCGCGACGGAAGAGCGCCATTAATGTTGTAAGCCATTTCGCGGCCTTCGCCATTAATAATTCTCATGAAGCCTTTTAATCTTGCGGGATCGATTCGCATGTTGAAACTTAAAGTAAAATAAGCGTTGCCATCGCGTCCCATTGAGGCTTTGACGTCGGTCGGCGAAAGTCCTTCAGTTTGAAATCTGAACGAGCCGGGGCCGATTTTATTCCCGCGTCTGTCCTTCAAGTCTTCGCGTAAAGTCGCCGTGTAAGTTGTGGCGTTGCGAAGCGGAGCTAATAATTTCGCCGTGAAAGTTCTTTCGTTTTGCCAACGTCCTTCAAGTTGTAAAGGCGGATTGACTTCAAACGGGAACAAAGAATTTTCGGGCGTTATGACTCGGCCAGTCTGATTCTTATTGACAACAGGATTTCTAAACACGGCTCTAAACGAAACGTTATCCGGAACCGTTCCCGTCGGAGCAAAACTCTGAACCCCTGCCGGCATGTTTGAACGTGTTGCCGCCCATGCAGAAGACGCGCAAAGCACAAAGGCCAGAATCAATAATAAAATTTTTCTGGATTTCAACAAATTGCACAGTCCTTTCTTTAATGTAAAATTTAATTTTTATAATCGAGATTATAATGCTAAATTATATCTTGCATTTTGTTATAATCTAACTGCTTAATTAAAAGGGAGGCAGTTTTTTAATCATGGAAGAAAAAAGGAATGTCGAAGCGGCCAGTCGTAAATGGGAAGTTGTAGTCTTTACGCTTGGAAAGGACGCTTTCGCCATAAACGTAAACAAGACACGGGAGATTTTGCGCTGGACAGGGTGCCGCCCGATTCCTACAAAGACTCCTGCATTCGTTGGGATAACGACACTGCGCGACGCTCTGTTGCCTTTAATAGATTTAAGAATATTTTTGGGGATTCATTCTAATGTTCCCATGCACCTTACTAAAGTTATGGTTGTTGAATTTAATGATATAAAACTTGGCTTCTTAGTTGACGGCGTGGAGCGAATACGACAAGTAAACGCCGAAGACTTAGACTCGTCGAAAATGCGCGGCGTTTCGTTAAAATGGGTTTTGTACATCATTAAGCGCGACGAAAGAAATATTTTGCTTCTCGATTACGAAGCTATAATTCAAGAGACGGCTCCGGCAGTTGCTGAACACATGTTCGACCAAGCGAAATTAAATAATTATCAAGAGCAGCTCGGACACGTTGAAGATTTTCATATTCTTGTTGCTGATGACTCACCGTTGCTTCGCCAGCAAACTTGCGACGTTCTTAAACAATCCGGCTTCACGAGTATCTATCCTGTTAAAGACGGAGTCGAAGCGCGAAAATTATTGCTTGACCAAGGCGAGAATTTTGATTTACTTGTTTCAGATATTGAGATGCCGCTGCTTGACGGTTTGAGCCTTGTTGAAACGTTGCGACAGGATTCGCGAACAGAGAACATGCCCGTAATTTTATTTTCTTCGATAATGGTGAAAGATTTGCTTGACCGTGCGGAGTCATTAAAAATAATTCACGTTTTGAAGCCAGACGTTTATAAACTTGTTGAAGCTGTCATGAAAATTTATAGGGATTGTAAAGCTAAAGCACCCAAGAATTAAAAAATTATGAATGAGGAATTAGGGATTAATTTCTTAATTCCTCGTTATTTATATACTGTAGGAAGCGTGAACGACATTTCTTCAGTTCCGTTTTTAATCGTGAGGACTTTTTTATAATTTTCTTTGCCTTCCCAGTCGAAGCTAGCTTTAGTTTCAAGTTCTTTTATCGTGTCAGATAATCCGCTGTCCTCCGCAGAAAAATTTGTGTCGTCAAGAGCAGAGAACACATTATTAGCCGTGAGTGCTTGAGCTTGATAAATAATTTCGTCTCTGTAATGAGTTCGAGCAATATAGTTTGTCTGACCTGCCATAAAATCCGTTATCCCTAACATTAAAACGCCGAATATCGCAAGAGCCATTACGGATTCTGCGAGAGTTTCTCCTTTTCTGATTTTAATTTTTAATTTCATTTTTCATGCCCCCATTTAATTTTTAATTTTTTAGATTTCAGATGAGACGTTCACGTTAAGACTTTTGACACCGCGAATATTTTTTAAGCGTGAAATAAATTTTTGAATCTCGCTTGAAAGTCCCTTTGTGATTACGCACTCTAAACAAGTCGCGTGATTTATATGAACGTGCGTAGAACAAATTATGAGTTCGCCGTAGTCATGTTGCGCGGCAGTCAGGTCGCCTGTGAGTTCCGGAATATGATGATCATAAACGATCGTAACGGTTGCAAAAATTTCTTTGTCCCCGGTCTTCCAACGTTCACTTGCGATATATCCGCGCATTAAATTTCGGATTGCCTCGGAACGATTTTCGCGATTTTCAGAATAATAATCGCTCTCAAATTCGTTTAATAAATCTTCAGGAACTGTTACGCTAAATCGCACGAGTTCGCTTTGCTCATTCTGCTTCTGTGTCTGCATTTATTTTTTTGCGTGTAGTTTTTCGTTGAGATTTTTCTTCGTCGTCTGATTTTGTTTCGCCTACTACGAC
>JAFSUP010000112.1 GCA_017445205.1 Synergistaceae bacterium
CGTTAGCATTCTCGGCGGCTGCTGTGGCACAACTCCTGATCACATTTTAAAAATGAAAAATGCAATTTTACAGCGCGGTTTGAATGTTGTATCACGAAATGTAAAAGATGAAACCGTTGTAACGTCTGCTTCAAAGCTCGTTAAATTCGGAGAAAAATTTGTCGTAATTGGTGAAAGATTGAATCCAACTGGAAAAAAATTATTGCAAAAAGCCCTTCGTGAAGGCAACACCGATTATTTATTAAAAGAGGCCGTGAAACAGGTTGAACAGGGCGCAGACGTTCTTGATCTTAATGCTGGATTACCTGACATTGACGAGCCAGAAGTTTTGAAAAAATCTTTGATGGAAATTCAAGGAATTGTAAATCTTCCGATCCAGATTGACAGCTCTGACTATAGCGCGCTTGAAGCCGCTGCAAGAGTTTATAACGGGAAGCCTTTATTAAATTCCGTAAATGGCAAAGCCGAAAGCCTTGAAAAAGTTTTACCGGTTGCAAAAAAATACGGTGCTTGTGTTCTAGGCTTAACTCTCGATGAAAACGGAATTCCTGAAACAGCCAAAGAAAGATTTGAAATTGCAAAAACAATCGTAAATGAGGCCGAAAAAATCGGAATACCACGAAGAAATATTTTAATAGACTGTCTGACACTCACAGCAAGCGCCCAACAAAAATTAGTACCTGAGACTCTGAAAGCTATAAAACTAGTGAAAGAAAATTTAGGTGTGCGCACGGTTTTAGGGCTTAGCAATGTGTCATTCGGACTTCCTCGTCGTCCACTTGTAAATCGTACAATGTTAATCGCCGCAATAGTCAACGGTCTTGACGCTGCAATAATAAATCCAGGCGACGTAGATTTGAAAGAATCTCTTTACGCATGGAACCTGTTATCAGGCGACGAAAATGACATCAACAATTATATTTCGTACTGCGAAGCTAATCCAGGAATTACAATTTCAAAAACTGCTCCGCAAGTTGTAATTTCAAATTCTGATGACGGTCTGAAATCAGCAATTAAAAAGGGCCTGAGGGACGACGCCGCAACACAAACGCGCGCTTTATTGAGTGAAAGAAAGCCGCTCGAAATTATTGAAAATTACATTGTTCCAGCGTTGGATTCAGTCGGTAAAGATTACGAAACTGGAAAATTATTCTTGCCTCAATTAATAAAATCCGCTGAAGCAGCTAAATCAGCCTTTGAAATTCTCGCTTCATCAATGGAAAAATCCGAAGGTAAGTCTAAAGGTTCCGTAATCTTGGCAACTGTTTATGGCGACGTTCACGATATTGGCAAAAACATCGTGCGTACAATTTTTGAAAATTACAATTTTGAAGTTATTGATCTTGGCAAAGACGTGCCACCCGAAAAAATTGTTGAAGAAGTTGAGAAAGGACGTGCGCGAGTCGTCGGGCTAAGTGCGCTGATGACAACAACCGTTGCGAGCATGAAGGACACAATCGCAAAATTAAAAGCTGCTTGTCCTGATGTCAAAGTCATAGCTGGCGGTGCGGTTCTCACACCTGAGCTTGCCGAATATGCCGGCGCCGATTTTTACGCGCGCGATGCGATGGAAGGGATCAGAATTTTAGAAAGTTTAAACGCAAATCGCGAATCGTAATTGCAAATTTTACTTTTGAAATAGCCCTCGTAAATTTTGATGATGGCTAGGAAAATTTGAAGTTTTTGTAGTGACCAATGTAGTGACCAAAAGGCAGTTCTTTTTGAAATTTGAGGGGCTGCTTTTTTATTGACTTAATTATAGCATGACAGTGTATAATAAGAACGTTTTTAATCTAAACGAGGGGAATTTTCAAACTTGCGAAAAATTATTAATGACTGCGAACAATGGCTCCGCGCTGAAGTCAACAACGCCCACGCCTCCGGAATCGTCCTAGGATTATCCGGCGGAATTGATTCTTCTGTGCTCGCGGCTCTTGGACGTGAAGCTCTGGGGCGCGAAAGCGTTCTCGGTGTCATCATGCCTTGCCACAGCATCGACGAGGACGAAGCTGACGCCAGACTTTTAGCCGAAGCCATTGACGTAAATTTCATTCGAGTTGATTTAAGCGGCGTTTTTGATTCAATGTTGAACGCAATCGGCGGCGATTTTAATTCGCTCGTGAAATCCAACATGAAGGCACGCTTACGAATGGTAACGCTTTACGCCGTGGCGCAATCTAAAAATTTCCTCGTCTGCGGCACAAGTAACAAATCCGAATTTGAAACAGGTTACTTCACAAAATTTGGCGACAGTGGCGTCGATTTAATGCCACTTGCAAATTTTTTGAAGCGTGAAATTCGTGAAATTGCAAAAATCTTAAACGTACCCGAAAAGATCATCACAAAAGCGCCCAGCGCCGGACTTTATGAAGGACAGACCGACGAAGGCGACATGGGTTTTAGTTACGATATTCTTGATGAATATTTATCGACAGGAAAACTCAGTGACGCCAAAGCACGGGAGCGTATAGACGTCATGCGCAGACGCAGTGAACACAAACGCAAGCCAATCCCAATTTTTAAATTTTAAGTTGTAATTTTAATTTTTTAACAGGAGTGATTTATTTTGTCAGGACATTCAAAATGGGCAAACATTAAGCACCGCAAGGCTGCACAGGACGCAAAAAGAGGAAATCTTTTTCAAAAACTTGTTCGCGCAATCATAATCGCTGCTAAAGACGGCGGCGGAGATCCCGCTATGAACATGCGCTTGAAAACCGCAATCGAGCGCGCAAAGGCCGTCAGTGTACCCAACGACAACATCACACGCGCAATCAAACGCGGCACCGGTGAACTTGGTGATATTTCATACGACGAACTCACTTATGAAGCCTATGGACCGGCCGGAATCGCTGTTCTTGTAAACGTCATGACCGATAATAGAAATCGTACAACACCAGAAATTCGCGCACTGTTAGCACGAAATGGCGGACAAATGGGCGAATCAGGCAGCGTTGCATGGATGTTCGACCGCAAAGGCGTTATCGAAGTCAAAGGCGAGGGACTCAACGAAGATGATTTAATGACACTCGGTCTTGATTCGGGAATGTCAGATATGGAGGCAAGCGAGGGCGGTTTTACACTTTACTGCGAGCCAGGCGATTTGGATACATTGCAAAGAGCATTGGAAGATAACAAATACGTTGTTGAAAATGCAGAAGTGTCGATGATAGCTAAAACTCCGGTCGAAGTATCAGACGTAGAAGCGGCGCGAAAAGTTTTGAAATTGGTTGACGCTCTTGAGGAACATGATGACGTTCAGAACGTTTATTCTAATTTTGAAATTCCTGATGAAATCGCAGCTAAGCTAGAAGAAGAATAAAATACAATTTTGTCAGATATAGTATGTTTGGGTATAGATCCCGGCCTTGCACGTGTTGGATATGGCGCGGTTGCGCAGTCGGGATTTAAGCTCAGAGCCTTAAATTACGGTTGTATAGAGACTTCGCCCGATTTAAGTTTTACGGAGCGTTTGCTAAAAATTTATGACGCTATGCAGGAACAAATTACAGTTTGTAAGCCTGATTTAGTATCTATTGAACGTTTGTTTTTTGGGCGAAATACTACTACAGCCGAATATGTTTATCAAGCTCGTGGTGCAGTTATGCTGCTTGTTGCGCAAAATCATTTGCCTGTTGTCGAACCTAAGCCTAACCAAATAAAAATGGCATTATGTGGAACTGGCGACGCTGTAAAATTGCAAGTGCAAGGTATGGTACAGAGATTTTTGGCTTTAGATGAAATTCCCAAGCCTGATGATACGGCTGACGCATTGGCAGCAGCTGTAACCGGTCTAGCGTTAAAAATTTCGTCATGATTCGTTCTTTAACTGGAAAAATTTTAGATATCCTCGAAAATCTTGTAATACTTGATGTAAACGGAATTGGATTTGAAATTCTTTGTTCACGTTCGGTCCTGAATTCATGCGAGGTCAACAAGGAAATTAAAATTACAACATATCTTCAATTTTCAGAAACAGGAGCTGTAATTTATGGTTTTGCTTCCGAACGTGAGCGTGAATTTTTCCTGCGTCTTACAAGTGTCAAAGGAGTTGGCGGCCGCACTGGCATTGCTATTTTGTCAGCATTATCTATTCACAAAGTTGTAAATGCAATTTCTTCAGCAGATGTAAACGCGTTTATGAAAGTGCCGGGTATTGGTAAGAAAACCGCTGAACGACTTTGTTTTGAGCTAAAAAATATAACCGAATTAAAATCAATAACACAAGATTCAGAGCAAATCCCAAAATCTTCAGGCCATGTTGAAAACGTCATTGACGCCTTGTTATCGCTAGGGTTCACGCGTTCAGACGCCGGCGGGGTTATTAATCTTCTTCGCGCCGCGCATGGTGAAGACTTCAACAAACTAAGCGAGGAGGATTTATTGCGAATGTCATTGAGGGAGTTGCATAAATAATGGCTGAGAATTTGATAACCCCCGCTAGAATTTTTGACGTTCCTAGAAATCCAGATGATATAACGGTTAGACCGAAATATCTTGACGAATTTACAGGGCAAGAAAAACTAAAAGAGAAGTTAAAAATTTACATTGCAGCTGCAAAAGGACGCTCCGAACCGTTGGATCATATTTTATTTTATGGACCTCCAGGGCTTGGCAAGACTACATTAGCGGGTATTATCGCGCAAGAAATGGGCGGTCAACTTCGTACAACTACGGGGCCGGCATTGGAACGCGCGGGGGATCTCGCTGCTATAGTCTCAAATATAGAGCGCAACGACGTTTTATTCATTGACGAAATTCACAGAATGCCACCACAAGTTGAAGAAATTTTATATCCTGCAATGGAAGATTTCACACTTCATATAGTAGTGGGGAAAGGCCCGCTTGCGCGTACAATAGCGCTTAATTTGCCTAAATTTACACTTTGTGGAGCTACAACGAGGCTTGGACTTTTAACCTCGCCATTGCGTGCGCGTTTTGGTATTGTTGAGCAGTTAGCATTGTACACAGATGAAGAACTTTCTAATATTTTAATCCGCGCTGCGAACGTGCTTGGCGCGAATATCTCTAAAAATGCAAGTATCGAAATTGCAAAACGTTCCAGAGGAACCCCGCGAGTTGCATTGAGATTATTGCGTCGCGTTCGTGATGTTGCAGCTGTTCAAAACGGGGCAGAGAGCGAGATTGATGAAAATATCGCGAGGCGTGCAATGGATATGTTAGAAGTCGATGCAACTGGGCTCGATGAGGGTGATAGAAAAATTTTGCGTGCAATTATAGATCTATTTAACGGCGGCCCAGTCGGGTTAAGTACTCTCGCGGCAGCACTTAATGAAGATGCACAAACAATCGAGGATATTTACGAACCTTATTTAATTCAAAAAGGATTGCTTGAACGCACACCACGAGGGCGCAAAGCCACTATCAACGCATATTCATACTTAGGAAGGACGGTCATTAGTGATTTCTAATTTTAAGAAGGTATTTGTTCTACTCTTAATTTTATTATTGTTGGTATGTTCTGTATCATTTGGCGAAAATTTTTACGCTAAACCCGCTAATTGGGCCTATTTTGCTGAAGGAGACGCGCCTGTAGATTTATTTTTAATTTGTCCTACAGTTGATGTAAATGATGAGTTTAATATGTCGCTTTCCGATGATTATACAATGGGAAATTTTCTCGGAGCTTTGAACATGGAACGCGGCATTTATGAGGATTCAACGCGGATGTTCGCGCCTTATTATCGTCAAATATCACTAAAAGCCTATGAACTAACCGAAGCTTCGCGAGATCAATTTTTGGATATTGCATATAAAGATATTTCAGCGGCTTTCGTTTATTACTTGCATCATGAGAATAAAAAACGTCCAATAATTTTAGCTGGATTTTCACAAGGCGCAGAATTATGTTACAAACTTCTTGCAGATTTCTTCCGCGATGAAGAACTTCAATCGCAGCTTGTTGCAGTTTACGCAATAGGTTGTCCGCTTACTTCGAAATTTGTAAAAAAGAATCCACATATTAAACCGGCTCAAAGTGAAAATGATTTTGGCGTTGTAATTGCTTTCGATTGTGAAGCTCCAGAGCTTACA
Organism: Synergistaceae bacterium; assembly: GCA_017445205.1. Classification (GTDB taxonomy): domain Bacteria; phylum Synergistota; class Synergistia; order Synergistales; family Aminobacteriaceae; genus JAFUXM01. The sequence goes on from JAFSUP010000112.1 coordinate 6,055, forward strand.
AATACTTTGTTAGTGCCCGAAGATACTGAAGCATTTGCAATTAATCCATTAAATTGGAAAACTGATGACACATCAGCCGACAAGAACTTGAATTTAGGCGCGTGCTTCACTGATTACAGCGGCACTATAAAGAGTGAAATTCCCAATTTCTGCGGAGCATATCTTGATACAAAACGCGGAGTTGTAAAAATTCCTGATATTGTAAGTTCCGATTATCCTCCTGTAGTATCTTTCCTGCCACAGGGTGCTTATCATGTCTATGATTACATGTTCTTTTTTAGAAATTTACAGCAAAATATAAAAACAAGAATACAAAATTTTGAGGGAAGGTGATTATAATTTCAAGGCATTCACGATTTTTAATTTTTATATTGATAGCGTTATTCGTTGGTAAAGCTGAAGCCCGCGATGTCTACGTTAAACTTTCTGGTGGCACAAATTACAACATTGGAATCACAGATGGCAATCTTACAATGACTGACGCGGAAGGACGTTTAGCAAACCTTGGTGATAGCACGCACATTTCTGTAGCGGGCAGCAATGTGAATATCATGGAACATTCTTTTGCGATGCCGGTTAGAATATCAGGCCCCGGCTTGCTAAAATTCGCGGGAAAAACTTACCGCGGGGTTTTCTTAATCACACAACGCGGCGGTTTATTAAATGTTGTAGAATTGGAAAATTATTTGTGTGGTGTTTTGCCCGCTGAAGTTGGTGCGTCCTGGCACGAACAGGCTTTGCGCGCTCAAGCGATCACAGCAAGAACTTATGTTTTACGTCAGAGCTTAAATCGCGCTGAAAAAGGGTATGATGTTGTAGATACTGACGCAGACCAAGTTTATAAAGGCGCCGGCGTCGAAACCGCAAAAACTAACAAAGCCGTATCAAGTACCGCAGGTTGCGTATTAACATATGGCAACGAGCTAGCGCAAACCTACTTTCATTCAGACAGCGGCGGGTATACTGCAAACATCAAGGACGTTTGGGGACGCGACGTACCATATTTAATTGGTGTCCCGGAAGTTGTAAATTATAAGTCGCCTGTCTCTGCGTGGAATGCGCGGTTTTCATCTGAAAAAATTCGCGGTGTCGTTCGCAAAATAACAGGTTCTGATGTTGGCGACATTAAGGAAATACAAGTTTCCGACGTCGATGAGGGAGGCCGCGCGATTAACATGACTTTTATAGGCACTAACGGGACTCAGACGGTCAAAGCCAGTCAATTTAGATTGAATTTAGATCCAAGAACTTTGAAAAGTACAATGTTTACGCCGTCGGGTGGGGCTTTCAATGCGAACAATAATTCGACAGCAAACGGACTTGTCGGCGCACAACGTTCAAAAAATCAAAATTCCGATCTAACTTTTGAAGAAGAGCAGGGTATCGCCAAAATGACAGCTAACGGAGTGTTTACAACGACTGAACTAATGGATATGTTAACTAATCCTAATAAACAAAAAAATTACTACAAAACCGGCCTTGAGCGCAGTGCACGTCAAAAAATTCAGCTTCCAACGCAGCCGAGACTAAACAAATATGGATATTCTATAGAAAAAGTTGGAAATGAATTTGTGTTTTACGGCCGCGGTTGGGGGCATGGCGTTGGTATGTGCCAATGGGGAGCTATGGCAATGGCTGAACAAGGTTGGACGGCTGAACAGATTTTAACGCATTATTACCCGGGAACGGTCATTAAGAGGTTTAAGTGAAAAAAATTAATCACGAAGATTTATACAACTTAGCTTCATATAATTACGAACTTCCACAGGAAAATATCGCGCAGTTTCCAGCTTCGCCGCGTGATTCCTCTAGGCTACTAGTGTGGCGCGTAAAAGAAAATGAAATTTTATACAATAATATTTTTCGCGACATTACAAATTTTTTGCGCCCTAATGACTTATTGGTATTAAATGATACTAAAGTTATTCCGGCTCGATTGAGGGGAACACGCGATTCAGGTGGTCAATGTGAAATTTTTTTACTTAGAAACCTTACAAGTGATTTTCTAACTTGGGAAGCGCTTGTAAAACCGGCTCGAAAAATTCATAAAACTGCAAAATTAAAAGTCGATGATGTTTTTATAACTGTCCTTAACGAGAAGCCTGAAGGCATTCGCGAAATTAAATTTAATTTTGAATCTCGTGATGAATTTATGAATTTTTTGGATAAATCCGGGCATGTTCCATTACCACCGTATATAAAAAATACTAACGATATGCGTGAAGCTTATCAAACTGTTTTTGCTCGTCATGATGGTTCTGTGGCCGCCCCTACCGCGAGTTTACATTTTACTCCAGAACTCTTGGATAAAATTAAAAATATTGGTGTAAAAATTGCGTATGTAACTTTACACGTCGGCTTAGGAACTTTTAGACCCGTGAAAACACTTGATATTCGCGAACATGATATTCACACGGAGCATTGCGAATTATCTAACGAAACTGCAATTTTAATCAACGAATGCAAAGCAAACGGCGGACGTGTAATAGCGTCAGGGACAACAGCCGCAAGGACTCTGGAATCTTTTGCTAACAATGACAAAATTAAATCAGGGATTCTTGATACAGCTTTGTATATTTATCCAGGATATAAATTCAAAGTTGTAGATGCATTGATAACAAATTTTCATTTGCCGGAGAGCTCCTTAATCATGCTTGTAGCAGCGTTTGTAGCAAATAAAGCCGAAAATTTTGGACATGAAGAAGAAATCTTGGCGCAACTCCTAGATGTTTATGAAAATTGCGCTGAAAGCGGTTGGCGATTCTTTTCTTTCGGCGATGCCATGTTTATACAATGAAAGAGAGGAGCGCTTTTACTCCTCACTTCCATTGTATTGCTGCTTACGATTTTGTCGAAAAAGCCACTCTCGAAGAGAATCAATTTTGTATGCGTAATCAAATGAAAACATGTGTTCAGGAACTCCCGGCTTAAGCTCTTCGGGCAACACTGTTCCTAATCTAAATTTTACAAAATTTGCATTCGTGTTATTTGTTAAAATTGTATTAATGGCTTTAGTGTAATTTTCTTGCGACATTTTAGCGTCCCATTCAGTTGCAGTAGTAAACGGTACTTGATTTTCTTCAAACATCTGAATCAAATCTTTTTGCCCTGTCGAAGCCTTTTGATCGCCTTCAGCCGTAACATAGAAAAATTTTTGTGATTTCAAGCCGTCAAGCTCTTTCACGTCCCATTGGCCAGAGACAAATAATTCTGCCGCGAACAAATCCTGACATTGTGCCGCTAATACTAAAAACGTCATGCACCCCATTGACTGTCCCGTAACATAAACACGGTCTGGATCAACTTTGAAGCCCGTAATTAAAGATTGTATAAAATTTTCAGTGTGTTTTACATAATCTGTAATTGTATAGCTTCCGTGATCATCAATGATTATCTCGGGATATTGCGGAACTGCAACTATACATTTGTGTTTCGCTTGCCATTCGTCTGTTGCCCAAATTATTCCGCCGTATCCTTGTCGTAATGGGGCTTCAGTGTCCTTCCCTACAACGCTAGCGTCAGCTATAAATACTAAAAGCGGGTATTTTTCATCGCTCGGATAATCGTAAGGTAAAAAAAGATTGTAGGGTAATTCCAAATTCTTTTCTTTGTATGTAAGCTGCTGAAATTTTGGCAGCGTCTCGTTTATCATCGACTGCAAAACTTCATCGCCGCTTTTATCTGGGAATGGCATCGCACCATAAGCTGGAAGTGTAAACGCAATCATAAGCACGGCCATAACTACATTTTTAATCATTAGATCGCCTCCTGAATTTTTATAAATTATAACAGAGCAAAAGTAGAGTATGAAAAAAACGCGCCCGAACGGGTGGGTGGGCGGGAGTGAGGGCGCGTCAAAAAATTTATTTCATTAAATCCGCTAGCGTAATTCCTTCAAAAAAATCATTAATCATAGCGTCAAGTTTTTGCCACATTGGAAGCGTTCGACAATTTTCCGCACGCGGACATTCGTTAGGCTTGCACGTCAGACACTCAACCGGCGATAAATCTTCTTCCATAGCCGCTAAAATCTCGCTGATTTTATATTCGCTAGGCTCTTGAGCAAGTATATAACCGCCGCCCTTGCCATGTTGAGTTTTCACAAAATTATTTTTTGATAGCAACGCCATCAGACGCTCCGCATATTTTTGCGAAATCCCCTGACGTTCAGCAAGCTCTCGTGTCGTTATATAGCCGTCGCCTTGATTTTCCGCTAAGTCAATCATAAAGCGAAGCGCATATCTTCCGCGAGTCGATATTAACATGCCTCGAAGCCGTGTTTTAAGTCGGCGATAATATCATCAATATGTTCAGTTCCGATTGAAAGTCTTATCGTAGTCGGACGAATCCCGCACGCTAATAACTCTTCTTCTGAAAGTTGTGAGTGAGTCGTTGAAGCCGGGTGAATTACAAGCGATTTTACGTCAGCGACGTTTGCAAGCAATGAGAATAACTCAAGGCTCTCTGTGAACTTCTTCGCCGTGTTCGCGTCGCCTTTGATGTCAAACGTGAAGATCGAAGCCGCGCCTTTCGGATAATATTTATCGTAGAGTTCTTTTGCGCGTCCCTTCTCAAGCGACGGGTGATTAACTTTCGCGACCTTTGGATGATTCTTCAAAAATTCAACGACTTTCAAAGCGTTCTCGACGTGGCGCTCAACTCTCAATGAAAGCGTTTCAAGTCCTTGAAGCAGCAAAAACGAATTAAACGGCGACAAGCAAGCTCCCTGATCTCTCATTAACGTAGTGCGGAGCTTGATTATATATGCGAGTTTACCAGCCGCCTGCGTGAAAACGACGCCATGATACGACGGATTAGGCTTTGAAAGTCCGGGGAACTTGTCATTTTGTGCCCAGTCAAAATTTCCGCCGTCAACGACGACACCGCCCATTACTGTTCCATGACCGCCGATAAATTTTGTCGCTGAATGTACAACAATATCCGCGCCGTGTTCAATCGGTCTAAACAAATACGGAGTTGCGAAAGTGTTATCGACGATTAACGGCAAGCCGTGCTTGTGGGCGATTTTTGCTACTGCTTCGATGTCGATTACGTCTGAATTAGGATTGCCGAGCGTTTCAGCGTAAAGTAATTTTGTATTCGGCTTTATGGCTTTCTCAAAATTTTCCGGGTCTGACGGGTCAACGAAGTCCGCAGTTATTCCAGCTTCGGGAAGAGTGTTGGCGAATAAATTAAAAGTTCCGCCGTAAAGATTCACTGACGAGACAACATGATCGCCAGCCTTCGCAATGTTACGGACAGCGCAGTCAATAGCTGCCGAGCCTGAAGCAAAAGCTAACGCCGCAGCACCGCTCTCAAGTGCTGCAATTCTTTTTTCAAAAACGTCGTTCGTGGGATTCATAAGTCGCGTGTAAATGTTGCCGGGGACTGTCAAGCCGAAACGTCCTGCCGCAGTCGCTGAGTCTTTGAAGACATACGAAGTCGTTGCATAAATCGGAACTGCTCTCGAGTCTGTCGTGGGATCCGCTTGCTCTTGGCCTACATGAAGCTGTAGAGTTTCAAATTTATATTTACTCATTGAAATTTCATTCCCTTTCTCAAAACATACTGATTAAGTGTGAAATAAATTTCAAAGAATTTTACACGAATTTTTTTATAATGCAAATTGCCATAAAGCAAAAAAATAGCCCCGCAGAAATTAATCAACGGGGCAAGAAATTTTCTGAATTATTTCAAATTTGTTTCAAAGAAAGAAATTATTTTTGCGAACGGGATTTTTTCCATGTTGTCATATAAATCAACATGCGAAGCCCCGGGGACAATCAAAAGCTCTTTGTTATCTCCGGCAAGTTTTTTGAATGCGTCCTCGCTGTAATAACGCGAATGGGCTTTTTCGCCGTGAATCAATAAGACGGGACTCTCAATTTCATCACTGTACTGAAGCAGTTTCATGTTCATGAAATCAAGCAGCGACGTAAGTGTCGCTCCCGTTGTCGAACCGAAAGAGCGCGGATGGTATCCCCTCTTTGTCTGGTAGAAATCATGATAATCTTTCACGAACTGCGGGGTGTCTTCCGTTATTTCAGTAGGAACTCCGCCAGCCATTGCGTAAGTGCCGTTTTTGTAATCAGCCGTACGCTGTGCGCTGATTTTTTTGCGCGCTTCAATTCTTTCTTTCCTGATTTCGTCAGCGGGCCTGCCGTTGTCAAAATATCCGTTGGCAATGTTTCTGCTCATGTCGTACATCGTTGAAGAAACGGTCGCCCTGATTCTCGGATCCATTGCGGCGGCATTGAGGGCAAATCCTCCCCAGCCGCAGATTCCCAAAATCCCGATTTTGTTTTCATCAACGTTGGGATTGTTTGCAAGCCAGTCAACGGCAGCCGAAAAATCTTCAGTGTTAATGCTCGTTGAAGTCGTGTTGCGAGGTTCACCGCCGCTTTCTCCCGTGAAGGACGGGTCAAACGCGATTGTCAAAAATCCCCCTGCCGCAAGTTCCTGGGCGTAACGTCCGGAAACCTGTTCCTTGACAGCCCCATAAGGCCCTGCAAGAGCAATAGCAGGCAATTTTTCATCAGCTTTCATGTCTTTGGGCGCGTAAAGATCTGCCGCCAAAGTTATTCCGAAGCGGTTATGAAAAGTAATTTTCCGATGCGATACTCTTGAATCTTCGGGAAAAACTTTATCCCATTCCTGGGATAATTGTTCCGCGCTGACTGTTTCGGCAGGAGCTTTTGAAAGTTCAGCCGATGCCGCCGAAGCAAGGCAACTTAAAATTAATAATGTCGCAAAAATTTTAGTCATTAAAATTTCCTCCTAAATAATTAAGTTATGAAATAAAAAACACGTTAGTTATTATCACAAAATAAAAGTGAAAAAACTAACGCATTTCTTTGTATTAAGTTAGAGTTTAATTTATGTGTTAAAACATTAAATTCTATTTCTTGCCTCAAACATTGAAATTTTATTTTTCTCTGCGAGTCGTTTCAGGTCTTCATATTCTGGGATCTCCCGAAGCGTTTCGCCGTTCAGCTCCGTGATCTTAAAATGCACTTGGCCTAACGGTGTTTCTCGTTCTTCGATTCGCCACTTTAATCGCAAACGGTCAAATTCCGAATAGCGAACGCCTTGCGAAGTCGTGTTCTTCAAAATAATTTCTGAAATTTTCAAAACGTCTTCCGGTTTTGCGAGACAACTGAGTTTCACGCCCGGGCGATTTTTCTTCATGTTAATATTTTCTGTCCACACGTCCAGAGCCGAAGCCGCAAATAATTTTTCGATGACGCTTTCATAATCTTGCGGATTCATGTCGTCAATGTTAGTTTCAAGCAAAGAAATTTTTTCGCGGACTAATCCGTTAATTTCAGTTTCGCTTGACGTATCTATTAACAAAACTCTCAAAGCGTTGGGCATGTCTTCGGATTCATGATTACCAAAACCGAATCCGGAAGCCAAAATTTTTCCGTTAGGGATTGCGCTGAAACCGTCCGCCAAAATTTTTGCGAGTAATGCTCCTGTCGGTGTTGTTCGTTCCATAGGCGAACCGTTCGCAAAAATCGGAAGCCCGTGTAATAAAAATTCCGTTGCCGGTGCAGGGACTGGCAAGACTCCGTGAGCGCATTCGACAGTCCCCGAGCCTGTATTAATCGGCGAACACAGAACGCGCGGCCAGCCTAACGCTTCCATTAATATAAACGCTCCGGCTATGTATATAATCGAATCGACTGCGCCGACTTCGTGAAAATGAATTTTATCCGGCGTTGTTCCGTGAACATGGGCTTCAGCCTCTGCCAAAATCGAAAACGCTCGCAAAACTTCACGCTTCACACGCAAAGACAGCTCGCTTGATGAAATCATTGCTTCAATGTCGGCCAAGTGCCTATGATGATGGTGATGATGTTCGTGCTCGTGCTCTTCATGTTCATGATCGTGATCGTGGTGATGATGATGTTCATGTAAATCAACATCAAAATTAATTCCCGCGATTCCGTTCTTAGTTGTCTGTTCGATTATTAATTTATATTCGTCGGGGTCAAGAGCAGAAATTTTTTTTATGCCGTCAATCAAAATATTTTTATCCGGCACGAGATTTAATAACGCTCCTATAAACATATCTCCGGCAATTCCGGCGAAACAATCAAGATAAAGAGTTTTCATTTTTAATTATCGCTTTCTTTCTTCAAATAAAATTCCGGCGGTTGCTTTGTGTAATTCAACAACGCTTCAAACGGGTCAGGCTCTGTCAACAATGACGCGGCAGGTGTTATCGGCGAAAAAATTTTTTCATTTCCGTTTTTTGAATCTTCGCTTCTAGTTCCGTTGTAAGGTCTTGCGTTGCCCTTGACGCTCTGAAGAATTATGTGAGATTTATTATCGTTCGTCAGCATAGGCACGACTGTTGAAGCGTCAACTTCGCAAGAAAAAATAATATCGCGTCCGTAGCCGATGTGTTTCAGATACTCGGCGTGTTCGGAGTTTTCGACGCTTGCAAGCAAATTTTGTTCCCGCGATTGCCAAACGGTCAAAGCGATCTTCGCGCTGTCCGACATTGTAACGTCGCCGCGAGTTTTCAAATTTTCGAGCAAAGCTCCCGCGCATAAAGTATCTTCCCACGAAGGCCGCCGCTTGCGTCCAGAACATAAAATCCCGATTCGATTCCCGAATGTCAAAGCGTGGTCGAGGCAAGCTGAAAGATTTCTGAAACTCACAGCTATGACGGGCGCGCCGGTGTTGAAGGCCTGAACTAATGCGACTGTGCCATTAGTCGTTGACATTACGCCGCAATAATGTTCTTGAATTATTTCGTAAGTTAATTCCGTCGGTGAATTTCCTAAATCAAATCCCTCGGGCGGAATTGCGTTTACTTCCCCCATTAAGAGAGGCGAAGAGCCACGCTCTTTTAAATCTAAAACGAGTTGCCGCGCTTCGTCAGGAGTTTTCACGGGGTAAAGTTCCGTGCCGCCAAGCTCAAACCATCGTGTCATAACGGTAGTAGCTCGCAGCACGTCTATAACTAACCAAACGTCAGCGACGGGGAGAAAATTTTCCTCGCCGCATGAAAAAATTAAATCTGCTTCAAACATTTTTATTTTTATAGAGAGCAGGAATTAGAAAAAATTTTTTACTTCCTACTTCCTCACTCCTAATTCCTACTTGCATTTAATAAGCCTTTGCAAAAATCGTAAGTCTTGCGTCGTCCTTGCCAGTTAAGAAACATTTTCCCTTGTTATCGCCCGGCAAAATGCAGCGCGGAGTTGCTCCAGTGTCTTCACGGATTTTGACTTCATCTTCAGGAGTTCCGCCGAAGTATGCGCGAACAAAGCCGCCTTCTTTATCAATGATTTCTTTTAATTCATCGTAAGTTTTAGCGTCGTGAGTGTGAGTTTCACGGAAATCTTTTGCGCGTTTATATAAATTATCTTGAATTTCATCAAGAATTTTTTTCACAGTCGGAATGACATTTTCGGACTTAACGTCAACTTTCTCGCCCGTATCTCTGCGCACAAATCTTACTGTCCCGGCCTGTAAGTCTTTCTCACCGAGTTCGAGTCTCAACGGCACGCCTTTTTGCAGATGTGTGAAAAATCTGTCGGCCGGTCGCATATGAAAATCCGTGTCAACTTTCGTGAACATTCCGCCGAGTTCTTCATCAAGCTTCGCGGATAATTCTTTAGCCTTCGGGAAAATTTCATTTGCTGCGACGCTTTCATCTTTCGAGATTGGCAAAATTACGGCTTTAACCGGAGCGATTCGCGGAGGAATTATTAACCCGTCGTTGTCAGAATGTACCATGATAAGCGCGCCTATCGAACGTGTCGAAACTCCCCAGCTTGTTGTCCAACAATATTCAAGTTCTCCTGCCTGATTCTGGAATTGAATTTCAAACGCCTTCGCGAAATTTTGACCTAAGAAATGACTTGTTCCGGCCTGCAAAGCTCTTCCGTCGCTCATCATTGCTTCACATGTATAAGTATCAAGCGCGCCGGGAAAACGTTCGCCGACAGTTTTTTGACCTGTGATAACGGGTATCGCTAATTCATTTTCAAAAGTTTTGCGATAGACTTCGAGCATCTTTAAAGTTTCTTCGCGGGCTTCTTCCGAAGTTGCGTGAGCGGTGTGGCCTTCCTGCCATAAAAATTCAGAAGTTCGCAAAAATAATCGCGGCCGTTTCTCCCATCGCATGACGTTGCACCACTGATTCATTAAGACAGGTAAATCGCGCCAAGATTGAATCCATTTTGAATACATGTAGCCTATGACAGTCTCTGACGTCGGACGAACGGCAAACGGTTCTTCAAGTTCTTCACCGCCTGCGTGAGTTACGACAGCAAGCTCGGGCGAAAAGCCTTCGACGTGTTCAGCTTCTTTCCTTAAAAATGAATCAGGAATTAATAACGGGAAATAAGCGTTTACGTGCCCGGTCTTTTTGAACTCCGCGTCAAGTTTTGCTTGGATACTTTCCCAGATTGCGTAGCCTGTCGGTCTGATGACCATACAGCCGCGCACGGGGGCATAATCGGCAAGCTCTGCTGCTTTGATTACGTCAAGATACCATTGTGAATAATTTTCTTCTTTAGGTGTGATGTTGCGTGCCAATTTTTTATCTCCTTTGAATTTTTTTATATTATACAAGCCGCCTTGAACAAAGATTTTTATCACAGTCTGCGCCGGGGTAAAGTCCTTTTGATTTCAGCCAATCGCCGGCGGGGTGTCGGCCAAGCGCAATAAACGAAGCCGTTTGAAGATGCAGGCACTTGACATTAATTTTTTCAGTGTCGTAACGAATCCCGCCAACGCCTCCGCGAATTAAATTTTTGAAAATTCTTTCGTGATATTGCCGCATGAATTTTGCTAAATTTTTATTCATGAGCTTCAGTCTGATTTTTTGATGTTCAAAATTATATTTGCGCCATTGATGATGAAGTTCGTGAAGCGTCAAAAAATTTTCGAGTTCGTTTACGCCGTTTTGAGATTCGATAGTTCCTGCGAGTTTTATTAAGTAAGGACACATTAGCCAGAATGTCGTCGGGAATGGTCGAAGAGATTTTGAAAACGGTTTACAAATTATTACTTGCGCATGATTGAAACGACATTTTTTAACATCAACGATTAAAGATAAATCGAAACGACGTTTTTTATCGGGCACAATATTAAAACCGGAAGATGATTTTTCACATCTCCCGGCTTTAACAACAAAAAAAGAGTTATTCATAATGAGCTTCTTTAATCTCTGTTACTTCTCCGTCGCGTGCTTCGGCCTGAACGTGAAGAATTTCGCGTGTTTAAGTCCGTGATTTTTGCTTCGCTGGTCTTGAGGAACGATGCCATCTTCTTTTCAAAATTGTCGGCTTCCTCGGGCGTAGTCTCTCTGCGAAATTCGCGCCTCTCTCGAAAATCCCGGACTTCACGGAACTGATTATTATTTCCATTTTGCGGCCTGTTAAATCGCGGTCTAAAATTTTCGCGATTGCCTTGATTCATCGGACGCGGAGGACGTTGGCCAGAATGAGGCTGCGGTGCGGGAGGCTCTAGCGTCTGTTTTATGGATAAGTCAATTCGTCCGCGCTCGTCGATTTTGATTACTTTAGCTTTGACGTTATCCTGAATTTTCAAAACTTCGTTGACGTCTTTAACAAAACTATAAGCAAGCTCAGAAATGTGAATCATTCCTTTGCGTCCATTATTTGCAATTCTTACAAACGCACCATAAGGCATAATCTGTTCTACTGTGCAGTCAACGATGTCTCCTGTGTTTAATCCGGCTGAAGGGTCTGTGTTATTAACCGTAGCCATAAAAAAATTTTGCTCCTTGAAAAAAAATTTAGTTTAAATATTTTACCGCAAAAAAATTTACTCGTTTATAGCCAACGCCATTCAGGTTTTGACCCCATACCGAGCCTACGAATTAAATAAACATTTTTAGCTTTATTATGTCGGCTGCCGGGGTTGTACCAAATTAAGAGAGTGCCGCGCTGTTTGTTCAAAACGAGTTTCTCGACCGCGCCTTCGACTATAGGGCCATAGCACGCGAGAATCATTTCGTTATTTGCGACAGTCGGCTTTTTCTTTAGAATTTTTAGAGTGTTGCCCCGTTCTTGCGGCATAGCTTGAACCTGTTTCAGCGGCGACGAAGTTTTAATTTTCTTGCCGAGTGTAATTTTATGCGTCTTAATGTCCTGTTTGACGTAGCGTTTAATTTTTTGATTTCGTGATTTCACTTGCTCCGTTAGAAGTTTATAGCGCTTGGCCGAACATGGAATTTTTTTATCGAGGTCGAAAGGATTGCCGACGCTGATTTTAATTTGCGGGTAAAGACGCTTCGTCGGAACTCGCGTTTTTGTTTTAACGACCTCCGGCGGCTCTACGTTGAAGTCGTCAATTCTGTAAACAGTAACGTCACGAATAGCATGACGCGCTATAAAATCCCGGATTCCAGAAAGCGGCATTCGATTAGCTCCTTCCAGTCGCGAGGAAGTTCAGAGCTTTTCCAAGTCGCGTGAACGGTTCAAGAACATTCATTGATGCAGCAGAGAATGACAAAATCGCTGCAGCCTGTTGAACTTCGTCCGGGCGAGTATTATCTGAAAATTCTGCTCTTAAAGGCGCGCCGTTAGGTTCAACCTGAATCATAAAGACGCCCGGCTCGGCTGTAGTTTCAATATGTCCGACGGCATCTAAAGGAACGTGTGGCGATTCTTCAAGCATTACAGTTATAATTTTGCTGTTGGCTTTTAAGGGAGCTAATATATCGCTGTCGTTACAAATCCAAATTTGCGGCTGAATTTCTACCGCGTCAAGCAGACTTTCAAGAATTAATTTTTCTTTTGCGTATTTGCCGAACGACTCACCATATAAAATTCTTGCTAAGTGATCCGGTCTTAACGGTTCCGTGCGTGCAAAGTCTAGAGGGAATCCCTTTGAGTCAGTTACTAGAGCCGCGCCGCGAATCATTGTTTCAGAACCTTCGATTATCATATAGCCGAGCGAATTATTTTGTGAAGCCATAAAATTTTCTCCTTTATATACAATACTAGTTATTCTAATTATCGAAATTATAACGGAAAAATTTATTTTTCTGAAAAAAAGACCGGCTCATCACCGGCCCAAAAATTTTATTAAATTTTTATTTTCTCTTGAGTTTTAAGAACAAAGCCGCTAATGCTGAAAGCACACTCGCGCCAAGTCCGACATCACAGCCGCCACCGCTCGAACCTAAATTTTTATCGTTGTCGTCGTTGCCTGTGCCTGAAATCGTTACGTCCATAAGCTGATTATTAAAGCCTGTGTCGTAATCATATCTGATTATTGCAGGAGTGCTGGCAAAACTCATTGTCCCGGTCGTGCCGTCATATGGCGCAGTTTGAGCAATTTCATTTCCTGAAGCGTCATAGCCTTTCACATTCGTAACTTTCTGTGAGCCTGCAAGATAGACATCAGCCGCTACGGAAACTTCAGCGCTATTCAAAAGTTCGTTGAAAGTCATTGTGCGAGAAAACTCCAGACCTCCTCGCGCTTGGCCTGCGCAACCCAGAGTTTCAAGCGAAGGCAAGTCTTCAGCGTTGAAATCGAATACAAGAATGCCGTTGCGTTCAAACTTGACTGTCTTTAGATTCTTGCAGTTCTTTATGTTAAGCGAAGTAGTGTTTGCTTCGGCAATGTCAAGCGATACAAGCTCGTCGCAATTTTCAATATTAACTTCGTCCAGCTCCTCACAGCCGTTTGCTTCGATAATTTTAATCGTGTTGTTTGACGAGATATTAACAGACTTAACAGACGCGTTGCCGTTGATAGAAATATTTTCTACAGCGACGTTATCGAGATTTATTTCGCCGTTTGAAATTTCTGTTTCCGACAAGTCCAGAGTCTCAAGGTTTGTGAATCCTTCAAGCAGTGCCGACAAATCTCCTTCGACAAAGCCAGTTAAATTCAAGTTCGTAACTTGTGCTTTCTCTTCCGCTGTCATTGAGGAGATATTTTCAGCCGTTATTGTAGCCGCGACATTCAAAGAAATTACAGCGTCCGCAGAGCCAATAGAATTTGTCGCAGTTACCGTGTAAGTGAAATTTTGTCCTGCCGTTGACACGTCAGGCGTTCCGCTTATCGTGAAACTTCTATGATCGCTTGCTTCTAGTCCCGTTACACCGCTCGGGAGATCTCCGCTTGTTGTCCATCTTAAATTATCTCCTTCGCTCGCAGTGATTGTTAAGGCCGTCATTGCCGTCCCTGCTGTAAGATTCACAGTCTGCGATGAAATTGAAAGAACGGGTGCTTTCTCTTCGTCAGGTTCTTCTGGAGCCCCAGTAACAGAAATTGAAATTGCCGTGCTTGCGCTCCCGGCGTTGTTCGTAGCTATAACAGAAAAATCATAGCTTCCAACCGTCGTTGGATTTCCGCCGATCGTTATGGTCGCGTCAGAACTTGAGACTGTTATACCGGCCGGAATATTGCCTTCGGTTGACCACGTTAAATAATTTCCCGAAGTCGCTGTGATTGTTCGCGAGGTTATCGCCTGATCTTTGCTTACGTCAATGCTTATCGCAGTATCAGACAAAACGGGCTTTGCGTAAACAATCATGTTTATAGTTGTGCTTGCGTCTCCGGCATAGTTCGAGGCTTTAACAGAAAATTCAAAACTTCCCGCCGTTGTAGGAGTTCCGCTGATTATCACTGACGAATCGGAGCTTGTGATCGTGATACCGTCAGGAATATTTCCGGCTTTTGTCCACGTTAAATAATTTCCTGAATTAACGTTAATAGTGTGAGTCATAGCCTCGTTTTCATTAGCGCGGATAGTCAAAGCACTGTTTGAAAGCGCGGGTTCAGAATAGACAGTTACGCTCACCGTAGCGTCAGCACTTCCGGCGTAATTTCCGGCATAAATCGAAAATTCGTAATTTCCGGCTGTCGTTGGAGTCCCGCTGATCGTTGTGGTGTTGTCAGAACTTGCTACCGTTATTCCGTCCGGGATTGTTCCGCTTGTTGACCAAGCGAGATGATTTCCTTCCGTTGCCGTTATCGTCTGCACCGTTATCGCTTTGTCTTTGCTTACGTCAATGTTTACGCTACTCACCGACAAGACAGGCTGGGCGTATATAATCATGCTGACTTTTACGTCATCGCTTCCGGCCAAGTTTTCAGCCTTGAGCGAACATTCGTAATCGCCGGAAACCGTAGGAGTCCCGCTTATTGTGAATGACGTATCGTCGCTCAAAAGTTCAAGACCGTCCGGCAGAGTCTCGCTCGTCGTCCATGCTAAATGATTTCCAGAGATAGCCGGGAAAGTCTGCGAAAATTCTTGAGCTCTAACGGCTTCGATTTTAACTTCATCAGAAAGAACCGGCGCGGTATATACAATCATGCTGACTTTTACGTCGTTACTGCCCGCAGTGTTCGTTGCAATGACGGAGAAATCATAATCGCCCCATTGAGTCGGCGCACCGCTGAGAGTGTAAGTCATTCCGTTAGAGTCCGCCGTGCCCGCAATGCCCGAAGGAAGATCGCCGCTCGTTGTCCAAGCTAACGCCTTGTTGGGTTCGGTGTCGCTTATGGTCAAGTCTGCTATAGCGGAATTTTCAACGACTTCGATATTTGCGTCTGCTGACAAAACGGGCTTTGTGATAGCTTTCTCGACTGCTCCGATGTCGGGAGAATTTACGCGGGTCGTTCCAAGCTGGTCATATTCGGGCGATGTGTAATCTATATCGCGCGTGTAGTAGCTGTTCGAGTACACGATTCTATTAGCTCCCGAACCAACGAGGGGCTTCAAAGCCGGGTTGTCCTCAATCCTGTATACCGTGTGAGTTATTCCGTTGACTTCTAAATTTGAAGATACGGGATTGTTCCATGAAGCTATCTGAACAATGTCGAAGCTAGGCGAGCGTTCAGGAAGTGCCAGAGTTTCAGGTACAGCACAGTTGAAGAACAACATGCGGCTTCTGTCGTAAATAGTATCAGCATCAGGATTGTTAATTGCCTTGTCGGGTGAAGTCGTGTTGAATATCAAAGAGTTGATGAAAGGAATGCGATAAATTTGAACGCCTCCGTCCCTTTGAATTTCAATACCGCCATTCACTGCCGAGTTGTCCACGATTGAGCAGTTCGAGAGCATACCAGAATCACCGACGAAATATATTCCGCCGCCTGACGCTGCGCTGTTCTTCGTAACGGTTGAGTTCGTCATCAGCACTCCGCTGGAAACATATACGCCGCCGCCGTAGCCGTACCAGTTTGTGCCGTCAGTGGTTGTGTAACCGAAGACTTCATTGCTGATAATCGTGCAGTTGTTGATTTC
>JAFSUP010000113.1 GCA_017445205.1 Synergistaceae bacterium
GCCGGACACCCTCTCAGGCCGGCTACCCGTCGTCATCTTGGTGGGCTGTTACCCCGCCAACTAATTGATAGGTTACGAGTACCTCCACCAGCACATTGCTGCTTTAACCTTTCGGCCTATGGGGTATTAGCGTTCATTTCTAAACGTTGTCCCCCTCTGATGGACAGCTCCTCATATATTACTCACCCGTCCGCTGCTCCGTAAAACTTCCACTGTCTCCAGCTTCCATCTCCGTCGCTCAACTTGCATGTGTTACGCACGCCGCCAGCGTTGATACTGAGCCAGGATCAAAATCTCAGTAAAATCTATGAGATTGATTTCCTAGCATTTAGTACTTCGCTTTATTACACGCTGTATTTACTTTTTACTTTCTTCCCTTTATAATAGGGCTCTTTCAAAAGATTTCCTTGTCAATAAACTTTTTAACTCTGTCGCCGCTATCTCGCAACGACAAGAGAGAATTATACGCGTAAATTTCAAAATGTCAACACCCAAATTTAATTTAATTTTTTTAATTCATAAAATTCGTTGAAGACTATAAAAAATAAACGGCCAAGCACAAAAGTCTGACCGTAAATAAAAATTTTTATCGCTAATTTTATTTTTTAGTTTATGTTTTTCTTTAATAATCCTATTATCGCTGTAACGGATTTAATTGGACTCATCATCATCGAACGAGTGAAGGATAATCCAATATATTTCGTGGCGTTTAAGATCGTGATTATGTCTTCCGTGACGTTCATATTAAGATCACCGTAGCCGGGACTGAAGCGCGAAGTTAAAAATTCTCTTTCTCGAAGGCCTGGAACAATTTCGTTTTTAATGAAGTCATCTATGAAAGCGTCAACGCGAACAGAAGCGCAAGCATCAAGAGCGAGACCGTCAAGCATATTTTTTTGTTGCTCAATCGTAATTTGTCGATCAACTTCGTGGCCGAGAGTTGCCGCGAGCAAATAGCATTCGTCAGAGCGCGAAGTCAATCTTGCGATGTCGTTGCTGTAGATATACGCGCCTTCAAGTTCTATCCCTCCATCGAAGTGAACGATATGAAAGCGTCCAAACACACAGCGCGGAGTTTCAAAACCTTCCAATTTATTAAAAGCTCCGCGAACTGTCTCGACAAGTTCAGGGGTTGCCGAGCCGGGCGGAACTTTCATGTAGCGAAGAGCGTTTCTATAGTGAGGAGTTAGAAGTGAGGAATTAGGAATGAAAAAATCTTTTTGTTCCATAATATTTCCTACTTCCTGCTTCCTAATTCCTAGTTGCTCTTATAGCGTCTTGTGTAAAGCACCGAACGAATTCCTGCGTCGATTCTTCGCACCGTGTCGGCCTGATTCATTGTGTAAAGATGAATGCCTTCAACGTCGCGGGCGAGTAAATCAATAATTTGTTCAGTTGCGTAAGCGATCCCGGCTTCTTTGACTGCGCCTTGATTATGTCCATAGACATTCACGAAACGGCGAACACGTTCAGGGACGGACGCGCCACAAAGCTCAACGACTTTTGAAATTTGAGCCGCTGACGTTATCGGCATGACTCCGGCTATAATCGGCTGCTTGATTCCAATCGCCCGGGCCTTGTCGCGCCACGCGCAAAAAATATCGTTGTCAAAAAATAATTGCGAGATTAAAGCCTTGACCCCCAAGTCGCATTTTTCTTTCAAATGAATCAAATCTTCTTCGAGCGATTTAGCTTCGGGGTGTTTCTCTGGATAGCACGCCGCGAAAACATCGAAATCATTTCCAAACTCGTCTTTGATAAATTTTATAAGTTCGGAAGCGTGATGAAATTCTCCGAGGTCTGACTCGTCTTTCAAGTCGCCGCGCAACGCTAAAATATTTCTGACGTTGTTGGCCTTTAGTCTGTTGAGAATATCGCGAAGTTCGTTTCGAGTTGTCCCGACGCAAGTAAGATGAGCAACTCCGCAGACGTGATATTTATTTTGAATGCCTGAAGTTATTTCGACGGTGTTATCACGGCTCGAACCACCCGCGCCATATGTAACGCTGATTAAATCCGGATTGAAGCTCACGAGACTGTCGATTACCGCGTAAGTCCCGGCGGTGCTGGCGTTGCCCTTCGGCGGAAAAATTTCAAACGTGTAACTCGGTTCAAGTTTCTCAAAAAAATTTTCCATTTAATACTTTCTACCTCCGACTTTATTTTTTAAGTCCGTTAATTCTATTTTCTTCCCACGTTATGAACGAGTGATAGAAATTTTCGTCATTGTCATCAAGTCCGCGAGTGATTTCAGTGATGTGAATGTGGCTAGCCTTCACCTGTTCAAGAACATAATCGACGGCTAACATAGGTTCAGTGTGAGCGCCGCAAGTATAAATATCAAGAGCCATGTAATTAACTTCTGGCCATGTGTGAACAGACAGATGACTTTCACTTATAACAACGACACCGCTGACTCCGTTTGGCGGGAACTTGTTGAACGATACCGACCAGACTTGAGCATGAGCGCGCTTGGCCGCCTCGACGAGAATATCTTGAAGCTTCGGGACGTTTGTAATTGTATCGTCGCAACCTGAAACTTCGACAATATAATGAACACCTTTAGGGGACAAAATAAAATCGGCCTCCTTAAATCGAAGATATGAAAATAAATTTACGAAATTGTATCACAAACAAAAATTTTGAACGGCGACTTACGATTCAAAAATATAATTTTAAAATTGGCTTTGTGAATTTTGATGAAGACGAAGAGATTTTGAGATTTTTGTAGTGACCAAAGTAGTGACCAAAATGAAAATCCTCCGAACATTTTTGCCCGAAGGATTTTATTTTGTTGATTATACACCTTATTAGCGATGCTACATAAATTTTAGATACTGCAAATAGCGTTTCCCATCTCTCTCACTTATTCTCTCACCAAATAATTTGAAATTTTGTTCCGCCTGATAAAATTTGATTAATTTTGCGTCGGCTTCACAATCGAGATATTTTATCCCGCCTCCGATTCGTTGTTTAATGTAAAGAAGCTCATTATTAGCAAGCTTCATTAGTTCATCACCACTTATGCGTTTACCATCGTCAACCTGATAATTTTTTCCAAGCTGAGCAATAAGGAACGCCGACACAACATAAGCATTAAGAATTTTATGAAGGTGCGAATGTCGTTCGAGTTCTCTTATTGCTGTTTTGTTGAGACCGGCGTAAGGAACTTCGATTGCCTTGTGAGTAAGCGCGAAATATCCCAGCAAACTTCCGTCTTCCTCATCACAAACAAGATAAGTTATAGATTTGCTCTCTTTTGAAAATTGAATCGCGTTCTTTTTCAAAAAATTATCGATGTCTGGATTTAAAGGAGCTTCATCAGATTCTCGCTTCGTCGAAAAAGAAGCGATTAGAAGTTGCACACGTTCTTCACCATATCGATTAATGAAATCGATAATGTTCCAGGTTATTGGTCTCATAATGTTTCACCATGTTTGGCGAGAAATTTTTTCATGAAGCGATCCATTCGCTCGGGATCATCAACAACATTTGTATGAACCTCTTTTATAGGTTCTTCTCGCCATCGTTTGATTGCTTCGAGATATTCGACTAAGACCTGCGGATTGTTGATTCTTATATTTTCAATGATACTTGATGTTGCCATAAATTTTCACTCCCTGCTTTCTAAAATTATTTCATTATACAATTCCATTAACGCGCTCACGATTTCTTCTTCCGAAATATTTTTATCGAAGCCGTAAGCCTCGCAGACCGCCGCGTCGTTGGCCTTATGAGCCTTCAATAGCTCCTCCGGCATCGTCAACGGGTCATA
>JAFSUP010000114.1 GCA_017445205.1 Synergistaceae bacterium
TCGGATTTGCAAGAAACTCTGTGAATTTCTTGTTGCGAATTTCTTTTGCCTTTTTCGTTTTTGCACGACCAGCGACATCATAAAGCGCAGCGTTATTGACCACGTATTGACAATTGCCACCTTGGCTTGCCGACTGATTCCACTCGCTATTGACCCCCTTGTGACGGGGTCGTGACGGGGTCATGACGGGGTCAATAGAAACTTCCCACTCTGATAAACGCGTAACAAGAATGCGGTGCGGCGAAAGTCAAGCCGTCGTTCTTTTATTGCGGCGGTATCGGTGCTTGCTGCTGCTGAATTTCCTGCATAGCTTGCTGCGCTCCTTGCTGCGTTGCCATTTGCCCTTGCATCGTCGCCAAGGACATAAAGAACTGCTGCTTAACGACTTCCGGGTCAAGCACGTAGCTTTCTGGATCGCGGACTCCGCTGTCTCGTAATAACTTCTGCGCGGCCTTCGCCCATTCTCCGGGCGTGATTGCTCCAATCTGCATTCCCGTCGGAGCTATCGCCGAAAGATAAAGCTGCATGTTCTGCACCATTTGCCGCTTCTTGCCTACTCCGGCCTCGGTGTTCACGTCGATGTCAAACTCGCCTTTTAAGTCGTCCGGCGTAATCTGAAGCATTTTATTTTGAAGCCTGATAACTTGCGGCTGGTCGATATAACGCTGATTTAACTCAATCAAAAATCTCATGACCTCGCCTACTCCGGTTTCAGCGAAAACTCTCATGATGTAGTCAATTCGCTGGGCGCTTGCTTGCTGCAAAAGACTAATCCCCGTCGCCGTCTTGTTCAGCGTGTTGCTGTCAGTGCCTTGGTTGTAACGAGTTCGCCCCGTCCATTGCTCAAGCGCTGATTCAAAATACTCAAATAGCGGCATTGTCCAACCTGCTAACTGATGTGTCGGGAACGGCTGTGCGATTGTCCTAGGATCGCCGTGAGTTCTGATGTACATTGCGTTATTTATTAAATCTTTAACGTCAACGCCGTCTTCATTCACGAACCAGCGGGCGTTGTTAAGAATTACAGTGTTAATCAGGAATTGACGCATTAGCGCGGTCTTGATTGTCTGAATTTCTCCGACGATCTCGCTTAATGACAAACTCGCTAAAACTTTGAACGGATCTCGAATTGGTGAAAGAGTGAAAATCGGAACGCGCCCGTATTGATTTTCTTCGACGCGCAAGACTTCCTCGCCAGCGACTGTGATTATCGCGTCTTCTAAAAGTCCGTCGCCGTTAATGTCAACCTTGGCGTAACACTCGTAAAGCTCAATTAGCTCCCGCGCTTTGTCATCTTCGTTTCGCTGTTGGTCGATTTCATCGTTAAGATCCGTTTCAAACGAGCTGTAATTTATGTTCTCGCCGCCTAAATCTTCGACGGCTCTTTCGATAGCAAAATTCCCCGTTCCACGAAGCAAAATCTCGCTCCATTCTTCGTGAAAACTTGCCGGTTTTACGTCTTCCTCCGTCGGAATGAAAACCTCACGAAACTTGACCAAAGACAACA
>JAFSUP010000115.1 GCA_017445205.1 Synergistaceae bacterium
AGCCCAGTTTTGCAGTTCCCAATCTGAAACTTCGATAAGCTCGTCAGAGGCTTCGTCAAATGGATCAACAAACTTTTTGCTCACAGCATGTATTAAATTCCACGACCCTATAATACTTTTCCCGTCTTTAAAATCTGTGATTGGATACCCGTAAAATATATGGCCTCCGTCCTCAGTTTCCACAACAGGATATATACACGGCACTAAATTATTATTTTCACATTCAGCAATCAACGTTCTTACTCGCCGCACATTGCCGAACGAAAATTTATTATTGCCGGTTCGCTCCGCCCTTTCAACGAGAACAGAAAAAATTTTGTTGCGGTAAGCAAAAGTGAAATCGTCAAAACTCGGATAAGACAGTTCGGTCTTTATCCAAAGGAATCCTTCATGTTCGTTGCTTATTGAAGAATTAAATTTGTCGAAAAGTTTTTGAATGTGAAGCATTGCGCCGCGTCTGTCTTTAATAAACTGTTGAGTGAATTCAGGCTCGTCTAAAATCTCCACGAAATTTCTCCTTCCGCGAATATTTAAGGCTATTAAATTAAATTAATGAAAAATAACAATGGTGGGCGATAGAAGAATCGAACTTCTGACCTCTTCCGTGTCAAGGAAGCGTTCTACCTCTGAACTAACCGCCCGCATCTTGAACTCACAACCGAGATATATTATATTCAGCTTGTCTCATTTTGTCAAATAAATTTTAATAAAATTTTTTAATTTAAAAATTTTTTAATTAATTATGTTATTATAAACTCGCGCGGGCATTTGAAAGTTCCGCGCAAAATTTTTTGAAAAATTTTTTAAGTCTGGAGAAATTTATAAAATGATTTTTGATAAGTTGAAGAAAGCTTTGGGGCTTGATCCGAATGAAAACGCCCTGAAGAAGTATAGCGCAATAGTTGATGAGATTAATTTAATAAATCTTGAATTAAAATCTGACGGCGAGCTGAAGGCTATGGCTGAAGATTTAAAATCGCGGGCAAGAGGCAATGAAGAGACAGAGCCGGAGAGCTTAGATGATTTATTGCCGGAGACGTTTGCTTTAGTGCGCGAAGTTTCTAAACGAACTTTAGGACTTAGACACTACGACGTGCAGCTTATAGGCGGAATGGCCTTGCATTACGGACAGATTGCCGAGATGAAGACCGGCGAGGGAAAAACTTTAGTTGCGACGCTCGCCGTTGTATTAAACGCTTTACGGGGCGAGGGCGTGCATCTGGTGACAGTGAATGATTATTTGGCAAAACGCGACGCCGCGTGGATGGCTCCGATTTATAATTTTTTAGGCTTGAGCGTCGGCGTTATATATCCGTATATGCCGATTGAAGAGCGTTATGAAGCTTACAGGGCAGATATTACTTACGGAACTAATTCTGAGTTCGGCTTTGATTATCTGCGCGACAATATGGTCATGCATCAGGATCAAATTGTGCAGCGTTCGCATTCGTATTGTATCGTTGACGAAGTTGACTCGATTTTAATCGACGAGGCAAGAACGCCGCTGATAATCTC
>JAFSUP010000116.1 GCA_017445205.1 Synergistaceae bacterium
AGCTTATAATCTTTGGAAAAATAACAAAACTAGCATAGCCGCCTCTGAAATTTATGCGTTTACACTTTATCTAACTGGCGAGAGCGAAAAGAGTGTGAAACTCTATATGCGGATTCATGATTTTCACGGAGCTTATATGGCGTCAGCTTCGGCAGCTTCAAAAATTTTATCGGCGGCCTGTATAGCAGTCAGCGAATCACTAACGCCCGAAAATTTTGCCGCTCTTTTGAAACTCGAACCGCCACAGCTTACTTCGGTTTTAATTTGGATTCTCGAGAATGCAATTAAAGAAACTAGCGAGAGCGAATTTAATCACGTTGCTGCGCTTGCGTTTCAAGTTTTAGGCTTCAACGGCTGGGCAAATAAAGAAATTTTATTTAATGAAGAAAATATTGAATCGCTTCGTAAGTGGCTCAAGACGCGCCCGACTGACGACAAAATCATAGCCGACGCTTTGAAAATCACGAGCAAAGAAAACACTTTGAAGCCCGAAGAGTCTTCCCCGAAAGTCGAGTGGGCTACGCAGCGTTTTGAAGGCGACTTTGATTTTTTCAATCCTAATCGCGATAAACTTTATGGCTTTATTAAGTGTCCTATATTACGAAAGTACGGCGTGCAATTAAATAATGAAAATTCAATTTTTGTTCACTTCAATCAAATTCAAGATAAAGAGCTTCGACGGAAATTATTAATCGGCAAAAAGATGCACCCTTGCATTCGCGTAACGTTCAAACTTGGGAATAATATTATAGGCCCGGCAGCTTATGAAGTCCGTGAAAAAAATTATGATGTCGATACCGTTTTGAAAATTAACATGCAGTCGGCGCTAGCTGAAGAAGGACAAATTGATTTTTATCGACGTCATGATGAAATTCCTTTCGGTAAAGTTCGCACTAAAGACGGCCAGCTCTTCACGTTTAACGAAAATAATATTTCGGATCCGCTTTTGATGGTCTTTCTTGAATATTCGCCATCGGCTGAAGGTCAGCCTGTTCGATTTACGCGTTCCGTTCTCGATAATGACAAAGTGCAAATTCATAATATCGAATCGGCGGTGCCGTTCCCTGAAGACAAAATTAAAGCGTGGCAAGACGGCGGACTAATTGACAAAGCGCGCGAAAAAATGAATCTTTCTACGCCTGAAGAAGAACTCGCAGATAACGAAGAGCCAGAAGAAATTGAGCCCGACGTTGGCGAACTTATAGATCGTAATTATGTACCTCTTGAAGTTTACGCGTCAGGAAATTCAGGAGCCGACCGCGCGAATGGCCAAGAGCGAAAAATGATTTTGCGTCCTAAAAACGGCGTCGAAACTTTCAACGAGCTTCCGAAATTTTTGCAAGATAAAATCTTGAGTGTGAAAATCGCCGGCAAATGCAGCACGGAATTTTTGAGCGACACTTTTTATAGGCGCGGCCATTTTCGTGAAGTCAAGACGAATTATTTGCAGCTTGTGAGCAGTTTCAACAACGACAACGCCACTCTAACTAACGCCGAACGCGCCGAACGATGTTTTTTAATCGCGCGCTATGTTTATAATTTTTTCTCGCTGGCTGATGAAGCTGACATAAAATTATATTCAGCCGACGACGAAGACAATATTAGAATTATGGCGTTCAAAGGACTTGAATATATGATTTACGCACAACTTGACGGCGCCAAGAAAAACGATGAGAACTACGAAACGGCTCGGCGTTATTGTCTGCTTCGGATTGCCGACGAAATTCAGACGGCTCGACGGATCGATTCTGATAACACGTGGCTGAAGATTTATATTTATTCGTACTTTGTGAACGGCTTGCGCTTTCATGTTAATTCGGGCAAATGGTCGCCGCAAGATATTTCATTAGCTGGCACAAGTTTGCTTGAGTGCAACGACTTCGGAAAATTTTTTGACGGATTGCTTGCGCTCGCTTACGTGACGGAACCTGCGATTTTATATTCGACTTTGCGCTCGCTTCTTAATAATCTTGAATACGCGTCTCACTTAATCGAACGACTTGGCATAAGCTACAAGGACGGCGATATATTCCCGGAACTTCAGCAAGGATTTCAAAAGGCAGTTGACGAGTACGCGAAACGCAAAGATATTTTTGTTCTTGACCCTGAAGTCAAACTTTCGCCGGAGATTTTCAGGATTTTAAGCGTGCAGTCGGCGTTGATTCGCCTTATGAAGAAAGAGCTTCAAACGATATTGCGAACGTCGATGGAAAATTTAGATTCGGCTTTGAAGCACGCGACACCGATTCTTGACACCGAAGAATATAAAAACGCGCTCGCAAAAACTCGCAGAAAATATAATCCTGACGCCGGGCTTCTGGATATTCTGCCAATAAACGTCCTTGGGAAAATCATGGGACAATATTGGATACACTTCGCGCAATATTTTGATAACAAGCCGTTTCTGTCATATTGGAAGGAACGATTTGACAAGCTTCAATGGGTTCGTAATCCTGTCTTTCATGCTCACCCGGAGTACGTCAAGAAAGAAGACGTCGAAGAAGTCAAAGAGATCTGCACGGAGCTAAGCGAATGTTTAGCTAACACAGTTAGAAATTAAAAATTAGAATTAAAAAAGCAGCCCCCGTTTTTTCGAGAGCTGCTTCAATTTTTTTTCTTGTCTTTAGCCTAAAAGATATTCGAGCAACAATGGACTTAAAATTTTTATATACGTCCCTTTCATTCCGAGGCTTCGACTTTCAATCAAGCCCGCGCTTTCAAGTTTTCGCAACGCGTTCACAATTACACTTCGAGTAACTCCTACGCGGTCAGCAACTCGTGAGGCTATAGCGATACCTTCGAGGCCGTTTAGCTCCGTGATGATGTGCTTCATGCTCTCAAGTTCGGAATATGACAGAGCCCGAATCGCCATTTGAACGCTTAGACGATTTCGCGCGTTATCTTCGAGAGTTTTTGCGCGCTCGTTCAAAATTTGAATCCCGGCAATTAAGCCAAGATATTCAGCTAGTAAAACGTCTTCAACGAGAAACGGCGCGTGAAATCGAACTAGCATTATAGTTCCAAGTCGTTCGGCGCTGGCTCCAATTATCGGAACGTACATTAAATGTTTTTCTGGCGGCTCTCCTTTGTAATCGTCGTCGAACAAGAAAGCATCTTCATCATGAATTTCAGAATCGCGGCACCTGTTCATTCTAATTACAAACTCGTCAGGCATTACGCCGTCTTTGAAACTGTCAGAGAGAGCTTTTGATTTATATTCCGGCAGCCACGAATAGCCGAGCAAAATTCCGCCTTTGTCCACGATATAGACATTCGCAGTAGAAAACTCCGAGAGCATCTTT
This sequence comes from Synergistaceae bacterium, assembly GCA_017445205.1. Classification (GTDB taxonomy): domain Bacteria; phylum Synergistota; class Synergistia; order Synergistales; family Aminobacteriaceae; genus JAFUXM01. The sequence continues at coordinate 3,303 of JAFSUP010000116.1, forward strand.
GAAAGTTTTGTGTAGTCCAGCGGTTCGCCTTCGCGCTTGGCCTGAAACGCGCGCCCCACGAGCCTAGTTTTTTCAAGAAGGGCGTTTAGTGCGTCGTCAGTTGCGGAATTTCGTTTTGAACGCAATGAAATTTTAGCCATGATTATTCAAAACCTCCTAACGCTAGAGAAGATATCGCCTAATGTCGCGATTTTCGACAAGGCTGCTTAATTTTTCTTTCACCATGTCGGCCGTAATTTCGATTTCTTCTTTGTCCATGTCGCTGACACTGAAACTAATTTCTTCGAGCAACTGTTCCATCATAGTATGCAAACGACGCGCGCCAATGTCTTCCATTTCGGAGTTCATTTTGTGAGAAAGCCGCGCTATCTCTTCTGTCGCTTCTTTCGTGAAAGAAAGTTTTGTGCCTTCGGTCGAAATTAAAGCCTCGTACTGACGTATAAGACTGTTCTCCGGCTCCGTGAGAATTTGTTGAAGATTTTCCCAGCTTAACGGCTCAAGCTCTACGCGAATCGGGAAGCGTCCCTGAAGTTCGGGGATTAAGTCGGACGGTTTAACACCGCTGAAAGCTCCTGCCGCTATGAATAAAACGTGATCCGTTTTCACTGGGCCGTAACGAGTTTGCACTACAGTTCCTTCGTCTATGGGCAACAAATCGCGCTGAACTCCTTCGCGGCTTACGTCGGGACCGTTAGAACTTCCATTCTTGACGACAACTTTGTCAATTTCATCAAGAAAAACAATCCCGTCTTCTTGTGCCAGGTCTAAAGCTTGTTTAGCCATGGCTTCGGAGTCGATCAGCTTCTCGGCTTCCTCTTGCTGCAAAATTCGCATAGCCTCTTTGACTTTCATATGACGCTTTTTAGTTTTCTTTGGCATTATGCCGCCGATAACCTCGCTGATATTAATTCCCATTACGTCCATGCCCGGCGTACTGAAAACGGGAGCCGTAATGCCGCTGTCATTGACTTCAATTTCAACGTCTTTGTCATCGAGTTTACCATCACGCAGCATTTTCAAAAATTTTGTGCGAGTTCTGTTGTACTTTTCAACTTCTTCTTTTGATTCTTCCGGCTCTTCAATTTTTTCGGCATCGGCTGCTTTGTCCGTAAAAACTTTCATGAAGTCCGGCATTGAAAACTTTTTCTCGCGACGCGGCAACAAAGCGTCAAGCAGTCTTTCTTCAGCATGTTCGACGGCTGGCGCTTGGACTTCTGCGATCATTTTTTTACGGACCATAGAGACGGCGAACTCCGTCAAATCGCGAATTATAGTTTCAACGTCGCGACCGACGTAGCCGACTTCTGTAAACTTTGTAGCTTCAACTTTGACGAACGGCGCGTTAGAAAGCGTCGCGAGGCGTCGAGCGATTTCAGTTTTTCCGACACCAGTCGGGCCGACCATGAGAATATTTTTCGGCATAATCTCATGAGCAATTTCCGGAGGCAGAGCGCGTCGGCGGATTCGATTTCGTAATGCGATTGCGACAGCGCGCTTGGCCTTATCTTGACCAACGATATAACGATTCAGATGTTCGATGATTTTCGAGGGTGTTAAATCTGAACTAATTATTTTTTCCATGTTTATTTTTCTCTCCAAGTACTTCGACAGTAATATGATTATTTGTATAAATGCAAATTTCTGACGCAAGCTCGATTGAACGTCTTGCGATATCTTCGGCTGGCATGTCCGTGGCTTCAAGCAAAGCACGCGCAGCAGCAAGCGCAAAGCCTCCGCCAGAACCGATTGACGCAGCATTACCTTCGGTTTCGATAATGTCTCCCGCGCCGCTTAACAACAAAGTCATTTCTGTGTTTGCTACTAACATCATGGCTTCGAGTTTGCGTAAAATTTTATCCGTTCGCCATTCGCGAACAAGTTTTATCGCGCCTTTCATCAAGTCGCCTTTCTCCTGTTCGAGGCATTGCTCAAATTTTTCAAGCAAGTTCATAGCGTCGGCTGTTGAACCTGCGAAGCCCGTCAAAATTTTCCCATTCAATAACGTCCGGACTTTTCGCGCAGTAGCCTTCGCAACTTGAGTGCCTAAAGTAATCTGACCATCTCCGGCCATTGCGACACGTGAGCCACGTCTAACGCACACTATAGTAGTTCCGTGAAACAGTGTAAACATTCCTTTCAAAAATTTTATTGCTTATGTTTAATGTTATATTATCTCATTCGTTTTTATTTTGGGAATAATGTAATTAAATGAAAAATTTTTTTCTCTATCGTCATGTTATAATTCTCGCCGTAAAGGCGCGCACAGCAAATTTTGATAATGTTAAAATCCTTTTTGACACAAAAACCGCGCCTTGTCTTTTTATTAAGGAGTTTATAATCATGCTTGAAGAACTCAAAAACGAAGCCAACAAAACCATAACCGAAAATTTAGCTGCGACTTATCTCTCTACGCTTTCAGATTGCCTTGACCTCTTCGCGACCGTCGGAGCGTTGCGCAATGCTTCGGACGAAGAAATTAAAAATCGATTCACGCGTGCGTTCACAGAAAATAAAAATCTCGCAATGAAGATCGCGTTTTACGCTCGTGATGTCCGGGGTGGGCTTGGCGAACGAAAAATTTTTAGAATAATTCTCGATTGGCTCGCACAAAATTCGCCGGCGTCAGTCGAAAAAAATATAAATTTCATTCCCGACTTCGGACGCTTTGACGATGTCTTAGCGTTGCTTGGAACGTCTTGTGAAGAAGCCGCGATGAGTTTTATAAAGTCGCAATTAGAATCAGATATTAAATCTGAAAATCCTTCGTTGCTTGCGAAGTGGCTTCCGTCCGTGAACGCCTCAAACGAACTCACGCGACAAAGAGCGCGACAAATTGCGAAGTATCTGGGAATGAATTATAAAATTTATCGTCAGACACTTTCAAAATTAAGAACGCAAATAAAAATCATTGAAAATAATTTACGCGAACGCGATTACAGTTTCGATTACTCGGCGCAACCGTCGAAGGCAATGTTGAAATATCGCAAGGCTTTCATTCGTAACGATAACGAACGCTATCAAAAATTTTTAGAAGATGTCGCTGAAGGTAAAGCGAAACTTCACACTGGAACTTTGACTCCATACGAAATAATTTTGCCGCTGATGTCATGGCACCCCCGGGAATTTTCAAACGAAGAACGCAAGGCCTTAAACGTAACTTGGAATTCACAAGAAGATTTTACGCGCGGCGAAAATGCCCTTGCTGTTGTTGATGGGTCCGGCTCTATGTATCGACTTGACGGAATAATCTCACCTATCGCTGTGGCTGTGTCGCTTGGAATTTATTTTGGGGAACGCAACGCGGGCGAGTTTAAAAATCATTTCATAACGTTCTCACAAACTCCGCAACTTGTTGAGATTAAGGGCGAAGATATTTTTGAAAAAGTGAATTACTGCAAAACTTTCAATGAGGCCGCGAACACGGATATTCAAAAAGTCTTTGAATTAATCTTAAGCACTGCCGTGAAAAATAATTTGCCTCAAAACGAATTGCCGACGACGCTTTATATAATTTCAGACATGGAATTTGATTACTGCACCGAAAACGCCGACTTAACAAATTTTGAATACGCAAAAAAAATTTTTAACGAACACGGCTATGAGCTTCCGAAAATTATTTTCTGGAACGTCGACAGCCGAAATTCGCAGCAGCCCGTTACGATGAACGAACAAGGCGTCGCGCTTGTAAGTGGAACATCGCCGCGAATTTTCTCAATGATAACCGAAGGCAACGTAACGCCGCTTGAATTTATGCTTCAGACTTTGAGTTCACAAAGATACGAAAAAATTTTTGCTTGACAGAATAAAAATCGACGTGATAAAATTGCTGACCGTTGAGGCCGGTGTAGCTCAGTTGGTAGAGCAGCTGACTTGTAATCAGCAGGTCGGAGGTTCAAGTCCCCTCGCCGGCTCCAGTGATGAGCAGATTATGTGGTGGAATGGCCGAGTGGTCAATGGCAACAGACTGTAAATCTGTCGACGGGAGTCTACCATGGTTCAAATCCATGTTCCACCACCAAAAATTGCCGATTTAGCTCAGCCGGCAGAGCACATCCATGGTAAGGATGGGGTCTTCGGTTCAAATCCGAAAATCGGCTCCAGAATATAATCAGGTTAAGACCGGCGGGAGCCCCGCTGGCGATAGAAAATAGAAATCCGCTTTAGAAGGCGGATTTTTTGCGTTTATTATTCCGATTGATTTCCTCCCAAACAGTGCAGTACAGTTGCGTAACGTATCACCGCTCTTTATGGCAAGCCGCATGCCTCATAAATCACAATAGCATCGTGAAAAATCACAAAAATTAGACCTCCTCTGTCTCTTAGAGAAAGTCTAAACCATCTGCGCTCATGAACAAGAGACGAACGCAAAAACCCCAGTCGTAACTGTGTTTAGATGATTGGTATTTATCAGGCGATTAACCTGAAAGGATGCTCCTTCCTTCCCTTAATCCGCACGGCGAGAACTAGCTCAAGATGTGCGGCAAGTGAATCCGGGCGAACGCCATTAGCATTGGACGCGTTGTTGTAGTTACAGTTGCCGTTGTTGTTGACATTGGCGAAATTCGCCGCCGAAACGACCACAAGGAACACCCTAAACTTTTTGATTAACGCTTTCAGAATTGTCTTTTAATTCCTTCAAAAAGCGGTTATCAGCTTGTCTTACGTTTTTTATTTTCTTAAACAGCGCGTCAATTTCCAACACTAGAGCCGTAAATTTGTTTTTGTCAGCATAAACGGCCTCGGCGATATATTGCAATTCGTCCTGTAAGACGTTGCAAGCACCTAATGCCCTATCCATAAACACTCGCCGTTCGGTGAACTCGCTCATGTAAATTGGGAAAATTGTGTTTGCTGTTCGCAATGCACCGGTTAAGTCTGCGCCTTTCGTGGCTACAAGGTTACATTCTTCCTTAATGAGCCAAAAATTAAAACGCTCTTCACGCAAGTCATTTTTGATTTTGTCGCGCTCTTCATCGGTATTAGCCGTCGCGAAATTTTCTTGAAGGACTTCGAGCCGCTTTTGAGTTTGTAAAGCCAGCACGCGCAAAACTTCCGTAACTTTCTTGCGAATGATCAGCGCGTCTCTCAAAGTCTCGAAGCATTCATTTTTCTTTGACAAACCTTAACCTCCGCGTTCCAAAATCGACTGCCGCAAGCGGCAGGCTTTGCAGGCGACACCCGCCCGCTGGCGTTAGAAATATAAAATATTTTTCACATAATTCGGCCACTTCAATAACTTAGGGACCGTATTAAAAACTCCGAATGCCGCGCTGCCTGACCCAGTTATGCTCCACGCATTAGCGCCGGCCTTTTCAAATAATGAAAAAATTTCGTTATATTTCGGGTGCTGCTTCAAAAGAACTTTTGAAAAATCGTTCGGCAACATTCCGACTTTCTTTCCGGCGTTAGCGTGATACATGTCGCGCATCTCTGTTCGTGCGAGCAAAGTATCAACACCAAAACCAAGTTCATCAAGTTCGGCATAAGCGCTCTTTGTGTCCGTTTGCCAATCTGGGATTACGATGACGCCGTGAGGAGTTGCCATATCTTTTTTTGCTGGCGCGATTTGATCACCGATCCCCGTTACGACAGCCATATCTAAATCTGAACACAAGAACGGAACATCAGCTCCGACTTTCGCGGCGACTTTCTCTGCACCGATTAGTAATAAAATCGCGGCGGCGTTTCCTGAACCTGCTCCAAGTCCCGAACCCGGCGGAACCATCTTGTGAACCATGACATTAAGATAAGGAAACTTGAATCCGGCTTCGCGTGCGGTCCTTAGAGCTTTAAGCACGATGTTCTCGCCTTTAATCGGCGTGTCTGAATTTACAATGTCGATCCCTGCTGTCGATTCAGAAACAAGAAGTATATCGCCCGACGGAATTTTTAAAAACGTCGAGACGATATTATGGTAGCCGTCCGGTCTTTTGCTGATGACTCGGAGCGTTAAATTTATTTTTGCAAATGTCGGCAGGATTATACGCATTCAGTCCACCCGAACGGATCAGGACGTTTGCCCCACTGAATGCCCGTGAGTTCGTCATAGAGTTTTTGAGCGACGGGGCCGATTTTGAAGTCGTTGACCGTGTATTTCTTGTCTTTGTAGGCAAGTTCGCCGATCGGTGAGATTACAGCCGCTGTGCCTGTGCCAAATGCTTCTTCGAGTTTGCCTGATTCAGCCGCGCCGATTAATTCGTCAACGCTTAACAATCTTTCTTCCGCAGGAACTCCCCAGCTTCTCAAAACTTCGAGGCATGATTTACGAGTTATGCCGCCAAGGATTGAACCGTTTTCAAGCGAAGGCGTTACGACAGTTCCGTTAATCTTGAACATGACGTTCATTGCTCCGACTTCTTCGATATATTTTCTGTGAACACCGTCGAGCCAAAGAACTTGCGAATATCCTTTTTCCATTGCACGATCGCCGGCTCTGTTACTTGCTGCGTAGTTTCCGCCGCACTTCGTGTAACCTGTTCCACCGCGAACGGCTCTTACGTCCTCTGTTTCAAGCATGATTTTAACGGGTTTAATTCCCTCGGCGAAGTAGCTCGCGCTCGGAGAAAGAATTATCACAAATTTTGCCTGATGAATTCCGTGAAGCGCTAATTCAGGGTCAAGCGAGAACAAGAACGGACGAATGTAAAGCGATGTTCCTTCTGAATGCGGCACCCAATCTTTATCGACTTTAACGACTTCGTGAACGGCTTCGAGGAAGATATCATTCGGGATTTCGGGAAGTCCGATTCTTTCGGCGGAGATGTTGATTCGTTTTGCGTTTTCCATAGGACGGAACAGATGAATCGAACCGTCGGCCCAGCGATACGCCTTCATGCCTTCAAAAACTTCGTTCGCGTAATGCAAAACACTTGCGGCGGGATTAATCGCGATTGGTCCGTAAGGAATTATTTGAGGATTGTGCCATTTTTTTTCGTCCGTATAGTCCATCACGAACATGTGGTCAGAAAACACTGAGCCAAAACCTAATTTGTCTTCCGGCGGCATATGGCCGGGGTTGGGATTCTTTGTGAAACTAATCTGCATAAAAAAACACTTCTCTTTCTAAACTAATTCATCTCTTCGATATAATGAATATAATCGAGCGATTGTAACGCCTCAATAATATCACTATGTTTTCTATATTTCTTGAAATCTCTTTGGCTAATCGTAATCGAAACTGAATAAACGCTCAATCCCGAATTTAGATAAGCCGGATTAGATTCAATGTCGTCAATTTTTAATCCTAACTTGCGAATTGTGGTTACAAAGTCCTGAAGATTATACGAATTTTTTAATTCAAGATGAATTTCAAAATGATTCGAGCGGTCTTTCAAAATACTCTCGATTAATGGCAACTGCGAAATGCAACAGAGCAGCGCGAAAAACGAAACTAAAGTTATCGTGTAAAGTCCTGCTCCCGCTGAAAGCCCGATAATTCCGCAAGCCCATAAGCCCGCCGATGTCGTCAAGCCTTTAATCTGACTTTTTGAACTAAACAAAATCGAATTTCCGCTTATCATTGCGATCGAAATCACAGATGCAGCAGAAATAATCGGCATTCCATATTGAGTTTTTGTGAGAATACATATATCAATCATTGCGGAAACTGCCGACGCAAGCGACACAATTATAAAAGTCCGAAGCCCCGCCGAATGTCGTTTACTGGAGCGTTCGCAGCCTATTAGAGCCGACAGCGCTACGACAAGACAAATTTTAAAAACCACGGAATAAAAATTAAATTCCATTGCCCATGGGCCTAAATATTTAATTAATGGATCGTTAAATAAGATTGGAGTAGTCATAAAAAATCATCTCCGAAAAAATTTGCACGTTATGTCACGCGTATGTGTGTTGTATGTCACGCTCAATTTTTGTAAAAATAAAATTTTCTGAAATAAGTTTGTCAGTTTCGACGTCAAAAACTTCGCACTTAAATTCGCGACCCTTTTTGATTGCGTAAGTTTCTTCTTCTGACGGAAAGTATGAACACACTCTAACAGAATTATTTTCTCCGTCCCATGATGCACATCTTTCGCCGATTTTGAAGAATTTTTGAAACTCTGCGACCCTGAATTTTTCGTTTGTGTCGTCGATTGACCAGTAAACGCGCTCCCAACCTCCCATTTGTTCAATAGCGAAATGAATTGCGGGAGATGAAAAACGAATCCCTTTGCGGAGTTTATATTTTCGTTTTGCTTTCATGACCAAAGCCCACGCAAGTGCGCAACGTTCTTCGGGAGTGCCTTCGATTCGCTGAATAATATCAGCGAGCATTGGGAAGAATCTTTTTTCGCGGCAATGATTGTTCACGGCTTTTGCGACTGTGTCTAGAGAATATTGCTTGAGATTTGCGAACAAGATTTCTTTCATTCGGCTTAAATCTCTGTCGCCGGGCATAATCGTGAGGTCATTAGCCATATCCAGAATTTCGTTAAAGGCTGCGCGATCGTTGTCTGTCATTGCTTGATTAAACTGCGATGCTGTAGGGATATTTGCGAAAATTGGCTCCTTCGTTTGCGTTGTCAGAGCTTTGTTCAGGATTCTGGCTGCGGTATTTAGCCATGATTTCATCGATTGTCAGTGGCTTATCAGTGCTTGGCTTGTCAGGAGTTTTAGCTTGCTGTGATTGCGGCGTCTGTTGCGGTTGCGGCTTAGAATATTCGCGGTCGTCGTAACGGCCTTCGAGAATCTTGACGAGGTTGCTCTCGTTCAGCACCCAGTCAAGCGTGCACCAGTTGCGTTCTTGAACGCTGCGACACAGAAAACTTGAAGCGCCGATCTTGTCAAACAGCTCTTGCCACCAGGTTAGCTCATGTCTTTCCGTGGACGTCGCTAACAAGCTCTGCAAAGCTCTTTCCCGGGAAGGCGTTTGTTTCAGCACGTGTGAAAATCCCCGGGGTGTGAGAGTTTGATTCCAGAGCTTCACGATTTCCGCGAGGGTAACTGCCTTCGCCGCCGCTGCTGCTTTAGGGCGGGGGGTGGGGGAAAGGGGGGGCTGCTGTTGTGTCGTGTCGTGTCCTGTTGTGTTGTGTTGTGTTCTGTTCTGTTGTGTTGTGTAGCCCTGTGACTCACGCGCGACATTTCGTTTTGTCACACGCTTGTCACGCGTGACAGATTTCTTTTTATTTTTTGTCTTCGTTGATTCAGTCGTTTCAAGATTTTTCGCAGTCTTATTTTTGCGTCCTTGTGCTTGACGTTGACGATTTTTTTCTCTTTTTTCGACGAGACGCCCGCTATAAAATTCCCAATCGTGCACAAATAATCCGGAGTCATTTTTTTCAATAAATCCATATGAATCTCCCGGACCGCATTCAATCATCGCGTTCAAAAATTCTTCGGGATCTCCTTCCCATTGTGCAGCGTCAGCTAAATCGTAAGCATCATAGCGTGATAAGTCCCCGTTCTCGGCATAGTCCAAAGCCCACCACCAGAACATAAATAAATGTCCCACTGCTTGTGGAATTGAAATTTTTAACATTCGCGCAAAGCGTTTTGTTTTTGGGTGTCTTGGTAATTCTTGATGAGCTTCTATCCATGCCATAATCTTTCTTCCCTTTCTTAATCGCCAAAATAAAAATTTTTAAGGATATTATACGGATTTTATAAAAATCTAAAAGCGTAAAATCACGAACTTAATTTTCAAAAACTTTTTTCAAAGCTTCAAGTCCTTCTTTCGCCTTCGTTAAACTCACGATGCAAATCGCGCTTTCTGAAGTCGAGTTTATGATTTCAATGTTCGCTCCCACTGAAGCCAACGTCGAAAAAATTTTCGCGAGCGTATCTGCCGCCGAAGGTGCTTCAAATCCTACCGTGATAGCAGCTACTTCAGTCGCGAATGAAACGCCCTGACCGCCGACGCGTTCAGCGACTTCGCGACATACGGGTATCATTTCATCAAGGCGATCCTTTCTTATTAAAAATGCAAGGTCCGAACGCCCGCCCCTCATTGTGTTTTGCGTAACCATGCTGACATCGACAGAGTGCGACGAAAGACATTTGAAAATTTCTGCTGCAATTCCGGGAACGTTTGGCAGTCCCAAAAAGACAACGTGAACGCAATTATCATTAAATTTAATTTTGCTCATTAAAAAATAAATCTCCCTTCTGAATTTATAAAATAAATTTTATATCGCCGTGTGCTAAAATTAAAATATCTTTCAAATCCAAAAATTCAAATTTTTACATTAGGGGGCCAGCAGGTGATCCTCATATACTTTTTATTATGGGTAATATTTAATGGTAGAGTTACGCTAGAAGTTTTAAGCGTCGGACTTGTGATTTCAATTTTGCTTGACATCTTTGTGAAAAAAATTTTGAAAATCAGATTGACCGGTGCGACGTTCTTAAAATTTTTCAAACTTCTTCCAGACGCTTTAATTTATGCGGTAGTTCTTCTCATTGAAATCATCAGAGCGAATTTTTTAATTTCAAAATTAGTTCTTGCTCACGAAATTAAAGTTGAGCCGTGTCTCGTGAGATTTAATTCACCGTTGAAAACTCACGCGGCGCGAGTGGCGCTTGCAAATTCGATAACGCTGACGCCTGGAACGATTACAGTTTCGCTTGAAGGCAATGAGTTTTTAGTTCACGCTTTGAACAGAGATATAGCTGACGGCTTACGCGGCTCGATGTTTGAGCGATTATTAAAACGAATGGAGAGAAAAGTAAATGCCTGATGCAGATACGATTCAAAAATTTTTGCTAGTAGGAGCTGCGATATATTTATCAGCGACGATTTTTATTTGTCTAATGCGTGCGGCTCTTGGTCCTCGTTTCTCAGACAGGATAATCGCAGCGAGCATAACTGGCACGGAAATAATTTTATTAATTGCGATTCTGTCTGTGATAATCGGGAATGATTATCTTGCGGATATATGTTTAATTTACGCGATTATAAATTTTCTTTCGGTGGTTGTGCTTGGCCGTTCGGTTATTGAACACAAGGAGGAGAATGAAAAATGATTCGCGTGTTAATTGCAGGAGCTTTTATAGTCGCGGGGCTGTTCACGTTGGGGATAACAGTCATTGGAATATTTCGATTTTCGACGATGTTAAACAGGATTCACGTAGCGTCTAAGTGCGACACAATGGGCGCGTTGCTTGTGCTCACGGGCTTAATAATTTTTTCGGGGCTAACGGTATTCTCGCTAAAATTATTTTTAGTGATTGTGTTCTTGTGGCTCTGCAATCCCGTTGCAAGTCATTTAATCGCCCGCGCCGAAGTCATGACGAATCCGTCTTTAAGTTTAATTTGCGATTCAATCGACCTGACTCAATCCGAAGGAGACGAAATTAAAAATGATAATCATTGAATGGCTGCTTTTAATTTTTTTAATTGTGTGCGCGATTGCCGTTTCAATTTCAAAAAATCTTTTGAACTCCGTAATAATTTTCATGAACTATAGCCTAGTGATGGCGGTTATATGGGTGCTGCTGCGTTCTCCGGATTTGGCAATCACAGAAGCCGCAGTCGGAGCAGGAGTTACGAGCGTGCTGTTCTTTCTAGCGTTGCGAAAAATCGGCCAGATAGGACATGAGAAAGAAAATCAAAAATAAAAAATTAATATAATCGTGTGGAATAGCACAGGAGTAAGAGGAGAAAAATTAATGCAGACAAAAATATTTACTGACTACGCTAGAATAACTTCAGACGGACAAGTAACTATTCCAAAAGATGTTCGTAAAGCTTTGGGCGTGTCCAACGGCGACAGAATAACTTTTGTTGTTGACGGTAATAATGTAAGAATCGCAAACTCTGCGGTTTACGCTATGCAGCAACTTCAAGAGGAAATGGAAGGAGTCGCCGAACTCATGGATTTGAAAACTGAAGATGACGTTGTTGCTTTAATAAAGGAAATCAGGGCGGAAGATGAACGTATTTCTTGATACGAATATTCTTTTTTCTGCCATGATATGGCCAAACAGTAAACCTGCTTTAGCTTTCAACAAAGCGGTTTCAGAGCCTCATGTTGGGATAGTTTGCACGTATAGTGTAAATGAGTTACGGAGAATAATTGAGAAAAAAGTCCCGCAATATCTTTTTTACATTGAAAAGTTTTTATATAGTTCTGCATTTTCACTAATTTTTGTTCCTGTACCGCTTGAACCATGCGAAGAAGAATTGAAAATCCGCGACATAAAAGACCGTCCGTTACTAAGAGCTGCGATAAAGTTCGGGGCAGATTATTTTTTGACGGGCGATAAAGATTTCTTAGAGTCAGGAATTCAAAATCTTAAAATTATTACTGCGTCAGAATTTCTTGAAATTGAATAAATTTTTACGAAAGGAGTTTCACAATTTTGCACGAAGAATTAAAAAACATCTGGAAAAATTTTTTTAATTGGGTCCTTGGCAACGGCCCACGCCCAGAAAACGAAGTCATTACTCCAGAGCCGCCGCCCGATTTACCATTTTCGCAACGTCCGCAAGATAAATATTCGCGCTTTCATGAGGCTACAATAAAAGAACGTTATGAACAATGGCTCGAAATCCACGGCCTTCATATATTTTCAATTTTATATTCGGGCTTGAGTATCTTGACGTGCGTTGTTATAGTTTGTCTTTTGTTGGCTACAGTCGCAGAGCTTCCGCCGTTTGGTCATGAACGAAATCCCGCAAATAATGAAGTCATTCGTCGTTATGTCGAACACGGAGGGCACGAAACAGGAGCACAAAATATCGTCGCAGGTTTAATTTTAGATTATCGTGCTTTCGATACATTCGGAGAGTCTGCGGTCTTGTTCACAGCTGCCGTAAGTGTCTTAATGATTTTAGGCGCTTCGCGGCACAACAAACTCAACAAATCGCCTTCATTAAAATCTGAAACGACGAGCCGCAATTTTTTGCAACGTGGGCCGCCTTCATTAGATGAGCCAATTTTGCGAGGCGTAGCGTCGTTATCAATCCCGGCTATTTTAATGATGGGCTGCGTGGTCGTCATCAACGGACATCTAACACCCGGCGGCGGATTTTCGGGCGGAGCGATTTTGAGCACGGCTTTGATTTTAGCGTCAAACGCTTACGGCCCCGAACGAGTTCACGAATTTTTCAACGAACGTACTTTCATCGTTTCAAGCTCGACAGCTTTAATGATTTATGCACTTTCAAAGGGATATTCATTCTTCACAGGCGCAAATCATTTTCATTCAATCATTCCTAAGGGCACAATCGGAAATATTTTCAGTGCCGGATTAATTCTTCCACTTAATATATGCGTCGGACTGATCGTAGCGGGGACGCTTTACACGTTCTATTCTCTTTTCAGCAAAGGAGATTTGTAAATCATGCTTGGAAAATTATTTTTGAATCATTATGAAGCTGTCGCCGTGATTTTGTTCGGGATCGGAATGACGAATTTATTATTACAGCGGAACTTAATAAAAAAAATCATCGGTCTTAATATCATGGACACGGCCGTATATTTATTTCTTGCGGCTAAAGGTTTTGTCGAAGGACGCGCCGCGCCAATTTTAATTTCAAATGGTTCGGGCGGCTGGCTAAACTCGTCGGATTTATACGTCAATCCTGTTCCCGCCGGTCTTGTTTTAACGGGCATTGTCGTTAGCGTCAGCGTTACGGCATTCTCGTTGGCGTTGGCTCTGAAGCTCTACGAGTATTACGGGACGTTGAACATCGACGAAGCCTTGATGAAGATGACAGAAGAGCAAGTCGAACTTGAAACAACAATCGAGAAGGCCGAGGAGGACGTTTTAGCATCATGATAAATCTTTTTGCTTTTAATATTCCATTCGCGAGTATTTTTTTATTAATGATAACCGCGATTGTTACGCCTCTGCTGCCGAAAAGAAATCGCTTCAACGAAAAATTTTCTTGCTGCGTCATCGGACTTGTCGCGATTTTATCAGCTTATCTTCTTTACTCACTGACAAACGGCGGCCAAAGTTTAGCATTTAATTTCTCGATGGGACATTTCCCCGCGCCATGGGGCAATGAACTTCGCGCCGGGCCTCTTGAAGCAATTTTAGCTTTGTTCTTCTGCGTGGCTATGCTGCTCTCGTTGACGGGAAATTTTTCATCGACTGCCGAAGACATTGCTCCTAATCGAAGACAAATTTTTTGCGTGCTCGTGAATTTATTAATGGCTTCGCTCTTGGCCTTGACGTATACAAACGATTTATTCACAGCTTACGTTTTCATTGAGATTAACACGATAGCGGCGTGTGCGATTGTCGCGGTCAAAGAAGGCGCGGGGACGACGCGGGCGGCGATTCGTTATTTAATTATGAGCCTCGTAGGTTCGGGCTTGGTGATGATTGCGATATGTCTTCTTTACGATTTAACGGGACATTTATTAATGCAGAACATGCACGGCGCGATTCAAGTCTTAATGGTTACGAACGAATATACAATGCCGTTGACCGTAGCACTTGCGTTAATCACCGTCGGACTTGGAATTAAAAGCGCGCTTTATCCTTTTGCGTCGTGGCTGCCTGACGCTCACGGGACTTCTACAAACGCTTCGAGCGCAATTTTATCCGGGCTCGTCTTAAAAGGACATATTTTTACGATTATAAAAATTTTTTATCGCGTCTTCGGTCTTGATGTAATTCATTATTTGCGAATGGACACGGCGATTTTTATTTTTGGACTTGTCGCAATGATTATGGGGTCCGTTCACGCGCTTCGACAAAAAAATATTAAAAGAATGATAGCGTGGTCTAGCGTCGCGCAAGTCGGTTATATTTTCTTAGGCGTCGGACTAAACACTGTCGCCGGTATCGCCGCAGCTTGCCTTCATATTATTATTCATGCTTGCGTCAAGCCGATGTTGTTCTCGGCCGCGGGAGGACTTAGCGCAGTCGCTGGACATAAAAAAAATCTTCACGCTCTAATGGGGACGTTTTATATAAATCGTTGGGCCGGACTTGGATTAATCGCGGGAGCGTTTTCGATGATGGGCATACCGGCATTTGCGGGTTTCGCTTCAAAATTAAGTTTGACGATGGCTTCATTCGATCACCCGTTTATAGTTTGGTCATTGGCTGCGCTCGCTACGAGTTCGGTGTTAAACGCTTTGTATTATGTCCCGGCGGTTATAGTTGTGTTGACAAAAAACAAGAATGCTCAAAATAAAATCACCGCGCCGGAGCCTACGACTTTATATAAATTTTCGATGTTCGTGTTTTTAAGTTTGAATTTTTATTTAGGCTTATTCTGTATGCCGCTGCTTAGATTAATCACGAGAGGAGTGAACGTTTTACAATGACAAGTAACACGATAATAACTTTAATGCCGGTTTTATTTCCGATTGTAACGGGGTTTGCGCTCTTCTCGCGTCCGATTTTTGAGGACAGACATGTTTACGTCGGTGTTATGACGTTCGCGACTTCAATAATAACTTTTTTTGCGGCCTTCATGACCCACGAAGAATTAATCACGCTGTGGCGAGTTACAGAAAATCTTTCAATCGCGTTTCGATTCGATTATCCTGCGCGGGCGTTTTCGTGCCTCGTAGCGTTCATATGGCCTTTAGTTACGTTATACGCATTTGAATATTTGAAACGTCGGCCGCCGGTCGATAGGTTTTATGCGTTTTTTCTCTCGACGTTTGGAATTTTAATTGGCGTTGCTTGCGCGGGGAATTTGTTGACGCTGTATCTGTTTTACGAACTCATGACTTTCATGACGTTGCCTTTAGTCATGCACTCTCAGCAGCGTGAAGCAATTCGCGCGACGGTTTCATATTTATTATATTCGCTGACTGGCGCGGCTTTGGCTCTTGGAGGATTCTTTTTCTTTCAGGTCTATGGAGTTTCGATGGATTTCACGCCCGGCGGAGTTCTTGACATGGCAAGAATTACAGCCGAGAAGAGCGAAGGAATGATTTTAATTATCACGTTCTTGACGCTCGTTGGCTTCGGAGCAAAGGCCGGACTTGTTCCGGTTCATGCGTGGTTGCCGACTGCTCACCCCGTAGCACCGACCCCGGCAAGCGCAGTTCTTTCAGGCTTAATCACGAAGGCCGGAGTTATTGCGATGTTCAGAGTGATTTATTACGTCGTCGGTGATGATTTTCTTCGCGGCACGTGGGTGCAGACGGCTATATTGTCGATGGCATTGCTGACAATCTTCACAGGCTCGATGATGGCTTATACAGAGAAACACTTGAAGAAGCGTATAGCGTGGTCTTCAGTTAGTCAGGTATCTTATGTCGTCTTCGCTATGATGTTGCTGAACACCGACGGAATTAAAGGAGCGATTTTACAAATTGCGGCTCACTCGATGGCCAAGAGCTGTTTATTTTTAAGCGCGGGAGTTGTGATTTACTTCACGCTTGAGGGAGCGAACTATCATTACGCTGACCAACTGCGCGGTGTCGGCAAAGAACTTCCGATAACGATGACGTGTTTTGCGCTTGCGTCGTTGTCGTTAATTGGGCTTCCGATTACGGGAGGCTTTGTTGCGAAGTGGTACATGGCATCGGGAGCTTTAAATCTTGGCGGTCTAGGAATGGCGGGCGTAATAATTTTAATGATAAGCGCGCTATTGACAGCGGGATATTTGCTGCCGATCGTTACGGAATCATTCTTCCCCGGCGACGATTTTAATTATTCGCGGCTCGTTCCGATTCGTTTATCGTGGAACATGCAAATCCCGCTTTTATTATTGAGTGCCGGCGCTGTACTCACGGGACTGTTAGCCGGAGTCTTAATAAAATTTGTCGATATAAAAATAATTTCCACTTTGTTATAAAAAAAATCTCCCGGTTACGAGCCGGGAGTTAATTTTTCTTCCTTAATTCTTTTTCACGAGTTTCTTGTAGCAGTTGAAGACCACAAGCAGAGCCAACGTCATTAACGCGACGGCGATTATTAATTGCAAACCGTCCACCATGAAAACAAAATTGCCGGCGGAAAGTTTCATTATTATGTTGTAAACGCTGATTAATAATGCCGACATCGTAACAACAAACATAAACGTCATCGGGATATACAGCATCCAGCCCTTACGATTAGTAACGCGAAGGAACACCGCCAACGCCGTCAGGACTAACGCCGAAAGAAGCTGATTAGCGGAACCGAACAGCGGCCAGATACTAGCATAGCCCGCCAAGCAAAGAGCATAAGCAAGCGCAAGCGTGATTATCGTAGATACGTAAGTGTTTGTGATTACCTTCACGAGCGCATTCACTTGTTCTCCTTCAGAAGGCGCAAAAAATTCTTGCAAAGACATTCGGCCAATGCGTGTTACAGCGTCGATAGTCGTCATGGCGAGAGCCGAAACACACATCATTATTATGCACGTCGATACATTCGCAGGAAGTCCGAACATCGTGAAAAATCCTCCGATAGCGCTGCCGAAAATTTGGAACGGCGTTCCAGTCGGAAGTCCGCCACCTGAAGCCGCCGAGCACGCAATCACTAACGATACGACGCCGAGAAGAGTTTCAACTAACATTGCACCGTAGCCCACGGGAAGCATATCGCGCTCATTTGAAATTGATTTTGAGGAAGTCCCTGACGATACAAGGCTATGAAATCCTGAAACAGCTCCGCAAGCGATAGTTATGAACAAAATCGGGAACAAAGGCTGATTTTTGACTGTCCAGCCCATGACCGCAGGCATCTCGATTGTAGGATTAGCGATTATAATTCCGACAGCACCGCCTAAAATCATTCCCAAAAGAAGAAAGACGCTCAAATAATCGCGTGGCTGTTTCAAGAGCCACATGGGAAGCACTGACGCTATGAAGCAATATGCGAAGACGACATAACGCCACGTCGCAGCGTCATAGAACAAAGGATTTTTAATTCCGGCCCATAAAATCAAAACGACAACAACTGCGCCGAGTATAAATTTTTTCATTTCGCCGGACTTGTAGCGCATGAAAAATCCGAACGCCATCGCCGCGAAAATATAAATCATTGAAATCGAAGCTGCAGCCGCGCCGGGGACGTTTTGTCCGCCGTCCTTAGTAAAGCCGTTGAAAGTCCCTGCGAGAATGTCCGCGAATGCCGCAATTACTAAAAGCGTGAACAGCCAGCAGAATAATAAAAATAATTTTCGTCCGGTCTTGCCGATATATTGTTCAATTAATAAGCCCATCGACTTGCCGTCGTTTTTGACTGACGCATAAAGGGCCGTGAAGTCTTGCACAGCTCCGAAGAACACGCCGCCAATTAACAGCCACAAGAACGCAGGGAGCCAACCGAACATAGCCGCGATTATCGGGCCTGTTACAGGGCCTGCGCCGGTGATTGAGTTAAACTGATGCGAGAAAACTGTGAAACGTGAAGCGGGCGCGTAGTCCTGACCGTCTTCGAGCCTGACCGCCGGGGTCTTCGCTAAAGGATCGATTCCCCACGTCTTAGCAAGCCAACGACCGTAAAGAAGATACGCAAGCACAAGAACGACTATCGCAATTCCCACGAGTGTTAATCCATTCATGAAATTAAATTCCTTCCTTCAAATTTATAATAAACAAAAATTTTCTGAAAAATTTTGTGAAATATATCACCGCAAAAATTAAAAGGCAATTCGCGCATATAATATTAAAAAATTAAAAATTTTTTCAAGGAGATAAATTTATGATTACAATTCCGACGCCGGAATTTTTGCGCGCAGAATTTTTTATGAGAGATGAGGAAGTCCCGGCTAGCTCTTGGCCTAGGATTTCGCCTTCGCAAGTTCACGAGGACAAAATTTTAATTATCAACGAAGAAAACGTGAATGAGTTTGCCGAGCCTGAACACCCTGAAGCCGACGGAGTGTTTTTGAAAATTCATAAAGTCGAAGCTACTTTGAGATTTGCAGATTGTGCTCCGGTTTTAATTTGGGGCAAAGACTCAGCTATGATTCTTCATTCGGGCTTCAAAGGCACGACACTTAATATCGCGGCCAAAGGCGTAGAACTTTTTGACGAAACGCCTGAAACTCTTCACGCATGGATAGGCCCGGCTATCGGTCTAAAAAATTACGTTCGTAATCTCTACGAAGATAAATGGACGTTGAAGGGTTTATTTGCGTTCAAGGGAAAGAATTTTCAGGTTAGTAAAGAAGAAGGCAAAGCTTATTTTGGAATCGCGGGACAAATAAAATGGCAATTGAAGAAAAGCGGACTCGCCGAAAAAAATATTATTTCTTCCGGCGTTGACACTTTTGAAAATCCGGAGTGTTATTCGTATCGTCGCGGCGACTTAACAGAACGAATGACCCTCAAAATAAATTTACTTCCTAATTAAGACGCTGTTCGCGTGGCCCGTAAGTCCTTCGGATTGAGCGAATTTTGCAATGTCATCAGAGACTAGGCCAAGAGCGTCGCGAGTGTAATAAATATATTGCGACTTCTTCACAAAGTCATCGACGGACAACGGGCTTGAAAATCTTGCTGTCCCCATGGTCGGCAATGTGTGATTAGGCCCTGCAAAATAATCTCCCAAGGCTTCCGGCGAATTTCTTCCAAGAAAAACTGAACCCGCATTTTTAATTTTGCCTTCCGTGAGCCATTCAAACGGATTATCTACGCAAATTTCAAGATGCTCCGGGGCGATTTCATTTGAAATTTTTATTGCGTCGTTGAGATTTTCGACAAAAATTATTTTCCCGTTCGTGTCTATCGAAGCACGAGCGATTTCGCGGCGGGAAAGTTTTTCAACCTGATTTTCAATTTCACTCGCGACATCGGCCGCAAAATTTTCTGAATCCGTGATTAAAATCGCGCTCGCTAGTTTATCGTGTTCGGCCTGCGCCAACATATCTGCCGCAATAAACGCAGGATTATTATTTTCATCAGCGATTATTAAAATCTCGCTTGGCCCGGCAATCATGTCTATCGAAACTTGCCCGAAGACCTGACGCTTTGCCTCGGCCACGAAAATATTTCCCGGCCCTGTGATTTTATCGACGCGCGGGACGCTTTGTGTTCCATACGCGAAGGCCGCAACTGCTTGAGCGCCTCCCATTTTAAAAATTTTGGTTACGCCTGCTACTTCTGCTGCCGCGATTATCTCGGGACGAATCGTCGGAGGTGTCGCGATGAAAATTTCTTTGCAGCCCGCTATCTTAGCCGGGATAGCATTCATTAAGACGCTCGACGGATAAGACGCCGTACCGCCTGGGACGTAAAGTCCGACTCTTTCAAGCGGGATTATTCTTTGTCCCAAAATCACGCCGTCGGAATTAGAAAACATGAATCCGTTACGAACTTGCTTAGAATGAAATTCACGAATATTTTTTGCAGCACGCTCAAGAATTTTTATGAAGTCTTCGCCTGTAGCTTTCATGGCTTCGACTTTCTCTGCTTCACTGACTTCAAGCGAATCTAAATCGACATTATCAAATTTTTTTTCATATTTAATAACTGCTTCGTCGCCGTTGACTTTGACGTCTTCAAGAATCGCTCTGACTGTGGCGCTGACGTCCGTAGCAGCTTCGTTTGCGTGAGTGTATGAAAAATTTTTTGCGCTGATTATCTTTATCATTTTAAAATCTCCGAAATAATTTTATTAATTTCCTCGCCTTTGA
>JAFSUP010000117.1 GCA_017445205.1 Synergistaceae bacterium
ATCGGGATTCTTGTAACGGATTTTGAGAGCGTCATAAAGTTTTCCGACTAATTCTCCGGCTTTAAGAGAAATTTCTTCTTCGCGAATGTCCTTCGGAGTCGTGCCGTTGACGTCAACAAGAAATTGAAATTTTCGCGGCGTAAGTTCTTCAAGTTTAATAATCTCCGGAGGAGCCTTCGGAAATTCCATATCGTGAACATGAAACTCTTGAAAGTTGCAAGTGATAATCCAGCGAGCATGTTCGGAGGCCGGGAGCCAGTCTGAATAGCGCTTGGCCTGTTCAAACGGCGTCAGCGGAGGACCTTCGGACTGTTTAGCGGGGGTATCGAGATTTATACCGCGGCTCTTCTGTTCGATAATTGCGTGAGTTTTTGGTATATAAGCGTCAATGAAACTTGTGTGAGAAAGTGCGACGCGTTTTTCAAATTCTATAATTTTAGTCGGCTCGTCGATTCCTAAGACGTCGTGAAGAAATTCGAGCCAAAATTTTTGAGTTTCGCTTTTTTCGTCGCCGGTATTTTTCCAGCGTTCAATAAAATTTTTCATAATCTCTAAATTATAAAAAAACTTCCCGCCGCTAAAATAGAAATTATCACCGCGGCTGTGTCGTTAAATTTCCAGACTAAAGGCTTTCGGCGAGTTCGTCCTGCTCCTCCGTCATAGCCGCGCGCTTCCATTGCGGTTGCGATCTCGTCGGCTCGTCGAAAAATTATTATGAACAACGGAATCAAAACCGGAAAGAACGCCATGACGCGCCGAAATAAATTTCCCTGATCGAGCCGCGCTCCTCGTGATAACTGCGCACGAATTATTTTATCCGTCTCCTGCATCAATAACGGAATAAATCTCAACGCCATTCCGATCATCATAGCGCATTCATTCGCTGGAAAACCGAAGCGCTCAAGTGGCCGCAGGAGAGTATTTAGGCCGTCAGCAAGTTCAAGCGGTGCCGTAGTCAGAGGCAGCATTATCGCGAACAACATCAAAACGACAAGCCGCAGCGATGTAAACACAGCTCTGAATAACGAAGCGGGAACCCCGCTGGCGGTCGATACGTCGCCTGTGAAATAAGCCGACAGCAAATTAAAACCAAACGTGACCGCGACAAGAAAGAAAATCGGACGCGCCGAACGCAGCAGAACGCCCCACGAAATTTTTGAAACATACACGACCGCAACAAGTGCTATAGTCCAAAATGTAAGCTGAAAAAAATTTTTTGCAGGAAAGACCGCCGAAATTATAAACAGGAGCGAAAATAATTTTGCTCTCGGGTCTAGCTTGTGAATTATTGACCCCGTCGGGACATACTGACCTAAATTTATATTTGAGAGAAACATTTTATAAACTCCTGATAATCATATATAAACGGAAAATTTTTATTAATCTTTCTGATTTCTGCCGAGGCTCGCAAGACGTCGGGCCAAGCTTCCGGCTCAAGAACGTTCATAATTTCTTCGATGACGTCGCCGGGGTCACCTTCTCTGACCGTTCCGCCGTCTCGTAAAATTAAAATTTTATCGCTAAATCGCAAAGCTGTATCTAAATCGTGAGTTATAGTTATAACAGTCTTACCGGAGTCGCAAAGCCGCCGAAGCATATTGAGAATTTTTTTCTGATACGAAGCGTCAAGGCCGGCCAACGGTTCATCAAGAACGACGCATTCGGGACGAGTTGCAAGCACTGACGCAATAGCCACCAAACGACGTTCGCCGCCAGACAAGGCTAAAGGATTTCGATCTAAAAATTTTTTTTCAAGTCCTACGCATTCGAGGCCGTATAAAATCGCGTCTTCGAGTTTTGAATTTTTGAATCCTGCGTTTTTAGGCGCGAAAGCTAACTCTTCTTTCACAGTCGGCGAAAATAATTGATCTTCAGGGTGCTGAAACACGAGCCCGACTCTTTGCCGCAGCGTGTGAACTTCTTCACCTTTTTGCGGGAGTGTCTGACCGTCAAAAAAAATTTCGCCGCTTTGAATTTTATAAAGAGCGTTTAAGTGTTGAACTAAAGTAGATTTGCCGCTGCCGGTTCGTCCGATTATAGAGAGCCATTCGCCTGAAAAAATTTCAGCGTTGAGATTTTTTAATGCAAAATTTTTTTCGTCGTACTTGAATGAAAGATTTTTAATTTTGAATTTCGCTTCGTGATTTTTAATTTTTTTTTCGTCACTCGCGGCCGTGAAATTAAAATCGAAATTTGCGAGAGCGTCAGGAAATTTTATTTTTTTGTCCTCAAAAAATTTTTTTATTTTGAACTCATCAGGAAGCTCGAAGCCAAGCTCTTCGGCCCTGTCCCAAAATTCTAGCGTCGTGCCTTGCCAAATTATTTCGCCTTTTGACAAAACTATAACGCGATCGAAATCATCAAAATTTTCTGCGCCGATCTGGTGAGTAATTTGAAGAATTGTCATGCCCTCGCTGTGAAGTAAACGTAGGATTTTTTCAATTCTAAGTCGTCCTTTAGGGTCAAGCATTGCTGTGGGCTCATCGAGGATCAGACATTCGACATCAGCAGCCAATGCCCCGGCGAGAGCGAGCCTTTGTTTTTCACCGCCGGACAGTGCCGAAACCGGCGAATCTTTTTTGTGAAGCAAATTAGCTTCAACGATTGCAAGGTCAACGCGATTTTGAATTTCTTCGGACGGCAAACCCTGATTTTCAGGAGCGAAGGCAATATCATCTTCGACCATGGCCGCGACGATTTGATTTTCAGGGTCTTGAAACACCATTCCGATTTTTCGCCGCAAGTCTCGAAATTCGATTTCGTTCATATCGACGCCATCAAGAAAGCAAGAGCCTTCGTCAGGTTCAATTAATCCGCCTAAAATTTTTGTGAGAGTGGATTTTCCGGAGCCGTTATGCCCAAGTATCGCTACACGTTCGCCCTTATCTATAAAAAAAGAGACGGAGTTTAACGTCCGTCTCGTAATTTTTTCGTCATATGAGAACGAAACAGAGCGAACTTCAAGAAACGGGGTTTTATTTCTGTTCTTCTGGTTTCTGTTCACGTTCAACAAGTTCTATAACTGCCATAGGTGAGCCGTCGCCTTTGCGTGCGCCAAGCTTCACTATTCTTGTATAACCACCCTTATCGAAAGATTTATATTTCGGGGCGATCTCGTCAAATAATTTTGTCGCTGCCTCCTTGTGGGGCATTTTTGAGAACACTACGCGAATATCATGAACGCTTCCGCCTTTAGCACGAGTGATTAATTTTTCAGCTACGCGGCGAAGTTCTTTAGCGCGTGTCACGGTTGTCGTGATGCTGCCGTTAAGGAATAAACTCGCGGCCATATTCCCGAGCATTAATCTTCTGTGGCTGCCGTAGCGTCCGAGTGTTCTGTGGTCAACATGATGTCTCAATTAAAAAAGCACCTCCTGTCTTTAATTATTCGTTGTTATTTTCGCTAGTTTCAGCGTTTTGAGCTTCAGATTCCGCAGCCTTTGACTTTTTAGAACTCTTAGAAGAACTCTTAGAAGAAGAAGATTTTCGTGGCTTCTTAGGTTTCTCGACTTTTTCTTTTTTAGCTTTAGTTTCTGCCGGTGCAGGCTCTGGAGCTGCTTCAGGAACTGGCTCTGGCTGTGGCGCGGGCTCTGGTTGTTTTTCAGATTTTGCTGCGTCGTCAGCCTTTTTAGTTTTTGACTTGCTCGAAGTCTTTTTAGTTTTCTTTGGAGCTTCCGGCTTCGGCTCTTCAACCTTAGCGACTTCTTCCACAACTTCAGCCTTAGGCTCTACCACTTCGACCGGGACTTCAGGCGCAGGAGCTGGAGCTGTTTTGACTTTAGATCTAGAGTCAGACTTCTTAGTTGTCGGCTTCGGCTTCGCAGGCTTATTTGTCGTCTTAGTTGACTTAGTTGACTTAGTCGTAGGCTTCGCTGGCTTAGTGGGCTTTTCTTCAGGGACTTCGGCTGGGGCTTCAGGCTCTGAAATTTCTTCTGGCTTTACTTCTTCAGGTTCTGGAACTTCGACGACGTTGTCAAGAATTTTTTCAGCGTCTTCTTTTACTTCTGAAATAAGCTCGTCGGCTTCCTTATCTGAAGAGAAATCATCGAGCGCTTCATCAAATGAGCTTACGTCATCAAAAATCGCGTTATCGTCAACGGACATTGACGTAGAGCTTAACTGATAACCGCGTTTTTCGAGAATTTCTTCAATTTCGACTAGCGAGATTTTTCCGAGATTTCGAATCTTAAGCAGATCATCGCGCGACCTCATCAAAAGATCGCCTACGGTTTTAATGCCGCCTCTTAACAAACAATTTTCACTTCTTATTGAAAGTCCGAGTGTATGAATCGATTCATCAGAAGGCGACAACGTTGAGAAAGTCGGAAGCGGCGGGAATGGGACTTCACCATCAGGGGATAGCTGAACCGGAGTAGCAGTGCCGATCGTCTCAGCGATAAGCTGAAAATAACTTCTCGCAATGGCTGCCGCTTGTCCTATAGCTCCTTCTGGCGTAATGGCTCCGTTGGTCCAGACTTCGATTATAAGGCGCTCAAAATCGATGCTTTGACCCACTCGTGCCGGTTCAATTTGATAATTAACGCGTGTAACTGGCGAGAAAATCGCGTCGGTTAAAAGCGCGTCAACTGGTAAAGGCGGCTGCGATGGCCTTTCTCGTTCCGCCGATAGATAACCGACTCCCTGCTCAATATAAATTTCCATCAAAAGGTGTGTGTCCGTTACTTCATCAACTTCACGTCCATGTTCATTAAGCCTTTTAATGTGTGCTTTCGGTTCTAGCGTGCAAAGGACACCTTCGCCGCAAAATTCAAAATCGTTATCCCACGGAAGGTCCTTAGCTGTAATGACTCCGGGATTGTTTTCACGAGTAAAGAAATCTTTCGGAAGGTCATCTGAATCAAGTGTGATAATCTTGAATCCTTCTTCATTCAAATGAGCTTGCCTGCTCTTTGCTCGAATGGGAATGTGCTTTAAGTTCATCAAAATCTCAATGACATCTTCACGAATACCCGGTATAGTGCTGAACTCATGAAGCACACCTTCAATTCTGACAGCAGTAACGGCGGCTCCTCTGATTGACGAGAGGAGCAAACGTCTCAAAGCATTGCCGAGAGTATCGCCATAACCACGTTCAAGCGGCTCAATAAATAATTTCCCGTAATTTTGAGCTTTTTCTTCGATGTAAACCTTAAAATTGGTGTTCTCCAAATTCCAAAATCTCCTTTTAGAATTTAGACACGACGCCTCTTCGGTGGTCTGCACCCGTTGTGAGGAATGGGCGTAGCGTCTTTGATTAAGTTCACCTGAAGCCCGGCGGCCTGCAACGAACGGATCGCGCTTTCACGACCGGGGCCGGGGCCTTTGACGATTACGTCAATTTCCTGCATACCCTGATCCTGCGCGGCCTTTGCGACCTGTGAAGCGGCAGTCTGAGCGGCGAACGGTGTTGACTTTCTCGCGCCCTTGAAACCGACATTGCCACCGCTGGCCCATGTGATTATGTTTCCGGCCTTATCACTGATGCACATAATCGTGTTATTAAACGTCGAATAAATGTGCGCCACTCCGTAATTTATATTTTTCTTTTCGCGCCTCTTGCCCTTACGAGCTTGCGCTGTTCTCTTTGCCAAGTTTAATTTACCTCCTTACTTAAAAATCACGCCGCAATTTCTTTATTACTTCGTTGCGACTTTCTTATTAGCGACTGTCCTTCTCGGGCCCTTACGAGTTCTAGCATTAGTCTTTGTGCGCTGACCTCTGACGGGAAGCCCGAGCCTATGACGCTGACCACGATAGCAACCGATGTCAATAAGGCGTTTGATGTTCATAGAAATTTCGCGTCTTAAATCGCCTTCGACTTTGTAATTATCTTCAATTTCGCGGCGAAGTTTCTGTGTGTCGGCTTCATCTAAATCTTTGACTCTGATGTCAGGATTTACGCCTGTCGCTGCGAGAATTTTCTGCGCAGTCTTTAGGCCGATTCCGAAAATATAGGTCAAGCCGATTTCGATTCTTTTTTCTCTCGGCAAATCTACTCCTGCGATACGTGCCATTTAATTATTACCTCCTGACACCTTGACGCTGTTTATGTCTCGGGTTGCGGCTGCAAATGACGCGCACAACTCCGTGACGGCGGATTACTCTGCAATATTCACAGATAGGCTTTACTGAAGGCCCTACTTTCATGCTAATACCACCTTATTTATAACGATAAATTATTCGTCCCCGTGTTAAATCATATGGGGAAATTTCCACTAACACTTTATCACCTGGTAAAATTCTGATAAAGTGCATTCTCATTTTTCCGCTGACATGAGCAAGAACACGATGCCCGTTTTCAAGTTCAACTCTGAAC
>JAFSUP010000118.1 GCA_017445205.1 Synergistaceae bacterium
AAATTGCCAGAAGTGTTTGTCAGTACCCCTCCGTCCGACAAGTCGGATTCTTATCTCAAAATTCTTGGCCGCGTTGACAATCGCCGCGTTTATAAATACATCAAACGCTCTTACGTTGTTGATAACGATTACATTGACGCATACAAAGTCTTTGCCCCGGAAGCAAATGGCACCGGAGCAATTGGTGAGATTTTGTCAACACCCCTAATCGGGGAACCCCTAATCGGGGTAACGGATACTTTTATTTGTATAGGTTGTTATGATAATTTAATAGAAGCAGAAAACACTTTCAAATATATAAAAACAAAATTTGCCCGGGCTATGCTCGGCATTTTGAAAGTTACGCAACACAATCCGCGGGCCGTGTGGCGATATATCCCGCTGCAAAATTTCAAATCTGATTCCGATATAGATTGGTCAAAAACAATTCGCGAGATAGACGAGCAACTGTACGCAAAATATAAACTTGACAAAAACGAAATAGAATTTATAGAAACGCATGTGAGGGAGATGAAATAATTTTGCAAGCCGCCACCAGCATTATAAAAACTGTTTCAAACGTAACGCCGATGATTTACGCTTACACAACGCCGAACGTCCCCAACAATAACGGCTGGATCAAAATCGGTTACACCGAGCGGGACGTAGATAAACGGATCAGAGAGCAGACGCACACAGCAAGAATCATAGCCAAAAAAGAATGGACGGGCGCAGCGTTATATCAAGATGGCAGCGCATTTACCGACAAGGATTTTCATAAATATTTAAGGCTCAACGGAGTAGAACATGATGAAAGCGAAAATAATGAATGGTTTCACATAACGCCGATCGAGTCAAAAAAATGGTTTGATTTATTTCGCGAAAATGGATTTTCTTTTCTTGACATGACTCGCGACAAAATATCCCCATATGTCCTTCGTGAAGAACAGCTTGACGCCGTGAATAAAACTATGCAATACAGCAAAGCGCACGAGGGCGGTGAATTTCTCTGGAACGCCAAGCCGCGATTCGGAAAAACTCTGTGCGTCTATGACTTAATGATGAAGAGTAACGCGAAAAAAATTTTAATCGTAACTAATCGCCCCGTGATAGCGAACAGTTGGTATCAAGATTATGACAAATTTGTAGGACGCAATAACGGCTATTATTTCGTCAGCGGCATCAAAGACATAAAAGTCATGAACAATCCTGTTTTTACGTACCAAGAATATTTGAAACAATTAGGATCTAAAAAAGGCTTGATTTATTTTGTGTCGCTTCAAGATCTCAAAGGCTCAAAGTATTTTGGCGGCACTTACGAAAAATTAAAAGAGATTAGGGAAATTCATTGGGACATTTTAGTGATTGATGAAGCTCACGAAGGGGTTGCGACTTCAAAAACTGACATAGCGTTTAGAAATATCGAACGAAATTTCACGTTGCATTTATCGGGGACACCTTTTAAGGCCTTGGCGAGCAATAGATTTCCTGACGACGCTATTTTTAATTGGACATATGCTGACGAACAGAACAAGCGCACAGCATGGGACAGTAGCGAAGATAATCCATATGAGAATTTGCCGCAGTTAAATTTATTCACGTATCGAATGAGCGAAATTTTTCAGGACGAAAGAGCAGCAGGGCATTTTGATTTTGATCTCAATGAATTTTTTGCGGTCAAAGACGGGAAATTTGTACATGATTCAGCGATTAATAATTTTCTTAACGCTCTAACGACAAACAAAAAATTTCCTTTCAGCACTCCCGAGCTTCGCAACGAATTAAAACACACTTTTTGGTTGTTAAATCGAGTTGAGGCGGCGAAATTGCTGAAGAAAAAATTGGAGTCGCACAAAGTTTTTGAGAATTATAAAATTATTCTTGCTGCCGGTAATGAAAAATCGGACGATGATAACGACGCGATAAAAAGATCTTATAACAAAGTTCGCAAAGCTATTCACGAAAATGACAAGACGATAACTCTATCAGTCGGACAACTTACAACTGGCGTTACTATTCCAGAATGGACAGGTGTTTTAATTTTATCGAATGTCCAATCGGCTTCTATGTATATGCAGGCGGCATTTCGTGCTCAAAATTCGTGTTTGTTTCACGAGGGGAAAAAATTTTTGCGCAAAGATAACGCGTATGTCTTTGATTTTGACCCGGCTCGCAGTTTAGTGATTTATGAAAAATTCGCGAATGATTTATGCTCAAGCGGCGAATCTGAACGAAGTGTCGGACGGTTGCTAAATTTTTTTCCTGTTATTGGCGAGGACGACAACGGCGAAATGATAGCACTTGACTCAGCAAAAATTTTATCGATCCCTCGAAAAATTAAATCTCACGAAATTGTTATAAGCGGCTTTATGTCAGACTTTTTATTTTCAAATATACTTCAGCTTTCTGAGCCTGTCATAAAAATTATACATAAATTGGCGCCTCAAAAATCGTTGTCAGATATAAAAGAATATTTGCGCGAATTTTCACGAACAATTCCGGCATTTTTAATGGCATATGGCGATTATGAAACAAGACTCGAAAATTTCGATAAAATTATCCCCGCTAAAATTTTTTTAGATGTTACGGGCATTACTCTTGAAGAATTTTGTGTGTTGCGCGACGAAGGGAGAATTTTTGCTTCGATTGAATTTAATAATGCCGTGAAAGAATTTTTTGAACTTCGAGACGAGCTTAAAAATTATTTTGAGGAGAATAGCACTCAAAATATTTTTGATTACATTCCTTCCCCGAAGGCGAATCAGATTTTTACGCCGAGAAATTTTGTAAAAGAAATGCTAGATATGTTAGAAAAAGAAAATCCCGGCTGCTTTGATGATCCCGAAAAAACTTTTATAGATCCGTACATGAAATCAGGATTATATATTGCGGAGATTGTGAAAAGACTTTTTTGTTCAGAGAAATTAAAAAAAATTTATCCCACGAGAATCGATAGACTGAAACATATTTTTGAAAAACAAGTTTTCGGACTTGCTCCGAGCGAAATAATTTATAGAATGACAAAAAATTTTCTTTTGAGCTTCGATAAAAATTCAGAAATTAAAAATCATAATCTGCGTCAATTCGATGCACTTCCTTATATTCAAAACGAAACACTGAATCAAAAACTTTCACAAATTTTCGCAGAAAAATAACTTCTGGACATGGTGTCCAGAAGTTATCCCGGAATCAAAATTTTTAATTTCTAATTTAATTATCCCTGATGATGAGCAAGCATTACAGCGCCGGCGATTGAAAGTAATTTTGCTCTCGGTGAGTCTGCGCGGCTCGTGAGGACTACAGGCGCGGCAGCTCCGATGATAAGTCCGGCTGTTTCGCTGCCCTTCGCAAAGAAGCTGATTGACTTCGCAAGAGCGTTTCCGACTTCGATCTGCGGAACCATAAGAACATCAGCATGACCAGCAACAGGCGATTTAATGTGCTTGATCTTCGCGGCTTCTTCGTCGATTGCGTTGTCAAGAGCGAGCGGGCCATCAACGACGCAGTTTTTAATCTGTCCGCGCTGATTCATCTGAACAAGTGCCGTAGCGTCAAGCGTGCAAGGCATTGCGGGGTTGACCATTTCGACTGCGCAGAGGCAAGCAACCTTCGGAAGTTCAACGCCGAGTGAGCGGGCAAAGTTTACGGTGTTCTGAACGATGTCGGCTTTCATAGCGAGGTCAGGATACATGTTGAAAGCTCCGTCAGCAATGAAAATGACTCTGTCATAGCCCGGGATTGAATGGAAGTAGCAGTGAGAGATTGCGCGTTTGCCTACGCGAAGTCCGACTTCTTTGTTGAGCATTCCGCGAAGGAAATTGTCCGTGTGAAGCTGGCCTTTCATGTAAATGTCAGCGCGTTTTGATGAAACTTCAGTAACGGCGACTATGCCGCAAGCTGCTTCGTTAGTCTCTGGGATAATGTGATAGCTGGACTCTGACGCACCGGCTTCGGCGATGCAGGCTTTGACTTTGTCAGGGTTGCCGACGAGTGTAGCTTCGACAAGTCCGAGTTTGCGGGCTTCTTCGATTGCGGAAATTAATCCTGCGTCTTCAGCCATTGCGACTGAAATTCTCTTGCGGCCTTTCTCTGCGCAAAGCTTGCTGGCTTCTTCGATTAACTGCGACAATGAACGAATCTGTTCCATTTTGAAAAATTCCTCCTGATTAAAAATTTTTTTAATTATAAATTAGGAACGAAAGAAATTTTTTACTTCCTAATTCCTAATTCCTAATTTCTACTTGCTTTATTCAAGCCAATTTTCAAGATGTTTCTTGTAAAGCTCTAATAATCTTCGTGTGATTTTGCCCGGCTTACCATTGTTGAGGGTAATTCCTCCGACTTTCACGATCGGCACTACCATTTTAATACTTCCGGTTATGAATGCTTCGGCGGCGTTGTCGCTTGCAAGTTCTGACCACAGCGGGCAACGTTCTTCGACTTTGAGGCCGTCCTGACGAGCAAGCTCTAAAACTGCCGTTCGCGTTGTGCCTT
Source organism: Synergistaceae bacterium (assembly GCA_017445205.1). GTDB lineage: Bacteria > Synergistota > Synergistia > Synergistales > Aminobacteriaceae > JAFUXM01. Next base: position 4,474 of record JAFSUP010000118.1, read on the forward strand.
TTAAGACTCTCGATAACGGAGCTGTTACGATAGTCTCGTCTTTTAATACTAAGAAAAAATTGCTGTGGCCGCACTCTGTGATCTCTCCGCTGGGACAGTATAAAACGTCCTTAACACCCGCGGGAAGCTGGAAAGTCATTCGATAGTCAACATTCTTGACTGAAGGATCGTTGCGCCCGACTGTAACGGGTTCAAGCACCCAGCCTTTTTCAAATTCTTCGTCAGTCAGATAACCTGCTTCATCGAAAATCACAAAGAATCTCGGCTTCAAGAACGCGCCTGCTTCATTGTCAAATTCATCGCCGCCGGTTAAGAAAGTTCTGACGCGAACATCACGGCCAAGTTTCGCAATGCCTTCGCGAATGATTTTACTCATTTCTTCAACGCTGGGGAAATTTTTAATCCCTGTGCTTTTCGCGCTATTGACGAATCGCGTCATGTGCGGCGTGAGCATTAACGGCTTCAAGTTAAACGTTGCGAGTGCTTCAAAGACTCCGACTCCGCGCTGAATAATTAGATCTGAAAGCGGCAAGACGGCTTCTTCAGGTTTTACAAATTTTCTATCAACATAACATAACAACATAAAAATTTCACCTCAAATTTTATTTTTTATTTTTGTCCTTCGGAAAGTCCGAAGGTCTTTCAAACGGGTCTGTTTCAAGTCGCTGCCCCAATGACGCGGGCGAATCTGGGAAAGCCTTGATGGCGAGCGATAAACCAATTCTATCGTCGCCGCCGGAAGTTCTATCATTTTTATAATGAAGGTCCCAAACCATGCAATCTGTAACCCATTGAAGACCATAGAAAACTTCATCAAATATTGATTCTTCTAAATCATAACTGCCGCGAACGCCTAAATAAATTTCGCGACCGATCGGGAATCTAACTTTCTGATGTACGCGTTTACGATTTCGATATTGGTCCCAGTGCATCGGACTTTCACCCCAAATATATTGACGCTCGTAAGCCGTTCCAAGTTCGACTAATCCGAAATTGTAGCGCAAGCCCGTGAAACTGCGTAGCATTTCGTGGTCGGCATCTTCGCTGTCATAAAACCACGCACGGCCTTCGGTGTTAGAAAATAATTCTACGTTGTTGTGTTCGTGGATAACATGTTCAAAATAATTTCTGAATCCAAGCCCGTAGCGAATTATTGAAGGGCCTTCGCCTTCTCCATAAATCGTTTCGCGGAATCTTCCATAAGCGGCAGAGATTACCATCCAAGAATATTTAGAGCTTCTGAAAAATGGCGTCGATAAAATAAATTCCGGTGCGCGTTCGAGGCGCCCTTTGAATTCCGTAGTGCTGTCCTTCTGGTCAGAGATGTATTCATTTTTGGCCCAACGTAAAACAGAAGTCCAGCCTTTATATTTATATGTCAAAGACGCATAAGGCCGCCATACTCTTTCGTTCCATTCGTCGTCCCAAGAATGCTCTACGCCGGCCATGATTGAAAAATTGTTGCCAAGGTCTTGCTCGATTTCAAACATCGTTTCCCAACCTGTTTTACTTGCCCAAGCGACTCCGATTGAAGCGTTACCAGTGTCCCAACCGATTGAGCCTGTT
>JAFSUP010000119.1 GCA_017445205.1 Synergistaceae bacterium
ATAAAATCAATTTCAGCTTGGAACGGCGGACTTGAAATTTCAACAAACAACGCTCCCGTGCCTGAAGGAAAATTAATTGAGCCCGCTAGCATCGTCCCCGGCACAAACGCCGCAATTTTGAGATTTCAAGATAAGAACGGAAAAATTAATTCGCTTCCTGTGCGAATGAACTGGACACAAACTGCAATGATCGCCGCGCGAAACATCAAACGAGGCGACAGGATTCGGCCCGAAGATTTATTTTCGCGTTCCGTCAGAATCACGCGCCCGGGAATGTACGCTTCGACACCAAACGAAATCGCAGGTTCAATAGCGAATCGAAATATTCAGCAGGGCGAGCCGATTTTACTTTCAAGTCTTTCAAGTTCAAATTTAATCAAACGCGGCAGGCAAGTAAAAATTCTCGCACGCTTTGGAGCAGCTTCAGCAACCGTTGACGGCATGTTGATGGAGGACGGTCGCCCCGGTGATATTGTGAAAGTCAGACGTCTCGATAACAGAAAAATTGTTTTGCGTGCAAAAATAATAAATGAAAATCTCGTCGAAGTGAACGTCGAATGAAAAAATAAAAATATGTTCACTAATTTTGAATTAATTGACGAAAAATTTATTAACTTGTAAAATACGCGTCATTAAATTTTTATGGGCGGTTGAGATTTTCATGAAAAAAATTTTTATTGACGGTAGCGCAGGAACAACAGGTCTTCAAATTCACGAGCGATTAAAACGTCGCACCGACATTCAATTATTAACGATTGATGAAGACAAACGCAAAGATAACGACGCAAGGCGCGAAATTTTTAACGAAGCCGACATAATTTTTCTTTGCTTGCCGGACGCAGCCGCGATTGAAGCCGTGGGACTCGTCGAAAATCAAAATACAGTTGTGATTGACACGTCAACCGCTCACAGAGTCTCCGACGGGTGGGCTTATGGTCTTCCGGAATTGAAAGGCAAGCGCGAAATTATAAAATCATCCAAGAGAATCGCTAATCCCGGCTGTCATGCAAGCGGCTTTATAGCTCTCGTTGCTCCGCTCGTCGAAAATAAAATCATCAGCGCGGACGAAAAATTAACGTGTTTCTCAATCACGGGTTATTCAGGCGGCGGGAAAAAAATGATAGCCGATTATGAAAATCACGAGAGAAATATTTTGTTAGACGCTCCGCGGCAATACGGCCTCACTCAAAATCACAAACACATTCCCGAAATGATGAAGCTTTGCGGCTTAAACTCTGCTCCGATTTTCTGTCCAATAGTTGCGGATTATTATTCAGGCATGGAAGTTACAGTGGCTCTTCATGATAACGACATCGAGAACATAAAAGAGATTTACAAAAATTATTACACTGACGGAGTGATTTATTTTTCGGATGTCAACGACGAGAACGGATTTTTATCCGCAGGAAAATTTTCCGGGCGTGATGACATGGCTATTAGTGTCTTCGGCAACGATGAACGAATTTTATTAACAGCGCGCTTTGATAATCTCGGCAAGGGAGCTTCGGGCGCGGCCGTTCAGAATATGAATCTCGTGATGGGCATCAACGAATTTGAAGGATTAAATATAAATTAGAAAGGAAAAATCTTAATGAATTTTAACGAAATCCAAGGCGGTGTTTGCGCTCCTAATGGCTTTAAGGCTTCGGGAGTTCACTGCGGAATCAGAAAGAACAGGACTAAAAACGATCTCGCTTTGATTTACAGCGAAGTCCCAGCTTCAGCTGCCGCAGTTTACACTACGAATCTTGTTAAGGGCGCACCGCTCGTCGTAACGAAAAATAATCTTGCGTCATCGGGCGGAATTGCTCAAGCCGTAATTTGTAACAGCGGCAACGCTAACACTTGCAACGCTAACGGGATCGAAATCGCCGAGGCCATGTGCGGTCTCGTCGGTCAGGCTCTTAAATTGAAATCTGAAAATGTTTTAGTCGGTTCTACGGGCGTAATCGGTCAGCCGCTCGACTTAACACCGATTAAAAACGGAAT
>JAFSUP010000120.1 GCA_017445205.1 Synergistaceae bacterium
ATCAAGGCAAGAGACAAGATTTTGAGAATGAGCGAAGACTGGAATTAGTATGTGTATGTGTATGTGTATATTTTAACGGAGGTTGAGCTATGAGTAATGAATTGCAGGTTTTAACAAAACGGAATTTTAACGGCGTTTGTCTTGACTGTTACGGACAGGACGGCCAAGACACAGGCGACTTCTGGGCGACGCGTGAACAGATCGGCGAACTGCTGGGGTATGAAAATCCGCGTAAAGCTATTAAGAATATTCACACTCGCAACAAAGAGCGTTTAGACAAATTTTCAAGGGGGCTCAAAATGAGCCAAGTTGAAGGAGCGCGCGAAGTGACGCGGTCGGTGACAGTTTACAACTTCAAGGGCTTATTAGAAATTTGCCGGTATTCAAATCAGCCTAAAGCTAACGCGGTTATGGACTGGCTGTGGGATATTGCCGACGAACTGAGACGGACGGGTATAGTCGCGCTGAATAGTCAGGTAATGCAATTAACAAGCGAGGTCAAGGCTCTCGAGGCGGGGAATATTCAGCTCAAGCAGGAAAATGCAGAACTTCAGGCGCAGGTGTCGGAGATGTACCCGCTCAAGGTGTTAGGCGAGATCGTGCTTGCACAGAAGGGCAGCATCACAGTTCAGGAAGCGGCGCAGTTATTATCAGCTCACGGCTTCCCTATCGGACAAAACAGGCTCTATAAGCTGCTCCGCAAGTTAGGGATTATTTGCAGGCGCAAAGGTAAGCAGTGGAATAATCCAACGCAAAAATCGGTTGAGCGCGGGTGGCTGAATTTACAAATCGACCACGGCTTTTATGTAACGCCGCGCGTCACGCCGAAAGGGCTGCAGCTCTTCGTCAACATACTGACGTCGCAGGAATTTCCGTTAATCGATTTAATCGAGAGTTTGGAGAAGTAGGTCGAAACCGGCTGTAGCTTGCCGGTCTGTCCGTAAGGCGGACACTGACGAGACCAAATTTATTTGATTGGAGGTTTGAGTTATGAAGCGCGGGAGAAAAGTAAACACTTTTACGGTTGAATATGTTTTAGAGCTTTACGCGAGAGCAACGAACGACGATCAGCGCGTTGAAATTTTAGACAAGCTGACGAAGCCGAGATTGCTGGAGCTTGCGGAAGTTAAAGGCTTAAAGCTTAAAAATGACACCAAGAAGTTGATTATTATTAACCGGCTGATTGACGAGTTCAAGCGCGAGGCTGAACAGGCCGAAGAGCCGGAAGAGCCAAAGCAGGCTATCAGCGACGAGAAGCTTGCAGATATGCCGTTAAAGCAATTAAGGCAACTGGCCGGCCTGTCGTTACAGCAACTCGCAAACGCTATTAATTACTGTAAGGCTACATGCTATAAGGCGGAATTTTACGGCGAGGACACGTTTGGAGTGAAAAAGCGCATGCGGGAGTATCTTATCAACTATATTAAAGGGCGGTGCGGGTGACGCGGCCTAAGCTAACATAGACGGCTCTTCGTACTCTTCGTGACGAATTTTAAAGAATTTCAGG
>JAFSUP010000121.1 GCA_017445205.1 Synergistaceae bacterium
AAAGAAAAAGCCACTGTCTTAACAAATAATAATTACACGGATATGGCGAGAATTATTCTCGAAGGGCTTGGCGGTTTTGAAAATCTCAAAGACATAAACTACTGCGCCACTCGAATCCGCGTTCTTATAAACGATAATACAAAAGTTGACGAAGAAAAAATTAAATCGGCAGGCGTCCTCGGCGTTGTACGTCCCTCAAACGAGAGTATGCAAGTTGTAATCGGTACGAAAGTTCAATTTGTGTTTGACGAGCTTATGAAAATCGCAAACAAATAATTAAAAAGTAGGAACGGAAAATTTTTTTTAATTCCTACTTCCTAATTCCTAATTCCTAACTCCTACTTGCTCTCTTACATTTCTCGCCACACCGAACGCGTTAAAGGTATCGCAAGCAAGAACGCAAAGACATCTGCGACAGGTTGAGCAAGTTCGACGCCCGTCAGTCCGTATAAACGCGACAAAATCAAAATTGCCGGGATAAAAAATATTCCTGACCTCGCCGAAGCCGTTATCGTCGCACGAACTCCCTTGCCGATTGACTGTAACATCATGTTCGACAAAACTATAGTAGCGTTAAGAGGCATCGTGAACATTTGCCAGCGAAGCGCAACACTTCCAATTAAAATTACAGCCTCGTCATCACGGAAAAATCTCACAATCTCTTCAGACAAGAACGAACTCACGCACGCAAGAGCAATTAAAAATAATGTTCCATAGAGCACGCAAAATTTATAACCCTCTTTGACACGGTCATAAAGTTGCGCGCCGTAGTTGTAGCTGCACACGGGTTGATAGCCTTGACCAAAGCCAATTAATGCCGAGTTTGCGAATAACATAACGCGATTAACGACGCTCATTCCCGCTATAGCTGCGTCGCCCGCGATAGTGCCGGCCGTGTGATTTAACAAAATGCTCGAAAAACTTATTAATGCGTTGCGAGCTAATGACGGTGTGCCGCCGTTGACGATTTCTAGCAAATAATGCGCGTTCATTCGGATTTTTCGTAAATGAAGATTTATGTTTGCGCCTTTCGTCGTGCCGTAAAACAAAATAAAAAAGCTCACAAATTGACTCAAAATCGTCGCGAGTGCTGCGCCACTGACTCCAAGTCCGAATGTGAAAATAAAAATCGGGTCCAAAAAAATATTTAATATCGCTCCGCTCACAAGTCCGACCATTGCATAGAACGCTGCGCCTTGAAATCGAAGCTGATTATTAATTACAAGCTGCGCGGTCATGAACGGCGTGCCTATTAATATAACGCTCAAGTAGTCGCGAGTGTCGTTTATTATCGTGTCCGTGGCTCCAAGCATGACTGAAAGCCGCGTGAGATTCAAAAGGCCAAGCGCCAAAATTGCAAGTCCAAGCAAAAACGCAAGCGCAAATCCCGTCGAAGCCATCTCTTCAGCTTCATCAATTTCTCCGGCTCCGAGTTTTCTTGATACATAATTCCCCGAGCCATGCCCACAGAAAAAACCGATCGCCTGAATCACATTCATGAACGGCAACACAACTCCGACCGCCGCTGTAGCTTGAGTCGAAATCCGACCGACGAAGAACGTATCAGCCATGTTATATAAATTCGTAACCATCATGCTAATAATCGTAGGAACTGAAAGAACACAAATTAATTTTTTCACGGAAGTTTTAGTAAGATACTCATGACGCTCCTGTAATGCTGTCTGTGGCATTTTTAATTTTTCTCCTGAAGTTCTTGAAACTTTTTTCAAAATATAACACAAAATTAAAAAAATTCCCCGTGTTATACTCTTTTCATTAAGTAGGAATTAGGAGTTAGAAAGTAGGAAATGAAAAATATAACTCCTGAGTCCTTTCTAAATATTTAGGGAGGTTTTTTGCTTTTGTTTGGTACATTCTTTAACATTGCCGGAGGCGTTGCGCTGTTTCTTTACGGTATAAAACTCATGAGCGAGGCTTTGCAGTTTATCGCGGGCGACAAGATGAGAAAATTAATCGGCACGCTCACGAAGACACCGTTACGCGGAATTTTTGTCGGAATTATCGTTACGGTTTTGATTCAGTCAAGCACGGGCACAACGGTTATGACGGTCAGCTTTGTAAATACAGGCTTATTGACTCTTAATCAGGCTATCGGAATAATCATGGGCGCGAACATCGGAACGACAGTAACCGCACAGATAATCGCATTTAAGATTGAAGCGTTCGCATTGCCATTAATTGCCGTCGGAATGATAATGTCAATCTTTGCAAAGAACAAAAAACAACTTACTTATCTTGCAAGCGGGGTTATCGGTCTGGGATTATTATTCTTGGGTATGCAGACAATGTCATCTAAAGAAGTCGTCGGGATAATCTCGCAGCATACAGATTTTATTTTAATGTTGAGCCGCAATCCCTTGACCGGAGTCTTAGCAGGTATGATTTTAACAATTTTGATTCAATCCAGCGCGGCAACGATAGGACTTGTGATAGCTATTGCGGTCAGTTCAAACGGATTAATCGGACTCGATGCGGCAATTCCGATTATACTCGGCGACAACATCGGAACGACTTTAACTGCTATCGTAGTGGCAATGGGAGCAACTCGCCCCGCTAAACAGGCCGCTGCCGCTCACGTTTTATTCAATTTAATCGGTACAATAATTTTCTTGTTTGCGTTCCCGTTATATAGAGAAATTGTCGTAATGAGCAGCCCAGACATCGGCCGACAAATCGCTAACGCTCACTCTATATTTAATGTTTTGAACACGGTTATATTCTTCCCGTTCGTGCCGCTACTTGCGAAATTAATTTCAAAAATCATTCCCTTAAATCCCGAAGATCAGCCCGAAGAAGTCATGTATCTGGACCCGAATTTAATTTCAATTTCCAGCGCGTCCGCTGTCGAAGCTGTTAAAGATGAGCTTATGCACATGGGTAATATAGTTGAAAATATGTTCGTCGTGGTTCGCGAAGCGTTTTGGGAATTTGACGCGGCAAAAGTCGAAGAACGCCGCAAAAAATTTGATCACTATGAAGAGAGCGTGAACAAAATCACTGAGTCTATATCGGGTTATGCGTCGGAGATTTGGCAGCGCGGAGTTTCTGATGAAATTTCTACGGTGCTTGCGTCTTACGTCAACGCCACGATAGACCTTGAACGAATTGGCGATCGTTGCGAAAATTTAATCGAACGCAGCGATGTTATGGATAATTATTTATCTGACGAAGCTATAGGCGAGCTTAAAGACATCTACGACACTACGGAATTAGCCGTTAAAACTTCGTTGCAGTCAATGCAAGATGAAAACGCCGTGCAAGCGTGGCAAGTCATTCGCGAGATTGAAAAGAAAATCGACAATCAAGAACGAACCTACCGCAAGGCTCACATTGATAGACTCAATCGCGGCGAATGCGACCCAGAAAAGGGCGTGAACTTCATAACGTTGCTTAGCAATCTCGAACGCATAGGCGACCACTCTAACAACATCGCAGGCTACACGCTTGACATCATTCAGTTAGGAATTAGAAAGTAGGAATTAGGAAGTACAGTTTTGAAAAAAAAATTTTGTTTTATCGCCGGTGTTGTGTTATCGGCGATTTTAATTTTATTTTCTTCAATCGAAATTAATCCAGAGCGAGTTAAAACTATATTTGGCTCAACGGCCTTTTATGATGCGAACGGCAAATTATTTCACGTTCGACTTTCTCCCGCGTCGGAATGGCAAATCCCAATTAAGCTCGAAGAAATGGGACAATGGTTGCCGCTTGTGGCCGTCAATGCTGAGGACGGAAGATTTTATAATCATTTTGGAATTGATTTTATAGCGCTTGCTCGTGCCGCATGGAAGGACTTGACGCGCGGGCGAATAGTTTCCGGGGCTTCGACAATCACGAGCCAAGTTATAAGAATGTCAATCTCTGAACGCGAAGGACGAAAGCGAACCCCTCTAACAAAAATTCGTGAATTTATAATGGCCGTGAAGATTGAATTTCAAATGACGAAGGCGGAACTTCTGGAATTATACTTAAATCTCGCTCCCTTCGGCGGCAATATTCGAGGCGTGCAGGCGGCATCTTTAATTTATTTTGGGAAGTCCGCTTCTCAAATTTCACGCGGCGAAGCATGTTTATTAATCGGAATGTTAAAAGGACCGACGCTATATCGCCCAGACACTCGGCCAAGCGCAGCTCGTCAACGTCGCGACGAAATTATAAAACTCATGGAACGAAAAAAAGTTTTTTCTCACGATGAAGCGCGGCGCGCTTATCTCGAAGAACTGCCGCGAAAAAAATTTGAACTCCCTTCACGCGCTTATCATTACGCCGAATTAATTTTAAATCAAAATCCCGGACATTCTCAAAAATTTTTGACATCTCTAAATCTCGAAGCTCAAACTAAACTCGAAGGAATTTTGCGGCAGTCATTGAACGATTTCCCGCGTGATATAACGCTTGCTGCCGGTATAGTTGATAACAAAACGGCTGATTTAGTCGCGTGGGTTGGCAATGCGCGCTTTAATTATCACAAGAGCTTGACTGCTTCAAGCTGGGTAGATTGTGGACGCTCGCCACGTTCTCCCGGTTCGACGCTGAAACCGTTCGCTTATATATGCGCGATTGACAACGGAGATTTGACGCCTTCTACTTTGTTAGCGGATACTTCGATGGCTTTTTCAGGACGTGCGCCGAGAAATTTTGACCTTCAATATCGCGGAGCCGTTAGCGCTCGTGTTGCGTTGTCGGAAAGTCTGAACGCTCCCGCCGTGAGAGTTTTACGTGCCGCAGGTCAAGACAAAATTTTAACTTTAATGCGTCAAGCAGGCTTGAAACATTTAACACAATCAGCGAATTATTATGGCGACAGTTTGATTTTAGGTGGCTGCGACGTAACTGTCATCGAAGAGTTAGAAGCCTTTGCTACGATTGCGTCATTAGGAGTTCATAGGCCACTGCGATTTTTGAAAGACGCCACACAAACTTCCGAACGACTTGCAAGTCCTGAAGCATGTTGGTTAATCGGTGACATCTTGCGATATAACGGCGAACTTTCTTTATTTGCGCGCGGAACTCTTGGCCATCAATGGCGAGTTTCTCTAAAGACCGGGACTTCTTACGGGCTTCGCGACGCTTGGGCGAGTGCTTGGACGCCTGATTATACTGTCGTAGTGTGGGCGGGCAACCCCGACGGAACATCATGGAACGGCCTCGTAGGTGCTAGAGCCGGTGCGCCAGTCGCTGTGAAAATTTTGCGAGTGATTTCGCCGCGTTCAACTTGGTACGACAAGCCCGAAAATTTAATTTTGCGTAAGGTCTGCACGTTGTCAGGCAAGCCGCCGACCGCTCTGTGTCCGTCAACAAAATTTGAATGGGCGATTGACGGTGTTACTAAAACTTTTCCCTGCGACATGCACACGATTAAATCAGGGCAAGCCGTCGTAAATCTTCCTTCGGGCTTTAATGAAAAAATTCGCCGCGAAAATCTCATGATAAAACGCGCTCGCCCTGATCTTGCAATAGCGTCGCCGATTTCAGGAGCTTCATATTTTGCTGCACCGTTCGACAATGAAAGAAAAATCCCAATGAAAGCCGAAGGAGCTATAGGGAGTGTGTTCTGGTATCTTGACGGCGAATATATAGGCACGTCATTGTCAGATAAAACTTTTTTTCATAACGTCCCTGATGGTGAACACATCATCAGCGCGGCCGACAATGACGGACGAACGACGAGCGTTAATATAAAAGTCTTTACGCCGGGTAGACGCGAAGCGCCCGAATTATTGCTAAAATAGCGAAAACGCCATGTTAAAAGGAGAAATTTAATTTTGAACATAAATTGGGAAGCAAAAGAATACGAAGATAAATTTTCTTTCGTTCATCGTTACGGCGAAGATGTTATCAACATGATCGACGCACCACTTGGCAGTCTTGTAATAGATTTAGGTTGCGGGAACGGAGCTTTGACTCAAAAAATTTCAGAAAGAGGCTATTCTGTCATCGGCATAGACGGCTCGTCAGACATGCTGAAACTTGCTAGAAAACTTCACCCGAATTTAGAATTTCGTGAAGACGACGCGCGATATTTTAAACTCGAAAATAAAGCCGATGTTATTTTTTCAAACGCCGTCTTTCATTGGATAGACGACGAAGACCAGGATAAATTATTGAAAAATATCCGCAGTAATCTAAATGATAAAGGCTCTCTCGTTTGCGAGTTCGGCGGCTTCGGTTGCGCTGAAACAGTTCACTCGTCATTAAGACTGACTTTTAACTCGCACGGCTTAGAGTATCCGTTTTCGTTTTATTTCCCGACGATTGGCGAGTATGCTCCTAGAATAGAAAAAGCAGGTTTCATTTTGAAAGAGGCATTTTTATTTGAACGACCTACACCACAAAATGGCGAGAACGGATTAAAAAACTGGATCAAAATGTTTTGTAAACGAGCGTTCACAGACATAAGCGAAAATGATTCAGAAATTATTATTAATGAAGCCGTCGAAAATGCCAGATATGTTCTTTTTCATGATGAAACGTGGTACGTAGACTATGTAAGAATAAGGCTTAAAGCATTAGCTCAATAAAAAAGCAGACAAACGAAAGGAGGAATTTTATTGAAAGATTTTTCTTACAAATTGGGAATGGCTTTTTATAGATTATGCACAAAAATTTTTTTCAGCATTGGCGGAGTGAGTTTATTAAAACGAAAATACAAAGGCGAAATTTCTGAACGACTTGGCAATATTGAAAACGTCCCTGAAGGCGCCATATGGGTGCACGCAGTATCAGTCGGTGAAGTTCAATCTGCGAGCTCTTTAATAAAAAGAATCCGCAGCAAAAGTCCCGTGCCGTGTGTGCTATCAACCGTAACGACAACAGGCCGAAACATGGCCGAAAAATTATTAGCCGGAACTGTCGAGAAAATTTTTTATAATCCGTTTGACTCTCGAAAATTTGTAGCTCGCGCGCTCGATAACGTGAAGCCGTCGATTTATATCGTAATGGAAACGGAATTTTGGCCGGAGATGTTTGCACAGCTTGAGGCCCGCGGGATTCCTGCATTTCTTGCGAACGGTCGAATTTCAGAAAAAAGTTTCAAGCGACTTCACGCAACGAAATTTTTTTGGCGCGACGTTCTTGGCTGTCTTACAAAATTAATGGTGCGTTTTGAAGAAGACAAAGAAAAATTTTTAGCTCTCGGAGTGCCTGAAGAAAAAATTTTTGTAACCGGCGATTGCAAAGTCGATGCGCTTCTTGACCGTCGAAAAGTTACAGGCCCTGAAAAGTGGGAATGGCTTCGCAATGATGATGGGCCTTTGTTCGTCGCGGGTAGCACTCACCCCGGCGAAGACGAGATCGTAATATCGGCGTTCAGAATTATTAAACGAAAATTCCCGGACGCAAGATTAATAATCGTTCCGCGACACCCCGAACGCGCTTTAATGACAGTCGCGTCAGTTTTGCCTTATCACGACTTGAACGCAGAGTTATTATCAAAAATTAATCCCGAGGACAAGAAATTAAAATTTGATGTCGTTGTCGTTGACAGGATAGGAATTTTATTTGACCTTTACGCCGTTGCCGATGCTGTTTTTATTGGCGGCAGTCTTGTCGAGAAAGGCGGACAAAATCCTTTTGAGCCTGCGTTGTTCGGATTGCCGGCGATTCACGGGCCTTGCATGACGGATTTCCCTGACACCGAACGAATGGACGCTATGGGAGCGGCCGTACGCGTTAGCAATGATGTAGAACTTGCGCGAGCTTGGGAAGAACGTTTAGACGCCGGAGCCGTCAGCAAAGCGCTGAAAGACTGCGACGAATATTTCAAAACTCTCGGCGGCGCAGCCAAAAAGACTTGGAACGAAATAGAAAAGTCGGTGAGCAACAAAGAATGAATGATATAATTTTTTACCAAGGAGTTGAAAATCATGAATGAAGACCTTGAAACTCGAAAGAAAATAATAGAAACGGCTCAAAGGCTTGCTATGGCAGATGGATTTTATAACCTTTCAGTCCGTAATATTGTTGACGTTGCGAAAATTCCGGAAGAAACTTTTTATAAATTTTTTAAAAATGTTGATGAGCTTCAAATAGAGCTTGCTACTACACGCTTCGGATTGACTGATGAAAATGTTTTGAGCCTACCCATTGAAGAAAAAATCAAAAAGTTTACTTCTGTAATCATAATGCAGGTTGAAACAGCAACAACAGAAGATTTTAGAAACTGGGTTTATACCAATCACTTAGACATCAATCAACGTGAAAATGTTTTGATTTTCTCCGACAAAAAAATTTTGAAAAATTTTTTGCTGGCAAGTATAAAAAACGGCGAATTAATTTCTAATGTTCCCATTGATGACCTTGTCGAGTTTATTGTAAGTCTTGTTTATGGTCTTCTGCTTAACTGGAGCATGACGGACGGAGATTTTGAACCTTTGGAACATTTGGACGCAATCAATAATTTGATTATTAATTCGCTGATTCCGTACTTAATAAAATAAATTGAACTACCGCCGCGCTATTGTAGCGGTAGTCTTCTTTTATAAAATCCCAAACGTGAAGCTAAAACTCTGAATATGAATGTGATTAAGGGAAGATTTTTTTTCCAGCGTCCCGGCTCTTGCAACATTCGATAGAGCCATTCGAAGCCGATTTTTTGACACCACACGGGCGCGCGGTTTAATTTTCCTGAAAGAACGTCAAACGCTCCGCCAACTCCCACACACAAAATATTTTTCAAAATTTCTCTGTGCATATAAACCCATTTTTCTTGACGAGGCTGTCCCATTGCTGCGAGTAAAATTTTTGCGCCACTGTTCGCAATTTTTTCGGGAATTTCTTTATCGTTGATGTCAAAATAGCCGTCGCGAGCTCCTGCAACGATAAGACCGGGAAATCTCTCTTTCAAAATTTCCGCGCACTCTCTCGACGTACTGCCCGCCGCTCCGCAAAAATACACCGGCCAGCCTTCAACGCTTGCGGCTCTGCAAAGTTGTTCGGCGAAGTCGATACCGGCAACTCGTTCTTGGACAGGCGAACCCATAATTTTCATTCCTAAACATAATCCGAAGCCGTCCGCTAAGACCATCGAAGAATTTTTCACGACTTCATAAAAATCAGGGTCGCTAATCGTCGCTTCGATTCCTGTTGCGTTCAACGTAACGACAAGCTGCGCGGTTTCGCTCTCTGGATTCAAAATTAATCCGCGTGCTTTGGAGATTGCGTAGTTCATTGAGACGTTATCGAAACGAACGCCCCATAAAGTCGGGTGAGTGGGGTCTTGATTTTTTTTGCGAGTGTATCTGAAAATCAAAACGACTGTGATTATAATCAGCGCGATAAGCCATTTCTCCCACGCAGCCGCGATACTCGTTAAAGCACAAAGCCCGGCGACTGATTGAACGGCTTCAGGGTGTTCGACACCGCCACTTAACATTTTTGAATAAATCCTTTCGCCTTGAATTTCTTCTTTTGTGTCCGAATCCGTAAGAATTTCACGGACGACATTAAAAAAAATTTCTGTTACCGGTATCGCGAAAAGTCCGAGCGACAAAAATAAAACTGTGCTCAAAACTATTCCTTTAGTGTTGCTGATGAAAGCCGTCCCTGCGACAATCACGCCCCACATCGAAGCCATAGCCCGGCCCGATTGCCTGTATAAATTCCCGAAGCGGCTCCAGAACGCCACGAGAAGCATAAGCCCTGCGAACGTCATAAAGAACGCTCCCGCGCCCGTCGCTATACATGCCGCCAACATTAAAACAAAAGTTACAGCTAGGACATGACCGACAAGCCCTGGAATTTCATCTAAGTATCTGAATATAAACGGGAAGAAGCTGAACCACACAGTCCCGGCTATAAATGAAAATGTCGGATCAAAATAAATATATTCGCCGTCAGGGAATCGAATAAAATTTAACGAAGGCCCGAAGTATGCACACAGCGCGCCGATAATAGGATAAAAAAATCGCCAGCCGGGGTCTTGATATATACTTTCAGCGAGGCCCGCGAAACACGCAAGCATAGCTCCGCAGACGAGAACGCGCGCTTCAAAACTTCCGAACCATGACGCAAGCACGAGCCACGCTCCCGCTAAAACTATATCGCGAAAGTATCCGTACTGACGCTGCTCAAGAGTTCTTTTAATAAAGAACTGAATTACAACGCACAGCACGGACGCTAAAACACAGCCGACGATTACGGAAATATTATTTGAGAGCAATGCGTTCAAGGCCGTCCATGTATGGCACGAGAGCTTTCGGAACAGTTATGCTCCCGTCTTCGTTCTGATAGTTTTCGATGATTGCGATTAGAGTTCTTCCGACAGCAATTCCGGAGCCGTTGAGAGTGTGAGCGAATCTGATTTTGCCGCCGTCCGCAGGTCTGTAACGCAAATTCATTCGTCGCGCCTGA
>JAFSUP010000018.1 GCA_017445205.1 Synergistaceae bacterium
CTTCATTACGTCCCGGCTGTCAGTGGCAAGATGAAACGGAAATTCAAGCTCGGCTATATCGTTGGAAACTTCGACATTAATAAGCGCGAACAAATCTTTTAATTTCATGTTCATGATTTTTAATTCCTTTTAATTAGTTTATTTTTCAAAAATTATAATTCTTCTAAAGCCAAAAATATAAATCGGGATATTTAATTTCGTCCTTCTTCAGCAGTCGAAATCCATAATATTTGAACTTCGGCGTAGTAGCACAGGAAACAAAAGTAAAATCGTCTTTGTTGAGATTTTCGGCCGCGAAGATGGCTCCCTTCGGTATCACTAGCATATAACGCTCTCCGTTTTGAATATCACGCCCCAAAAAGTATTCGCTTTTTTCTTGCTTCTCCATAAGCATAGTGATTTTCAAACCGCAACCTTCGTGATAATACCAAATTTCATCACAATCTATTTGATGAAAATGTGATATTTCGTTCCCGTCTAACAAAAAATAAATGCTTCCGGCTAATGCACGTCCATTCTTTTCAAAAGGAGCCGTGTACACTTCTGAAAACCAACCGCCTTCGGAGTGTTCTTTCAAGTTGTAAGCTTCTTTTAAGATTTTTACACGTGAGTTTTTATTCATGATTAACTTTTAGAATTTTTCCATTTATTAACGGCTTCGGAGTCATTGAACGGGATTTTTTGATCGCCGATTAAAATAAATTTTTCTGGGCCTTTGCCTGTGATTACAAGAATGTCGCCGGGCTTTAATAAATTCAAAGCATAATTCACGGCTTCGGGACGGTCAAGAATAATTTTATAAGGCACGCTTGCACCCGTCGCAATAGCTTCGGCGATTTTAATCGGCTCTTCATTTCTAGCGTTGTCGGAAGTTATTATTATCTCGTCGGCAAACTCAGAAGCGGCTCTTGCTAGTTCGGGTCTGTTCTGTTGATAACGTCCGCCGCCGTGCCCAAAAACTGAAATAATTCGCCCGGAATTTCCAGAAAGTTTTTTTATTGTCTTCAAAACGCTCTTCAAAGCCGAAGGAGTGTGAGCGAAATCTACGAAACAAAACGCGCCGTTTGATAAATCAATTCGTTCGAGCCGCCCGGGAACTTGCGGAACATTAGCAACGCCGTCAATAATTGCTTCGTCATCGACGCGGCCGCGCATTGCAGT
Source organism: Synergistaceae bacterium (assembly GCA_017445205.1). Lineage (GTDB taxonomy): Bacteria > Synergistota > Synergistia > Synergistales > Aminobacteriaceae > JAFUXM01. The sequence goes on from JAFSUP010000018.1 coordinate 1,162, forward strand.
TACGGCGCATAGAGTGTTCATGACGTTGAAATCTCCAACTAACGGACTTTTTAATTTTATATTTTTGAATCCTGTTGTAGAAATTTCAAATTCTGTACCGGCGAGAGTCATTTTGATGTTAAAGGCTCGTGAGTCGGCTCCTTCATCAAGACCGAAGCCGCGAAGATTTTTTTGAAACTCGCTTAATAATCGTTTGCCGTAAGGGTCATCAAAATTTGCTGCGCCCATAAAATTTTCTTTTGTGTAATTCGTGAATAATAATTTTTTTGCCGCAAAATAATTTTCCATATCTAAATGAAAATCTAAATGTTCTGGATATAAATTTGTGAACACCGGGACATCATAGCGCGCGCCTTTGATTCTTCCTAAAAATAATCCGTGCGAAGAAGTTTCCATGACGCAAGCTCCGCAACCGTTCTTGACCATAGCAGCGAGTTGTTTTTGAACTTCGGAACTTTCCGGCGTCGTTCGGTCGGCTTCTTTGTCGTTTATTCCGTCGCTTTCAATTATTGTTCCCAAGAGTCCCGAACGAATCCCGGTGGCTCTCAAGATGCTTCTAATTATGTAAGTCGTAGTTGTTTTTCCATTTGTGCCTGTGACACCGACCATTAATAATTTCTCGCTCGGATTGTCATAAACGAGAGCGGCAACTTCACCAAGAAAATCACGGACGCGATTAACGATTATCTGCGGCAAATCTGAATCAACTTCGCGTTCACAAAGCAAAGCGCACGCGCCTTTAGTTTCAGCCATTTTTACAAATTTATGACCATCAGAATTTTCGCCCTTAATGCACGCGAATAAAGTTCCGGACGTTACGTCGCGACTGTCAGAAACTACTTCGGAAATATTAATTAAAAAATCGTCCTGACGTTTCACACGAACTTGAATATTTTTATCTTTTGTCCGTATGAAATTCAGGACGCCTTCAAAATTTATCAATATGAATTTATCTTCCCTTCTCGAATATTTGTACTTAAGAATAATATTCGAGTTCGGCCATTTCTTCAACTATAGATTTGAAAGTCGGCGCGGCAAGTTCACCACCATAAATTTTTCCGCTTGTTGGCTCACCGATAACAACGAGCATTAAATATTTCGGTGCGTCATATGGCCAAAATCCGATGAATGATGCTACGTAACGATTCTTTGAATATTTTCCGCCCTCGGGGACCTGTGCTGTGCCGGTCTTGCCTGCTAATTCCGTTGTCTCTGTGTCGGCTCTTTTGCCTGTACCTTCAAGAACGACTCTTCGCATTGAGTGTCTTATCCATGCCGCTGTCTCCGGCGTGAAAACTTCGCGCATTACTTTCGGCGTTCCTTTGTAAACGATTTCGCCGTGAGAGTTCATAGCTTCCTTGACGATATAAGGACTCATGAGCTTGCCGCCGTTGACGATTGCGCCCATAGCTGTGATTAATTGCAACGGAGTTACGGCAAGTCCCTGACCGATTGCAATGTTCGCAGGAGTAATTCCGCGCCAGTTCTCAGGATATGGAAGAATACCTTTAGCGACGCCGGGCAACTCTATATCAGTTTCTTGACCGAAGCCCAACGCCTGAAGACTTTCATAAGTTTTTGTGCGCTCAGCTCTGATTCCGATTTGAGCCATGCCGACGTTTGAAGATTTTATTAATAATCCTGCGGTGCTTAAATTTCCGTATGCGACATTTGAATTTGATTCCCTAATGAAACCGTCCGCAACTTTCAATTTCGCCGGGCAGAAAAATACTTCGTCCGTTCTCGCCCAACCACGTTCGAGCGCAACGCCCAAATAAATCGGCTTGAAAGTCGAGCCGGGTTCATAGCCACGACTGACGACGGAATTTGAAAGAGAATCTATAGTTAAGCTCTTGCGATTTTGTGGGTCATAAGTCGGATAACTCGCCATAGCTAAAAGTTCGCCCGTGTTCGGATCCATGCAGACACACACGGCCCATTTTGCTCCGTCGTCTTGCGCAGCTTTGAACAAATGTTTCTCAACTACATATTGCATTCTGCTGTCAAGCGTCAGAGTTATAACCGGCGTAACGCGATGATCTATATCGCGCTCAAAGAGTGAAGCAGGCTGACTGCCGGCACGTTTGACTACAATTTTTTGTCCGGGCGGATTATAAAGCGTTTTGTCCCAATATTGTTCGATCCCGGCTTGGCCTTTGTTGTCGGCGTCGCAAAATCCTAAAACGTGCGACATTAATTTTTGATTCGTATACTTTCGATACGGTTCGTCAATCTCAATGAATGCACGCGAATTTTTGACGAGCGATTTATATTTTTCTGCTTTATCTTCGGCCATGACTTTGTGATCGAGCCACATAAAACGAGTTTTTTTCGTTCCCATGACGTCGCGAATTTTTAAAATTAAGTCGTCCGAAATAATTCCCGCGGCGTTTTCAAGGTCGTCAGAAGTCAAAAGTGAAGGATCTACAGCAAAAGAAGGAATAGTATCTGAAATTACGAGCGCGTTTCCTTTAATGTCTTGAATTATTCCGCGCGTCGAATGAAGATTTACTCTGCGCCAATACTGATGCTGCGATTGCTGAACTACACGCGGCTCGGGGTAACAATGCCGCGCTACAAGCGTTATGCTAATGACAGTGAAGAACAATACAAACAAACCCCACGGATTGCCCTTGCTGCCTTGTAAATTTTTTTTTGACATAAACTTTTGAATTTAATTTTGGAATTTTAGATAGAAATTTTATTTTTTATTTTTTTATTTGTCGTTGTCCCTTCCGAATAACCACGCAAGACCCGAACGCCAGCCCGTGAGTTCCTGCTTAGAATTTTTCTTCGAGGCTGTCAAAGCTGTTCCGCGCGGTCTTATTGGCAAAGTTTCAGCCTTGAGAACTTTCTGCATTCCTAAATTCTCTTTGCAGTAGCTGTAAATCCGAATCGGCGCGAGAAGGCCGGAAAGCTCTTGACGCAAAACGACTTCTTCATCTGTGTATCGTTGAATAGATTTGTTGACTGTATCAAGGTAATACGCGAGACGTGCCGCATGGAATCTTAAAAATCCAAGGCCCATAGTCAAAATTACAATAAGGCTTAAGGCCGCTACAATCTTGAAAGTAAATTTTATTTTTTCCGAATTATTTTTACGCACCTTCCTTCGCCTCCGATTCCCTGAATATTTTCTTATTATGTACGTGTGCCGTAAAAATTACATAAAATTTCTTTTACATGTGAATAATATCACAATCTGCGTAAATTGCCTAGTACCGAATAATAAAAAATGCTCTTAATTTTGCACTTCGAGCACGATAATTCTGCGAAATCTCAAATTCAGTCGGCGTAAGGGGGTGGCGCGTCAAAATTTTTCCCTTATTTTCGTTTTGCCATTCGCGAAAATTTTTTTTCACGAGCCTATCTTCGATTGAATGATAAGACACAAAAATTATTAAAGCGTCATGATGAAAATTTCCAAGCGTCTTCAATAAATTTTCAAGTTCCTGTGTTTCATTATTAACATAAATTCGCAACGCTTGAAAAACTCTTCGGGCCGGGTGAGTTCCCATTTTTCGTTGGACAGGCTGTGGCAACGTCTCTCTAATTAAATTCACAAGATCACTTGTCGTGTTTAAGGGCTTGCGAGATTTTTTTATAGCGGCGGCAATCTGACGCGAAAATTTTTCCTCGCCATAATCCCAAAAAATTTTTGCAAGTTCTCGTTCGTCGCAACGCTGAAGAACTTCGCGCGCCGTTAATAAACTTTCGTCATCGGGATTCATTCGCATATCCAGAGGGCCGTCGTTTTGAAACGAGAAACCGCGTTCCGGAGTTGTAATTTGCATGTTCGATACACCGAGGTCAAAGGCGTAAACGTCAAACGATTTTATATTAGGAATATTTTCAAGCTCGCCAAAATTTTTATGAACGGCTGCGAAGCGTTCGCCAAAAATTTTCAGACGTTCGCGCGCAAAATTTATAGCTTGCTGATCCCTATCGAGGCCAAGTACGAATGAATCAGGAAAATTTTTCAAAAATCCTTCGGAGTAGCCGCCAAGTCCGAGAGTGCCATCGAGAATTCGCGAATGAGAATTTTTTTTCACGAAGTCAAGAACTTCATTTAACATTACAGGTTCGTGAGTCATATTTTTAATTTGATTCTGCCTTTTGAAATTTAGAGTTAAAAAATAATATCACGCAAAAAAATACCGGGGCTTCCCGTTTTTGAGATAACCTCGGCAATTTTTAAGGAGATTGATAGTGATTTATATCGTAAGAACAAATTTTTTATATTAAATTTTGATTCCTTTATCTGCAAAAACTTTTATGACGTCGCTCATGGACCTGTAGCCGACTTCTTTTGCAATTTCATTTCCGTTTGCGTCCCTGAAAATTAAAGTCGGAACATAGCGCACGTTATATTTTTTTGCGATGTCCGGATTATTTTCAAGATAGATGTGAGACGTCTTAATTTTGCCTTTATAAGTTGCGTTAATCTCGTTCAGGACCTTCGCCATTTGCTCACAAGCCGGACACGTCTGCGTCGAGAGCATCGTAACCGACGGAGCCGCCGCGCTTGCAACTGAACCTAACACCGCTATCATAATAAGAGCCGACAATAATATTAAAGTTAATTTCGTTTTCATTGTGTGCCATACGCCCTTTCGATTTTAATTTTTTAATTTGATTTTTTGAATAAATAAATTTTATCTTAAATTTGTGAAAAAATAATGAGTATTAATGATTATAGCGCATAAACAAGGCCGATTAACTGCGATATAATTCTCGCAAATCTCGTAAAAAATTTTGTGATAAAGGAGTTTAATTTCAGACATGGACGAACAGGGAAAAATCGTAAGCACTTGCGATATAGATGAAAATCTTGCGCTTCAAATGTGGACACGGGGCAAGACTCCGCGCCTGTCAATTTTTAACAAGAACAAAAATTCGCGTAAATTGATTCATATAGCGTGGGTCGAAAAACGCGATCGAACTCTCGCAATTAATGGCAAGAAACCCGGCGAGACGTTTAATTATGTCGTTCAGGATTTTGAGCCAGCTATTCAAAAAATTTTGACCGACTACGCGACAAAGACAAATTTCAAATTAAAATACTTCAAAGTCGTCCTTGATCTTGAGAGAGCTTTGAGTCGTCCTGAACCCGCGAGCAGCAAAAGCGATCTTGCAATGATGACCGAAGAGAAACGTGGCTCTCTTTGGGTCGCAGATTGTTCCGGCGGCGATAAAAATTCTGGCGAGTTCAGGCCGTTCTTCCCCGTGAGTGATTCAGAAGAGGCTTTGTTCACGGAAGGCCGAATGAATATCGCGAGTATTTCTGCGCGTGGTACAGAATCGTTAATCAAAACCGGGATCACTGCCGACTTAAAACGAGTAAATCCAGAGCGTTGGCATAATCCAGTTCGAGTTACGGCTGCGGCGATGCTGTTAGGCTTCACGTATTGCGGATCTGACGGAACGAAAATGGCGGACGCGTTATGGGTCGCGGGCGAGAAACCTAAAAACATAAATCCCAACGTCGCTGCGATGAAAATTCCCGAAAAAAAATTGACGCTTGGCGATCCCGGACTTGCGCGACTTGGATTCAAATTGACAGCGTTCATAAGACATTTTTACATTCTCGACAAAATTAAAATCGAATACATCGACACCAGCGAGAAGGCTCTACAGGAAGCCGGTTATGAACGTCAGCGACGTGTTGATTTTAACACAGGCACTCTTGGCGATGTTCCATACAGAACGACGTTTTACGAAAATCCCGAGAGCCAGATGACAGCTTTCGGTTGCAATCCTAGAATGCAAACGGCAAAGCACCGCGGCGACATGGTCATAACGCTCCCGACCGAAGTTTACAAATACGCGCTGAAGCTCAACACCATGAGCGATAACGAAGACGACTTTTTTACAATAACACGTCTTTTATGGGCGAAACAGTTCGCGGCGTGGTATGAAAATCTAAAACCTTATGTTAAAGGCTTCGCGGGACTTCAAGGCTAGAACTATGAAAAAAATTTTTCTATGTTCGATTCTGATTTTAATTTTTTGTTCGACGCCTACACTTGCTGACGGTCAAAGGCGGCTTTCAGTTGTAATTTTTCCGACAATAAACTCAACCGGCCTCGAAGTTTGGGAAAGCAAGTATTACCCGTTTAATGTTCTTGAAGAAAAGATGTCTGAGTATCTTGAACAACTTTTCAAATTGTCGCCCTTAATCGATGCGCGGACGCTTGACGAGGCAGCTATGAATCGTTGGCTTTCAGGTTCGAGGCGCGGTGATGATATGGCGGTGCAGTTGGAATTGTATCAAGCGATAATGAAAGAAAAGCACGTTGTAGGCACGGCGCAGACTGGACGCGCGCTAATAAGGCTGCGAGTTTATGACCGTGCAAGAGTGCAAGAAATTGCAGTTCGCAACGTCAAAGGCACAGATAAGAAATTTGTATTAGATTCTGACGAAGATCTATATTGGTTCGATTCAGCTATCAGCGGCCTTGGGATACCATTTGAGTACGGACTTGATTTATTTGGGCTTACTAATCAGTCATATAAAGGTCAAAAGATGAGCCGTCCGACGTGGGACCAATTTAAGAATACATCTCATTGGCAAGCGATAAAGAAAGCCATTGAGGAAGCCTATCGGCAGTCTATGTCGCAAGTTCGTAACGCGATTAGAAACAACGAACCTAACGCACAATTAATGGGTACGGATAATTTTTCAACGTCATTCCTAACAGTCGGAAGAATCCTTGCCCCGACTGCTACAGCCACACGAAAGAGACGTGATTATATAATCTCACTTGGTAGTTTTGCAAATGGTGCGCTCGATTCTGTTCGTGTTGGAGAAATTCTTGATGTTGTCAGGGCTGATACTTATGTTACAGTTGTGCCTGAAAATCCTGTTGTTGTATTGCCGAAGGTAATTGGTAAAGTAAAAGTTATAAAAGTTTATGAAGACAATGCAGTCGTGCGCGTGATTAAGGACAACAAGAAAGAGCCAATAACTCTCAAAGACATTGTAGTAAAGAAAACTCGAATGACAGGCAAATAAATTAGTAAGGAGTGAGGAACTTATTGTGAAAAAAATTTTTTTGATTCTTATTGCGGCGTTATTGGTAGTGGAGCCGCTTTACGCTGTTGATGACGATAGCACGCCTTATATGCCTTTTCCTGAGCAACCGTCGCAGCCTGCACAACCTAAAGCACCAACTAAGAAAGCGCCGGCAAAAAAGAAGACTACGACTAAGAAAACCACAAAGAAGACGACAAAAAAGGCCGCACCTAAAAAAGCAACACCACCGCGGCAAACGTCGCTTGAACGTGGTATTGCATTAATGCAAGAAGATCGCTATGAGGCCGCGAAACCCTATTTGTTAAAAGCGATTCAGGAAAATAGAAATGATCCTAACGCATGGTACTGGTATGGAGTGTATCACGAAAAGACAGGTGGGTATTATCAAGCGCAATATTTCTATTCTAAAGCAGTTACGATAGACCCAGCGTTTGAGCCTTTATCGCGCGTTGTGTACTATCCAAACGATAATGAGAAAACTCCACTTTGGGACCCCAAACGTCCCGCGCGCGTTTATCCTGTTGCTACACATAATGACGGTCTAACAGTAGCAAGCAGCGGGAATTTCCCTTCAGTGCCTAATGACCCTGAAATACCACAAGTGCCAGTTTATTTACCACCTGAACCCGGTTCAAATCCTCTTCAGGGGGATTCATGGGCGCCGGCAGTTTATGTTCCGCCAAATCCTGATGAACTCCTAATTCGCGAGGGTACACAGCCCGTGTATACTCCGCCAGAAGTACAAAGTGTTATCGCGGAGCCTCAAGAAGAAAATGTGAGGATGGAAAATTACACTTATACAATTCCAGGCTATTCAAACACTTATGTTAACCGGAATGAAGATTCAAATGTTAGAGCAGATTTACCACTTTATAATCCTCCAGAGCCGGGGCAAACTGTTGCACAAGCCCCCGCGCCGCGACCTGAAATTAAAAAAGCTCAAACTACAAAAGCAGCGCCTGAAAAAGTACAGCCTAAAACAGCTCCGCGAAAAGTTGTAAAACAATCTGACAAGAAAACAACAAAGAAACCAGCGCCGAAAAAGCAGGCTACTACTAATAAAGCTCCGGAAACACCGACTAGGCCAACACAACAAACACAGCAAGCGCAGCCACAAAGGCCACAACCGCAGCAGCAACCGGCGCCAGAGCGTAGACAACAGCAACAAACGCAGCCTCAACAGCCATCACGACCGGTTCAGCCTGAAAGAGTGCCGGAGCCTGAAATCACACAACCTGAACGAAGGCAGCCTGAATATTTGCCGCCGGTTGGACAGTTCTCACCCGATCCAGGAACTGTTTTAGAAGGGCCGATCCCGCCCGTGGGCCAAGGAAGTCAATATTAAGAGGTGAAATACAACTTGAAAAATAAGGTTTTAATTTTTGTATTTTTAATTTTGGTAAGTTTATCATCAAAAAGTGAATGTGCGGAGAACGCGACTTTAGTTACACAGCCGGCTTATCATTCTATGAGTTTTTATGTATATAAGCCTGCTAACGTACCCAATGAATTTTTCGCAACTTTTGATGGTTACTTAGTATATAAGGACGCGCAAGGAGTTTGGAATTATGCTTCGGCGGAGCAATCTGGAATAAAGAAAACCGCTTATGTAGTGGGTTCAGTTATCCCTTCCGTTGTAAAATTAAAACCATGGAATACAACAATATCATCTGTTGCTCCAATCTTAGGAACGGATAAAACGCTTACGACAATAAAACCTGCCGGAACTCGCCGAAAGCCTGATGACGTGCTATCTCTTGAGTTAGAGACGCCCGAAATTTTGAAAATCGATGTTACACCAATCACACGGCCCACACCAAAAACTCAAGTAAAACCTAAAAATACAACTTCAACCCCAAATGCACAAGTAATTAATAAATCGCAAAGAATCGTATATACTCCTCCAGAGGCTAGACTTGATCTTTATTCACCTGGATTATATACACCTAACGCCGCGGATTGGACACAAAACTCAAATTTCATGGCTATAGGAAAGTGGCAAAATAGTATTGATAGAATTGGAGTGCTAGATAAGCCTACAACGCCTGTTGCATGGAAAGGAGATTATCCGGAAGTGATTTATGCGTGGACGGGTATGCAGTGGCGACAAATGAATGCTCAAGGCAAGCATATAAGCGCACTTAGCACAATAAGACGGGAGATTTACGGCTTGACTGTCCATACAAACAAATTAAATGCACCACGTTGGACTAATGATGATTCATACGTTCTATCACAATACGCGATAATGTGGGGTTATAACTGGCTTGGTCAGCTAATAATCGGAAGGGAATACTAGCATGAAAAAAGTTTTTGCGTTTTCATTAATTTTTATTTTAGTAAGTTCATATGCAGAGGCTAAACTATATATAACAGAACCGCTGCTCGTGCCTGAATCCCCATATGCAGGAATGACTTTTTACGTTTATAAGCCTTACAATATGCCAAAAGATTGGTATATAACTCTCGATGGCTATCCTGTTAAAAAAAATTATGATGGTATGTGGGTTTATGGTACATCTGAAGGCCCAAATTTAGTTCCAACTAATTATGTAGTAGGTTCGATTGTTCCTTCAATGGCTGGAATAACAAAATGGATCAGTGATGCGCAAGTTTCTGAACTCCGTAAACTCCCTACTGAAGACATGTTAGCCGTGCAACAACGTACTTTCACACGCTCGCAAATGGCGCAGGGTAAAAAACAATCTACTTATATTCCAGATTGGACTTTTAGATATGAGTTTATGTCAATAGGCAACTGGAAAGGCACTGTAGATCGAATCGGAGTACTTGAAAATCCTGCTGTACCTGTAGCATGGAAAGGGAATACACCAAAAGTTGTATATGTCTGGACTGGCAATAGTTGGCATCAACTAAATCTAAAAGAAGGGCAAAGGCCAGTTAATGCCTTAACTCGTGAAAACTCAAAAATTCGAAAATTGCTAAGACAATCTGATTTTCATTGGTATGAACAAGACGTGCCTATTTTAGCTCAACAGGCTAAAACATGGGGATATTACTGGCTTGGTGTGATTCATCTAGGAGGAATAAACAAATGATTCCATCTATTTTATTTTTGTACAATGCGCCGGAAGATTCTTTGCCTGTCTTAATGTCGAAAGCCATTGCGCTGACTAAGACGGAAGAGGCTTTTAAGATTGTGCACAAAATTATAGCGATTGCATGTGAAAATAATTATGCAGCTGGAAATTTATGGCACAATTATCTAACACATTTAATTTTGAGTAATGAAAATCCTTTTTCGTTGGCCTCTGAACGTAGAGAAGCGCCTGAAGGCTCGTTGATGGATTTTGCACTTCACGACTTCGAGATTTTCAGAAAGCTCTTTAGATTGTCAGATTCAGACTTAAGTTTAGCTTATATCAAGGATTTTAGAGGAATTTGCGCTAACTCATTAATACCAAGTTTGAGTTTACAACTTTCTAATGCAAACTCAGCAGATGAATTTTGTAAAATTGTAAGTGCCTTTTATAAACGCTATGGAGTTGGTATATTTGCATTCAATAGAGCCTTTAGACTGGGCTCTAATTCACTGATCCCAGTGCCTAATAAAAACATCGGCGACGTTAATTTTGACGACATAGTAGGGTATGAAATACAAAAAAATGAATTAATTTCAAATACTAAAGCGTTTTTGGAAGGTCGTCCAGCTAATAACGTTTTGCTTTATGGCGACGGTGGGACGGGCAAATCGACGAGCATAAAAGCGCTGTTAAACGAGTTTTTCGCGGACGGATTGCGCGTCGTTGAAATTTACAAACACCAATTCCGCGACATTCTTCGACTTACTGAATCATTGCGAAGACGAAATTACAAATTTATAATTTTCATTGATGATCTCTCATTCGAGGAAAATGAGATTGAATACAAGTATCTTAAAGCTGTAATTGAAGGCGGTATCGAGACAAAACCTGACAATGTGCTAATTTATGCAACTTCAAACAGACGCCACATAATTCGCGAAAATTGGAGTGATCGTGATGATATGGAACACAACGGCGACATTCACAGGTCTGATACTGTAGAAGAGAAATTGTCGTTAGCATCACGCTTTGGAATTGCAATTAATTATTCATCGCCAACTCGAAAAGAATACCACGAAATTGTATTAAAGTTAGCTGAAAAATCCGGCTTAGATGTTGACATAAACGCACTAATTAAAGGCGCTGACACTTGGGAACTTAGACATGGCGGAATGTCAGGACGCACAGCAAAACAATATATTGATTATAAATTGGGGGTGGAAAATTAGTATGCACTTAATCACAAGTCATTTGAATACAGATTTTGATTCACTTGCAAGCATGATAGCTATCCAAAAATTGTATCCTGATGCTGTAATTTGTCCGCCTGGATCAATGAGTAGAAAAGTTCGTGATTTCATGGCTCGGCGCGGTCATCAGTGGGCAGCAAAAATTTTGAAACCTAAAAAAATTCCACTTGATGAAGTTACTTTAATGGTAGTTGTAGATGCTCGCTCTCGTCAAAGAATAGGTGCCTTTGCTGCACTTGTAGGCCGTCAAGATGTAGCTGTACATGTTTACGATCATCACCCTGCAACACCTGATGATATTCCGGCCGAAGAGTTTATTTATGAACCTATAGGTGCTGTAACTACAATGATTTTTGAGCAATTATTAAACGAGCGCAAAGAAATTACACCCGACGAAGCCACACTTTTTGCTCTTGGAATTTATGATGACACAGGCGCATTAACATATGAAACCACTACAGAACGCGATATAGCAGCAATAAGCTATTTACGCGAATTAGGAGCCGATTTATCTGGCATTTTGTCGCAGGTGGAAACTGATATGTCAGTTGACGATCGTAAATTGTTAGATAATCTTGCTGAAAATGCCCGTGAAATCTACATTAATGGCGCAAAAGTTTACCTTACATGGGCCGAAACTGAGGAATATATACAAGGTTTATCAATTTTTGTAAATAAGTTAAAAGAATATTGCGATTCACACGTTACAATCGCAGTTGTGAGCAACGGTGGCAAAAAGATAAACGTCATAGCTAGAAGTGTCGAAGGTGTTTTGAATATAAAAGAGTTTTTAGCACCTTATGGCGGAAGCGGTCATTATCAGGCGGGAAGTGCTACGTTGACTGATCGCGATGCCAGAGAACTTTTAGATGAAATTGAAAAACGACTTGCCGGAGCAATTACACCAATGGTAAAAGTTGAAGATATAATGACCTCGCCCGTTATCGCTGTAAGTCCTGATTCTCGCGTTGATGAGGGATATAGAACGATGCTGCGTTTTGGTGTTAAATCTTTACCAGTTGCAAATTCCGATGGTGAAGTTGTTGGTATAATGACGCGTAAAGATTTAGATAAAGCTCATCTTCATGGACTAGACCGCGCAAGGATTTCGGACTTCATGACGCAAGGTATCATCAGCCTTTCTTCTGAAGCGTCAATCGACGAAGCTCACCGAATGATGGCAACTTATGGATTTGAAAAAATGCCCGTGCTTGATGATAGTGGAAAATTAGTTGGTACTCTTTCGCGCGCTGATTTGCTAAAAGCGCTCTATCGCTCAGGTCAGTTCGCAACCGAAGAAAATTCGCGTGATTCAGCTGGCTTCCTTTGGGTGGAAAATGTTGCGCACTTAATGGAAGATTCATTCAGTCTCAAAACTCTTTCTTTATTGCGTCGTGTTGGTGCAAAGGCGCATGAACTCGGCATGAAAGCCTACTTAGTTGGCGGTACAGTTCGAGACATACTAATGGGTGTGCACAACATGGATATAGATATTTCAGTCGAGGGAGACGCCGAAAAACTAGTTACATCATGGAACGAGCCCGGCTGTCGTGCTACTTTGCATGGAAGATACAAAACTGGAACTATAACATTTCCTGATGGCGAAAAAGTAGATGTTGCAACAGCTAGACGTGAATTTTATGAATATGCAGCGGCTACACCAATCGTACAAAATAGTTCACTGAAACAAGATTTGAGCCGACGTGATTTTACAGTTAATGCAATGTCAATATCTCTAAGCGAAAACGACTGGGGCACCTTAATTGACAACTTCGGAGGCCGTGCAGACCTGAAAGATAAATTACTAAAAATTTTACACAATCTTAGTTTTGTGGAAGACCCTTCAAGAGTTTTGCGTGGAATTAGGCTTGAACAAAGATTGAATATGAGCTTTGAAGATAATACAATGAGATTATTAAAAAGTGCGGTGCGAGGCGGCTTGCTGGAATGTCTTTCAACTACAAGAGTACGCGCGGAACTTGAATTAATTTCCAAAGAAACTTGTTTCAGGAAAATTGTAATGCGAATGTGTGAACTTGGTATTTGGGAAGCTCTTTTTCCCGGTATGAAAGTAACTGACAACGTGGTTAAGCGGCTTCATGTAATGGAACATTTTGTTGTACAAGTTAAAAAACATGGTATAGATTTCAAAGGTATGGAATGGCTTGTTGGTATGGCAGTTGTATTCACAGAATCAAAATATGACGTCAAATTTTCAGCAATGGACCGCATGAATCTAAATCCAAACGAGCGCGAACAACTAACAAAATGTTTCCAACAGTGGCCCAACGTCGAAAAATTCTGCTCCGGACGCAAAAATATCAAAAATTCAGAGGCTTATTTGTTTTTCAAAGATTATGGCGCCGTTCCGCTTCTTTACTGGATTACATGCCTGCGAACTCCTGAAACTCGACGTGTAATAATTGAACACATGGAATTTTGGACAAATATTAAAGGCGAATACAACGGTAAAGACTTGCAGTCAATGGGTTTAAGAGGAAAAGAAATTGGTGATACTTTGTCGGCGATCAAACTTGCAATAATTGATGGCGAAATTAAAAACCATGATGACGAGATTAATTTTGTAAATGAGAGATTAAAGAACGCTAATACAAAATAAAAGTTCGTCCATTCATACTAAGAGTTTTATCTTGCACCATCTTGGATAATTCGCGAGATAATGCAGTTCTGTTTACGCAAAGAAATTCAGCCCACGCAGTCTTTGAGAATGGAATTGTCCGCGCTCCATTCTCATCAGATTGAAGGGTTCGTAAATACACCAAAATTTTTCCGCGAAGGTCTTTTTGACTTAGGATTCTGACTTTTTGATTAAGAAATAAGTTTTGGCGCGCAAAGCTCTGAAGTAGATTCGCAGATAATTGCGTCTTAAATTCAAAATTTTGATTTTCATTCAGAATTTGTAAATCTAAAAATAAAATTGTACATTTGCTAATCGCTACAATTTTCATCGGACTGTCTTTTATGCCTGCAAATGCCATTGTAGCGCCAAATGTCTCGCCCGCGGTAAAGTGATTCATGTTTAGTTTGTTAAAATCCAAGTCTTCAAAAGAACATTCGATTACGCCTTCAAGAATAAGGCCCGCGTGTCGAAACTCGTCGCCAATGTTTACAACAAATTCTCCGCGCCGGAAAGTTTTTTTCACAGCACGGAGATATTTCAAAATTTTATTATAAAATTCATCTGGAATATTCTTGAAAAGACTGCATTTTTTCAAGACATCAAAGTCAATTTTCATTTTAACAAAATACAGTTTGCACTAAAAACATATACAACAAAGTCCCGCTTATTATGCTCAAAAGTGTATTGCGGCGCCATACGTGTAAAATTACAACTACAATGCAAGCTGCTGCCTCTGGAAGCCCGTGTGAGCCCTTGAAAAATGAAACTTCGCGCAGGCAATATACAGCTAGCATCATCATTACAGCGTAAGGCAAAACACGACCAAGATACAAAATAAATTTTGGTGTTTTATGTCCAAATGCAATAAATGGCAAAAATCGCAATCCCACTGTGATAGCGCCTGAAATCAAAATTATATAACCGGCGTGAACGTCAAACATTATAATTTTGCTCCATTTTCTTTCGTAGTATGAACAAAAACACAGTTATTAAAATCATCGACGGGATTAAAAAATTATTCGCGCCAAATATTACAAGGCACAGCACGCTTGAACAAATTCCAATTAAAGCCGGCGTGTGATTTTCTGTGTTAAGCCACTGTTCAACGCAAATAGTTACAAATAGCGCTGTCAATGCGAAATCAATTCCACGTGAATTAAACGGGATTATCTGGCCTAGTAACCCGCCAAGAACGCCGCCAATTATCCAATATGACTGATCTAATAATGAAACCCAAAAACAGTAATCTTCATCGTCGGATTCACAGACTAGCGAGTAAGTCTCGTCCGTCAAAGCGTAAATCATATACAATTTTTTTAAGCCGCGAATTTTTTTGTAGCGTTCAACCATCGAAACTCCGTAAAATAAATGGCGAGCGCTCACCATCAGTGATGTTAGTGCAACAGTCCCAAATGAAGCGCCCGAAAATAAATCTATAGCCACAAATTGCATAGTTCCAGAATAAATTATTATGCCAGCAGCTAGTGCCCACAAAGCGTTATAGCCCTTAGCAGTCATTAAAATTCCATATCCAATTCCAAGAACTATATAACCAGTCATTACTGGAATTGTATCTTTGAAAGCACGTTGCATTTTTTAATTCGCGGTTTTTAGTTCGACTTCAAGCTCTTCGCCGCTGAGATTGACATCAATTTTTGAATTTTCTTCCGTGATTTTTTCAGTCAGCATAAAGTCCGCGAGTTTGTCCTCGAGCATCGACTGAATAGCACGGCGCAGCGGTCTAGCTCCGTATTTCGGTTTATAGCCCTTCTCGAGAATTTTCTCTTTGACTTCCTGTGCAACGTTGATTGAAACGCCCTTCGTGTCGAGCCTTGTCGAAAGTTCTTCAAGCATTGTATCAATGATTTTCAGCAAATTCTCACGTGATAACGGCTTGAACACTGCCATCTCGTCAATACGATTCAAAAATTCCGGCCTAAAAGTTTTGTTTGCTTCTTCGAGAATTATTTTCTTTGTTCGATCCCAATCGCGTTGAGTTTGACTCTCTGCACTCGCTCCAAAACCTAAAGAATTTCCCTGCTGTGCTTCTTTTGCGCCTACATTGCTCGTCATTATGATTACCGTGTTACGAAAATCAACTTTTCGCCCTTGGCCGTCGGTTAATTTTCCATCATCGAGGACTTGCAACAAAATATTAAAAATTTCAGGGTGCGCTTTCTCAATCTCGTCGAACAAAATCACGCTGTAGGGTTTGCGTCGCACAAGTTCCGTTAATTTTCCGCCGTTCTCATGACCGACATAACCGGGAGGGGCTCCTACAAGTTTTGAAACTTCGTGGCGTTCCATAAATTCGCTCATGTCGATTCGGATCATCGCGTCATCGCGGCCAAATAAAAATCTCGCAAGGCAGCGCGCTAATTCAGTTTTTCCGACTCCGGTCGGCCCCATGAAAAGAAAACTTCCGATAGGCCGACGAGGATCACGCAAGCCCGTTCGTGCCCGGCGAATTGCTCTTGCCACTGCGCTGACGGCTTCGTCTTGACCGATTAAGCGGTGCGAAATTTCTTCTTCCATTTTTAATAATCGTGTCGTCTCGGCTTCCGTCATTTGCTTAACCGGGATTCCGGTTTGCTCAGCTACAACCGTGGCAATATCTTCGGCGGTTATTGTCGAACGTGTAACCTTGCGTTTCTGTTGCCAACTTTTAATTTCTGCGTCTAGCGCGTCAGAAATTTTTCTTTCTTCGTCGCGCAGCTCCGTAGCGAGTTCGTACTTCTCTGCTAAAACGGCTTCTTCTTTTCGTTTTTGAACGGCCTCAAGCTCATTTTTAATTTTATTGATGTATTCAGGAAGTTCAAAACTCTGCAAACGAGTTCGCGCGCCGGCTTCGTCGATTAAATCAATTCCCTTATCGGGCAAGTAGCGATCTTGAATATAGCGCGAAGAAAGTTTTGCGGCTGCGTCGATCGCGTCTTCAGTGAAGATTACGTTATGATGATTTTCGTATCTGTCCTTCAGACCTTTCAAAATTAAAATCGAGTTATCGATGTCTGGCTCGTCAACTTGAACGGGCTGAAAACGTCGCTCTAATGCCGCGTCACGCTCTACATATTTGCGATATTCGTCTTGCGTCGTTGCGCCGATAAGCTGAAAAACTCCGCGCGATAATTCCGGCTTCAAAATATTCGCTGCGTCCGTGGCTCCTTCAGCATTGCCCGCGCCGATTATCGTATGAACTTCGTCAACAAATAAAATTACATCGCCTTTGCTGTCCGTAAGTTCCTTGACGATTCGGCGAAGACGTTCTTCAAATTCGCCGCGATATTTTGTGCCAGCTACAAGAGTTCCCATGTTAAGTTGCACTATTCGTTTATTAATTAACGGGTCCGGAACTATTCCCGAAGCTATCTGACGCGCAAGGCCTTCGACGACTGCGGTTTTACCGACACCGGGGTCGCCGATTAAAACGGGATTGCATTTTGTGCGACGACATAGAACTTGCATAAGGCGCTTAATTTCTTTCTCGCGGCCGATGACGGGATCTAATTCGCCGTTTTTAGCGCGTTCTGTGAGATCTATTCCTAAATGGTCAAGCGTAGGAGTTTTAACTTTCACTTTTCGCTTTGTATCTTTGTCTGCATTATTATTTGGAGCAATTTTGCGTCCGGCAGTGCCCGAAAGAATTTCATTAACTTGTTTCAAAACTGAAAACGGCGTTATGCCCATGGACTTAAACTGCTGAACGACAAGCCCGGAGTCATCGGCCAAAATTCCAAGCAAGATGTGTTCAGTGTCAACGTAATTCACGCCCATCTTTCTAGCTTCGGCCATAGCTAAGTCTAAAGCGCGACGCATTCGCGGGCTTAAAGGGAGGTCAACGGCCTTTGAAATAATATCTTGCGACTTTCCGATTAAATCTCTAATGTGAGCGGCGAAATTTTCCGGGTCTACGCCAAGTTCTGCGAGCGCCTGACAAGCTACGCCGCCGCCCTCCTGTAAAACTCCTAGTAACAAGTGCTCTGGCTCTACCATAGTGTGCCCAAGGTTCAAAGCTTCTTGATGAGCAAGCTGCACAACTCTTTTGCCTCTATCTGTATAAAATTGCCACATAAATTTTTCTCCTTATTTTTCACTCATTAAAACGTTTAACATCTTCTTTAATAACGTCGCATTGTCTTCAGGGTCTGAAAAACGAGTTTGATCTTTGAGAGCGATTTCAATCAAAAGGCGCTCTCTGTTAGTTATAAAATTTCTTTCTTTTAGCGTTTCGAGGAGGCGGGAAGCTTCTCTTATTGAAATTTCAGAGCCGACTAAATCATTAACGTGATTAACTTTTTCTTTTGCATTGTCGCAACTGATTCTTAAAATTTTTATGTAGCCATATTCGCCGCGTCTGCTCTCGATTAAATAGCCGTGTTGCGGACTGAAACGACTTCGCAAGACGTAATTAATCTGACTCGGTACGCAGCCAAACATTTCAGCGAGTTCTTTGCGTCGAAGACTTATAAAATTTTCTTCGTCTCTGTCCTCGAAACAATCGAGAATGTATTGTTCAATATGGTGCGAGAGGTTGTCATTAACCTGCATAAATTTTTTCAACTCTTTTCTTTTATAATTTTCACTCTTAAGGATTATATTTTGAATGTCAATATTAATCAACTTAAAAAATTTGACGCTTGGCGATACGCGAATATAAAATCTAAAATTAAAACGCAAAGGAGAGAGAAAGAATTTGGACGAAGAAATTTTAGAAATTAAAAAATATCCTGACCCGGTTTTGAAAAAAAATTCTCAGCCGGTCGAAGTTTTTGATGAAGAACTTGCGAAATTTGTTGAAAAATTATTTGCGTCAATGCACGCTCATGACGGCGTAGGACTTGCTGCCCCGCAGGTTGGGGTTTTGAAAAAAATTGCTGTCGTCGAATATGAAGGCAAGAGTTACATTTTAATAAATCCGAAAGTCGTTGACCAGAAGGGCACGCAAGAGGGCGAAGAAGGTTGTTTGAGCTTCCCCGGGATTTATGCGAACGTTTTGCGGCCTCAATGGGTGAAAATTGAAACTCAAGATTTGAAGGGCGAAGTTCAAACGCTTGAAGGCGAAGGCTATGTAGCGCGAGCGTTTCTGCACGAAATGGATCATCTTAACGGCAAATTGTTCATGGATTATCTTTCTAATCTAAAACGAAACGCCATCAAGAAAAAAATTTCTAAAAACACTGGCGGTCATTTCTAAAATGAAATTAAAAAATATTTGGTTCATAGGGACGGGAAATTTTGCCGCGTTGTGTCTCGAAGGACTTATTAAAAACGGCTTGACGTTCTCAAAAATCGTAACTGGCCTCCCAACTCGTTCAGGACGAAACGGAAAAGAAAATCCTTCGCCTGTCGAATTAAAATCTGAAGCTCTTGGCCTCGCCGCTACAAGGACAGGAAAGTTAAATGACAACGCCGAATTAATCGCCGAACTTGAAAACGAAACGCCCGAATTAATTTTTGTGATTGACTTCGGGCAAATTATTAAAGAGCCGTTCTTAAGTTCGCCTAAATATGGCTGTCTTAATATTCACCCGTCATTATTGCCTGAATATCGCGGCGCGGCTCCAATACAACGCGCTTTACTCGACGGAAAAAATTATACGGGCGTGAGCGTCTTTCAACTTGTCAAAGCAATGGACGCGGGAGCAATTTTGGCTCAAGAAAAATCTTTTATCCCGGACGACTTTAACGCTTCTGATTTATATCGCGAACTTTCAAAAATGGGCTCTCGCATCGCCGCGGAAGCTCTTGAAAAAATTCCTGAATTTGATTTAACGCCGCAAGACGATTCACAAGCGACCTTTGCGGACAAATTAAATAAGAACGATTTTGAAATTTCGTTTTCAATGACGGCAAAAAAATTTTGCGACACCGTTCGCGCTCTGGATATGTCGGGCGGAGCTTATGTCGTTATAGAAAATAAGCGTGTGAAAATTTGGCGCGCGAAATTTCATAATGAAATTTCAAAAGGCCCGGGCCTCGTCGTAAGTTGCGAAGATAATCCCGTGATTGCGTGCAGCGATTTCTGTGTCGAGTTAATCGAAGTTCAAAGCGAAGGCAAGAAACGCACAACCGGCGGCGAATGGTCAAGAGGACTGCGGCTTAAAATTGGCGATATTTTATTATAAAAAAACTTCTGGACTTTGAGTCCAGAAGTTAAAAATTACTTTCTGCGTTTCGATTTTGGCCTTGAAGGTGCGGAGCTTATTTTTTTGAGTGCCTTTTGAGCTGGCTCGTAGTCAGGATTAATTTCAAGAGCTTTGCCGTACCAGTACCTAGCGTTATCAATGTCGCGCAACGCTTGAGCAACTTCTCCAGCCTTATATGCCGCCAAGTAATCTCCTTCGTATGCTTCAAAGAGTTTCGTAAATTCATCATATGCTTTCTTACTAGTTCCATACTGACGTAAATTCAAATGATGTATTCGCAGCGTGTTCTTCTCGCCTGAAGATAAATTATAGTAAGTCGCTATGACTTTCGCCGGGTCTGTTGAATAATTTTCGTAATCATTATTTGCGCTCGCTGATACTACAGGCTGCGTGCTTGGTTCTGGGTCTGGAGTTGACGTTGTTGAAGATGCTGAAACTGTCGGACTTTCAGTTGGCGCTGCCGGAGTTTCTGCTGGGACTTCAGCGACGGAGGGGGCCTCTTGCTCTTTCTTAGTCTTGCGTTGCTTCGTCGAAGTCGTTTTCTTTTCTTCTTTGGCCTTTGAACCTTTGCTAGCCTTCGTGGCTTTCTTAAATTCTTCAGCTAAGATGCTCGCTAAAGTGCTGTTGCCGGTGAGGGCCTTCTGAATTTTGGGAGCAAGTTGTGCGGTAGCGTTAAAAATTGCGTCGCCTTCAATTCCGCTAAAACCTGTGTCATGCACGCCGAACCACTGTGTCGCCAATCCTGTGCTTGACTTTGACGCCACACCTGAAGCACTCTCTGCGCAAACGATTTCGCCGGTCTCGACTTTCACAACTCTAATATCAAGGTCGGCTTTCACTTTTTCTTCGTTTGTGCTTAAGGACACCCACGGAAGCGGAACATATCCGCCGGAATGGGCGTGCCCAAGATTTGTGATTGAGCCAAGAAGCATGTATTCGGCCCCGGCAAGTTTCCCAATTTCGGCTGCCGATTTTGGATCAACAAGTCCTGACATTCCGAGCCTTAATTCTCTCGCGATGTCGTCAAGTCGTTCACGTTCGACGAGCATAATATCATCAGCCTTGAATAACAGGCGCGCAAAGAAGTCGCTGATGCCGGCCGCCATACTATCGGGAACGCCGTAAGTTTTGCTTGTGAATTTCATAATGCCAAGTCGGACACGCTCGTTTGAACCAAGGTCAATATCCGGAAGGCTCATCGCAGAAGCGCAAGTGGCAAAAATAAAAACACATAAGACTGCAAATAAAATTTTTTTCATTAAAATCACGCTCCTTTTTTAGTCTGTCCAGTCGTATTGATTCATTTCGTTTACGTGCTTAATGACCGCGTCACGAGTTGCCGCTGCGAGGATTCCACCGTAGCTTCCGCCTGCGCCACCGATGAAAAAGCCTTTATAGCCTGCTCCGGCTGCGCCGATTTCGCGTTTTGAGCTCCCCTGCTCGCTGTTGACATAGACAAGTTCGCCGGTCGTGTTGTCGATTATGCGAATGTCCAACGTTACATAAGCCGTCTTTGCCGCTGCAGCTCCACCGATTATCCTAAGGCCAGCCGCGCCACCCTTGACGTTATAATGATACAGTGTAACAGCGCCGGTGAGAATATATTCAGAGCCTTTGAGCCTTCCGACTTGCGGAGCTGTTGACTGATCCATTAAGCCCGACTGCCCTAAGCGAATTTCATCGCCGATATAGTCAAGTCGTTCACGTTCGAGCAAATTAAAAATTCCGGCGTTGCCAAGTTCGGTTGTGAACATGTCCGTGATAGCATCGACAGGGACGTTAGTGTTAGTTTTGTTCGCAAATGGCCTAATCGTAAGACGAGGACGCGCTGAAAAACTTGCTTGCGGTTTCGGCTTTGCAGCATAGGCCACGCACGAGAGCGACATTAAAATAGCGACAACCAGTAACACAAATAAAAATTTACGTTTCATTTATAAAACCTCCGAATTAAAAAATAATTAAAACATCTGAGCTAATCCTTCGCGTACAGCTGCCTCAATCGCTTTTTGCTGAGCTTCGTCTTGAGTGTAACCGACCGCTTTGCCCTGTGCTGTCTTTCCGCCGAGCTTCGTTCCTCGTGACGTAACCGCAATCATAGCTGCTTGAGCCGTGGCCGTGTAGAGCCTAAATTCATTGACGACAGGGCGACCGGCTTGGACGCGTGCGACTATCGTAGCTGTAGCGTTATAAGTTCCGTTTAATTTCAAAATTGCTGAAACGTTGCCTTCAAGAGCGTATCTTGCAGCTTTAGCACGAGCGGCGGCGGCGCGTAATTTTTTCATGCGGGCTTCGTCAACAACTCTGTAACCGTTCGCGGCAAGTTCTTCGATTATCATAGCTTCGGCTGTCGCTATGTGCATGGGGTCGTAACCGTCAACGACAACGCCAATATCTCCGGTATTTGGTAAAACGGGCCTGTTGAGGCTGTAATCGTGTTCGACTTCGGGAGCGCGTCCGGTGCGTCGGAGTTTTGCAGCGTCAGCTACGTTCATGTTGACGAAACAAAACGCTGCGAGACAAAGCGCAAAAATTATTTTTGAAAAATTAATCCGTGTTATCTTCGTTTTCATTTTTTATTTCATTTCCTCCTGTGGAATTTTTAATAAAGCTTCCAGTTACTGAATTATTTTCTACGCCATCGACTTCGATATTATTATCACTCAAGAACGCGGCGAGCCGTCGCGAATTAACTGGCGAATTTATAATTTCGAGAGTCAAAATTTTATTTTTGTAATTCATTTCCATGTCTGCATCGTCAAGGAATTCGCGCAAAGCGTCCTCAATCGTTCCTGCGTCTTTGAATGAATTTACATTTGAAATTATGACCGTGATTTTTGATTCCGGAGTTGCCGGGCTTGGCTGTGGTTCTTCTTTTTCTTCCGGGGGGACGTGGGCATTAATCGTTTGAGCCGTAAGAGCGTCAACTTCAACACCGATTTCTGACAAAAACGAAGCTGCTTTTCGGGCCGTGTTCTCTGAAACTAAATCGATTTCGAGCAAGTTATCTTTGTAAGAACGTTCAAAGACATCTCCATTTTTGCCTGAAAACTCCCCGAGAGCTTTCTCGATTCGTTCAACGTCCTTGAAAGTCGCGCTTGCAATTTTTATGTTAACTGTAACGCCGCCGAGAGCCGAACCCGCTGAAGCCATGTTATACGCAATTTTATAAACGAGTTCTTCGGCTGCCGTCGCTGCGGCTGCTCTGAAACATCTATCAGCACCGCCTCCGACAGTTTGAGCAGGTTTTTTGCCC
>JAFSUP010000122.1 GCA_017445205.1 Synergistaceae bacterium
CACCCACCCACCCGCGCGGCGTATTTCAAATCTTCAGTCTGATTTTTCTAAACTCGGCTCTGATTCTTTCACAAAATTCACGCCAAAAAATTCTTTTGAAGATGTCGCGCGGAAAATTTTTGCCAACGTGATAAGCATTTTTACGTCTGTACGGGTCGTTCTCGTTCATGAAACCGCGCTTTGAAAAATCTATTTCGACGTTGTATTTTTCGGCTAATGCCTTCGCTTCCGTGTGCCAGAGGCCGCGACGAATGACTCCGCCTAGCGGGATTTCAAAAATTTCTGGCTGATTATCGAGTAAAGCGTATTCTTTTTCTTTGAAACGTCCCGCGCGAATACTTCCGAAGCCTTCCCATTCCCAAGCGCTTTCTATGCCTTTGATACATTTATCGAGATATTCTTTTCGCCAAATTCCAAACTGCGTGCTTAATTTGTAATCGGCTTTTCGTGGCAAAAGTCCGAAACCGGGAAATTCAGTTGGAGTTTGTAAAACGCTAGAATGCTTATGAAGATAAAAAACGCCAATATCCGGGTTCTCATCGAGCCATTTAATGACGTTTGAAATTATTTCGCCGCCTGAAATTTTTTCTTTGAGAACAAAATCTTCGAGACCGTGAAGCACATAAGGCGTTTCGATATTTTTCAATGCGTTTTTGAATCTTGCTGCCCAACATGGCGAATCAAAATTCAAAACTCGTACACCGGGGTCAGAAAATTTTTTTGTCTCTGTGCTCAACGCTAACGGAAACTCACAATCGGGCCACTGAACGCGCAGAGCCTTGAAAAAAAATTCCCACACGTCCGAATAAGCGTCGCAGGAATTTATAAGAAAGGTGCATTTTTGTTTTAGTGTCATCATGATTAAAGAAAATTAATGAGGGACAAAAAAATTTTCAATCCCTCATTTTTAATTTTTATAATTTTTTAGCGAATGCTGTAGCCCTTGAGTTTTAAAATCTCGCGGACTTTGTTATGAACTTGTTCGACTTCTTCTACTGTCAAAGTTTTTTCGTGTGAACGATAACTCAACGAGTACGCAAGACTTCTGAAGCCCTCGGGAATGCCTTTGCCTTCATAAATATCAAAGAGTCGTAATTTTTCAAGCGCTAAATCGCCCGCGGCTTCGTTTACAGAGTTGCGAATGTCTTTCATAACTTCGTCGTTGCTCTTGTCGATCGAAACTAAAAGCGAAATATCTCGGAACGACGCAGGGAACTGCGAAGCGGGCGTGAATTCAGGTTTTCGCCTTGAGGCCAAGTGCGTCAAGTCTATCTCGAAAGCATATACGCCGCTGACGTCTAATTCTTGTTCAATCGCGGGCTTCAATCGCGCAACAAATCCGATTTTATTTTCGTTGATGAAAATTTCGGCGGTCTGTCCCGAATGCGTGAACGGTTCTTCGCCTTTCTTAAACACGGGTGTGAATCCTCGCGACATTATTAAGGCTTCGACATCGGCTTTGACGCTATAAAAATCTTCGTTGCGATTTTCAAACGGCGAGCGAGTATCAAGACCGTTAAACAAAATTCCTGCTACATGGTCAAGCTCAATGTGTTCGCGTTCAGGGTCGGTCAAGAAAATTTTCCCTTGCTCAAAAATTCTCACGGGGTCGCGCCAGCCTGATGTTATAGCGTTCTTCAATCCCGTTAAAAGACCTGGCAGCAAAGTTGTTCGCATTGCCATTTGGTCACGGCTAATCGGGTTTGCGATTTTCAAAGTTTTTGCGCGAATGTCGTCGTTTGAGAGCCGCAATTTCTCTGGGAAATCTTCGGGCAAGAAACTATAAGTTACGACTTCAGTATAGCCACGAGCCATTAAAAGATTACGAACGAAGCCGGAAATTTCCATTTCTGAACCAATATCAGCGCGTCGAGGCATTTCGCCAGGAAGTCTTTCAGCGACATCGTTGTAGCCGATATAGCGACCGACTTCTTCGATTAAATCTTCTTCGATTGAAATATCCGGGCGAGAACTCGGCGGCATGAAAAATTTTTCTTCGTCTGTGCCTTTAATTTGTTCGATTCCGAAACCTTCAAGAATTTTTTCAGCTTCTTTCATGTTGTCCCATGACAAATAAGTAGAAAGTTTCTTGCGCGTGAGCTTGACCGGCTGCGGCTTAGGAATTTCGTTTTCAGCGCTCAAAGGTTTGTAATCGACTTCCGCTCCGCACCAGTCGCGAATTAAAGTCGTCGCGGCCATCAAAGCAGCTTTGCTTAAATTTGGATCAACGGTTCGCGAAAATCTGAACGCGGCTTCGGAATTAATTCCAAGTCTTCGTGAAGTATGACCGACTCGGACAGGCGAAAAACACGCGCTCTCGATTACGATTGTGCTTGTGTCGTCGTTAATGCCAGTTTGTTCACCGCCCATGACGCCGGCTAATGCGATCGCTTCACCACCACTTGTGATTAACATGTCGCGTTCGGTCAATAATCTTTCTTTGCCGTCAAGAGTTTGCATTTTCTCACCATCGTGAGCAGCTCTAACTGTAATCTCACGAGCTGGAAGCGTGTTTAAGTCAAATGCGTGCAACGGTTGGCCAAGCATCAACATAATATAATTCGTAACGTCAACGGCGTTTATAATCGGCCTCATTCCCAAGTGGGCTAAGTCTACTTTCACGGTGAGAGGCGATTGTTTCATCTTCGCACCTGTAGCAAGTCCGAGCCTGTAGCACAAGCAGCCTTTATCAGGGAGCGAGATACTCCCGAAATCTTCCGGCCATTCTTTATCTTGTTTCAACGGTCTTAGCCATTCGGGAGTTTTCAAAACGGATTTTGGATATAGCCCTTTAATTTCGTGAGCCATTCCTAAGACGCTCAATAAATCTCCGCGGTTGGGAGTTATCGAAACGTCTAAAATTACATCGCTGATATGATAAAGACTTGCTGCACTGTCACCGGGTCTTGCGTCGCTGGGCAAAATCAAAAGTCCCGACGGATCGTCAACATCATTAAGTCCAAGCTCTTCAGCTGATAACATCATTCCGAAACTCTCAACACCGTGAAAATCTCTTGTGCCGAGTTCCATACCGTTGGGAAGGACTGAACCTGCGCCTGCATAGAAAACTAAATCGCCCTTCTTCATGTTAGTAGCGCTTGTAACGCAGACGTGTTCGCCGTTGCCGGTGTTTAAGTGAGCGATTGAATATTTTGATTCAGTCGGGTGAGTTTCAAGAGCATCGATACGAGCCGCGACTACGCCTTTCATCTTACCGGCGGTGTAAGTTATGCCTTCGACTTCGGAGCCTGAAAACGTCAAACGCTCGGCGAGTTCTTCGGGGGTCAGGTCTGAAGGTTCAATGTCAATAAAATGTTTTAAAAGTTCCCAAGAAATTAACATGATTTCGCCTCCTCAAAGCCCGACATAAAATAAGAAACGTTGCCATCAAATAATAATCTTAAATCCGAAATTCCATATTTAAGCATGGCCATTCGGTCAAGTCCGAAACCGAAAGCGAAGCCGTTATAAACATCAGGGTCAATTTTCCCGGCGCGAATTACATTCGGGTGAACCATTCCCATACCGGCGACTTCAAGCCAGCCCGTACCGTGGCAAACTCGACAATGCTCATCATGTCCGGAACATTCTACGCACTCGATATCAAGTTCCATTGAAGGTTCCGTGAACGGGAAGTAACTCGCACGAAATCTATATTTAAGACTTCGACCGAAGAAAGCGTTAATCATCTCGGCGATCGTGCCCTTCATGACGCTGAAGGATACATTTTTATCAACTAATAGACCTTCCATTTGATTAAACATAGGCGAGTGAGTGGGGTCATTGTCGCGTCGATAAACTTTGCCGGGGCACACAACACGAAGCGGCGCGCCATACTTCAACATTGAACGAATTTGAACGGGCGACGTGTGAGTTCTTAATAGCGTTCCGTCGGGGAAATAAAAAGTATCTTGCATGTCGCGCGCAGGGTGCCACGAAGGAATATTCACGCATTCAAAATTATAAAATTCCTCTTCTTTTTCCGGTCCTGCCACAGCTGAATAGCCGAGCCCTTGCATGATATTAACAAGCTCGTGCATAGTCTGAATGACGGGGTGAAAGGCTCCGACGGTGCGGCCGCGCTCTGGCAATGTTACGTCAATGCGGTCGTTAATTTCTTGCTTTTCGTTTTCGGCGGCGCGAAGTTTTTTTGCAGTTTCTTCTAATTTAAGTTCGATTTCGTCGCGGAGTTTATTAACTTCGAGGCCGGCCTGTTTGCGCAGTTCCGGCAGTAATTTCCCGAGGCTCCTTAATAAAAGCGTAAGGTCTCCTTTCTTGCTGGTAAACCTTACGCGAATGTCATTAAGCTCCTCGAGATTTGATACTGCCTTTAATGCCGCGTTGAATTTTTCTCTGACGGCATTAATATTCATCAAATCATTAAGTTCGGGCATTATTTCACATCTTTCACCTTTGCGACAAGTTCTCTGAAGGCGTTCGCGTCATGAATGGCAAGCTCTGAAAGCATTTTGCGGTTCATGTTAATTCCGAGCTTCTTAAGGCCGTTCATGAATACACTGTAGCTCATTCCTTCGGCTCTTGTTGCGGCGCTGATACGGGTGATCCAAAGTCTTCTGAAGTCGCGTTTTTTGCGTTTGCGATCGACATAAGCTCTTGACAACGCCGCTAAGTAGGCTTCGCGCGCTCTGCGATAAACGTTCTTACGCTGACCCCAGTAGCCTTTTGTAATCTTAAATAGTTTCTTGCGTTTCTTGTCGCTTGCTGATGCGCCTTTAACTCTCATGATTCATTTCTCCTTTCAAATATTAGTCGTACGGAAGCAAATGTCTCATCTGCTCGGTGAGAGTGTCAGATACGTAACCGGTTTCTTTCAGTCTGCGCATTCTCGACGGCTTCTTATGAACAAGAATGTGCGAACGGCTGCACTTGCGATAAGCGAACTTGCCGGTAGCGGTTTTGAAAAATCTTTTTTTCGCGCCGCTGTGTGATTTTAATTTCTGCTTTGCCATTTGAAATTTTTCTCCTTTCAAATTTTTAACTCTTTAACGGTGTTAATAAAATCCTCATGTATCGTCCTTCCATCAAGGGCTTCGACTCGCATTTGCCGACGTCTTCGCATTCAGCGATAACGCGATTCAAAACTTCTTCGCCTCTGTCTAAGAAAGACATCTCGCGACCTCGGAAGAATACCGAAACTTTGACTCTATGCCCGCTCTCAAGGAAAGTTTTCACAGCTTTTGTCTTAAAATCAAAATCGTGATCATCAATCTTGGGTCTCATTTTGATTTCTTTCAGTGCCTGAACTTTCTGCTTCTTGCGAGCGTCTTTTTCTTTTTTCTGGAGCTGATAGCGATACTTCCCGTAGTCCATAATTCTGCAAACGGGAGGCTGAGCCATCGGCGCTACTTCAACTAAATCGAGCGATTGTTCACGAGCCATTCTAATGGCGTCAATCGTATTTGTAATTCCAACTTTGACCCCGTTCTCGTCAACTAAAAGAACTTGATGCGATGTGATTTCTTCATTAACGCGCGGGGCGTTTTCTTCGTTGCCGGGCAATATTTCTCCTCCTTTTTAATTATCTGCCGCAGCGTTGCATATAAAAAAATCAGCGCGGCCCTATTCAAGCTGCTCTGACGTTATATGCGTATGTTATAGATTCAGAGTTAATTTAGCTACTTGAAATTTTCACCCCGGCAATACGTTCTTAATTTTTTTACGATCGCTCGGGAGAGCCACGGTGAAATATAACACGGAAAGAAAATCTTCGCAATTTTTTTAATGATATAATTCAAATGCTTATCTAAAAAATTAAGGTCAGGAATTCAAAAATTGAAAGCGAATCATAATTCATTAGCGATAATTTTCGATGCGGACGGAACTTTACTTGACTCTATGTACATATGGCAAGAACTCGGCGGGCGTTATCTGCGAAGCATTGACGTTATCCCGGAAAGAAATTTATCAAAAATTCTTTACCCGATGAGCCTTGAACAAAGTTGTGCATATTTGCAGGCGCATTACGTCCCCGAAAGAAGTATTGATGAAATCCGTCAAGGGATCGTGAGAATGATTCAGGATTTTTATATTGACGAAGTCGAGTTAAAAGACGGCGTGAAAAATTTTATTGACTCAATGCGACAAAAAAACATTCCCATGGTCATTGCTACGGCCGGCGACAGAATTTTACTAAATGCTGCCCTCGAACGAAACAAAATCGCTAATTATTTTGAAGCCGTCTTCACGTGTTCAGAACTCGAAACGACGAAGCACGAGCCGAAAATTTATCTTGCCTGCGCAGAATTTTTGGGACTTGCTCCCGAATATATCGCCGTGTTTGAAGATTCTTTGTTTGCAATCGAGACTGCAAAAGCCGCCGGCTTTATTACGTTCGGTGTCGAAGACGAGTCCAACGTTTACGAACGCGAAAAAATTATTGAAGTTGCGGATTATTACGTCGATTTTCGATAACTTACGCCGGGGCCTTCGATTATGCTCACGCCTTCGCGCTGCGGAATTACGTTAATTTGCGCGGCTATTCGTTCTCGCAATGCCTGAACATGTGAAATTATTCCAATCATTCGCCCGCTTCTATGGACTTCACCGAGTGCTTCAAGAGCCATGCTCAAAGCTTCATCATCAAGCGAGCCGAAGCCTTCATCTAAAAATAAAGAGTCGATTCTTGATTTTTTTCCCGAAA
>JAFSUP010000123.1 GCA_017445205.1 Synergistaceae bacterium
AAAATTTCAAAAAATGAAATCAAGCGTGTGTTATTAGACTAGCCGCGAACGAGCTCGGGCGGGTGGGTGGGAGAGCGAGTGAGCGGCCTAAAGATTAACCGAAGAAATATTTAACTCTCTTCTCGCATTCGTCTTTGCCCATGAGCTCCGCGACTTCAAAAATTCCAGGGCTGACTTTCATTCCCGTGAGTGCAAATCGCAACGGCATAGCGTAATCTTTCATCTTCGCGCCCTCGTGCGACGTTATGAAATTCCTCGCGATGTTCTCAAGGGCTTCGGCTTTCCATTCTGACGACGCGAACAACTCTGCAAAAAATTCTTTGAGCTTATCTTTGTCAAGTCCCTCGGGACTCCAACGCGCCTTCACCGGCTCAAACGAAACGAAATAATCAGAGAACTCCGCCATCTCTTTAGCTGTTCTTCCACGCCCGGCCATTAACGTCAACGCGTCGGCGAGATACTTATCATCATGTTCAGACACAGGCAGCCCCGCCTCGATCCAGAACGGTTTAATCATTGAGAGCCTGACCATCGGGTCAAGAGCCTTAAGATGTTCTTGATTGATGTAATTTAATTTATCGAAGTCAAAAACCGCGGCCTTCTTCGTAACTCGTGAAAGCTCGAACCATTCCGCCGCTTGAGGACGCGTGAAAATTTCTTTGTCGTCGCCCGCCGACCACCCGAGCAGTGCAAGAAAATTAAACATTGAGTCAGGCATGTAGCCCATGTCGCGATATTCATAAATACTCGTAGCCCCATGACGCTTTGAAAGTTTTTTCTTGTCGCGTCCCAAAATCATTGGCAAGTGAGCGAACTCCGGAACCTCCCAGCCTAATGCGCGATAAATCAAAATTTGCTTGGGAGTGTTCGAGATATGGTCTTCGCCACGAATAACGTGAGTCATTTTCATTAAGTGGTCGTCAATAACAACCGCGTAATTATATGTCGGCATTCCGTCGCTTTTAATAATTACGATGTCTTTTAACTTGTCGGAATTTTGTTCTTTAAGTCCGTCGCTCATGACGTTAATCTGACCATAGACAATATCATTAAATGAAATATCTTGCCCGGGTTCGACTTTGAAAATTATTGCTTCGCCGTCTTTGTAGGCTTTGCCTTCATCAACGAGTTTGTTAGCGTACTCGCGATAAATCTCAAGTCTTTCAGATTGACGGTAAGGGCCATAATCTCCGCCAATGTCCGGGCCCTCGTCCCAGTCAAGCCCGAGCCACTTCATGCCCGACATAATCGTTTGTTCATATTCTTTAGTTGAGCGCGCGAGATCCGTGTCTTCGA
The DNA here is from genome assembly GCA_017445205.1 of Synergistaceae bacterium. Classification (GTDB taxonomy): domain Bacteria; phylum Synergistota; class Synergistia; order Synergistales; family Aminobacteriaceae; genus JAFUXM01. The sequence goes on from JAFSUP010000123.1 coordinate 1,297, forward strand.
TTCGTAAAATAAATTTTCCGTTGTTGTGTCGTGCCCACAGCCAGTTAAACAAAGCTGTATGACCGCCGCCGATATGCAAAGCTCCCGTTGGACTTGGAGCGAATCGCACGCGGACGTTATCATTTTTATCTGACATTAAAAATTTTACTCTCCTTTGATAAAATATTTTTAAGTCTATTTACAAACAAATTATATTTTATATTATAGACAATGCTTGAAAAATTGCGGATTTGAATAAATGAATGACGAAATAAAACTTAAATTTAATAAAATTTATTTTAGAAAGGAGGCAGAACTTTATGGCATGGACGGCTATCCCAAAAACCGAAGCAAAGCAATAAAAGCCGCAATTCTTTATCACTTGCCCGATAACCCAGAAGTCATGGAGAGCTTAATCATGCAGGCAAATCCGAATGACAAAATCGTTTATGGAAAGAAAAAACTTTACGCTTCTGTTTGAAAAAGTTCTTCCGAACACATAGCCATAGACGATTTTGTTTCCGTCATTAGCTTTTCTTTTATATAACGATCTTCCCAGCGACCGCCTTTCCGCTTAGCGTGAATGACATTTTATTTGCGTGAATGACATTGTGGGGGGGGGGGTAAAAAATGTAAAATGATTACCAATATTTTAGCGATAGAAAGGAAGATTTTTTTGCTAAATCAAATTTTTAATTTTTCAGGCAGGCAGGCAGGCAGGCAGGCGACATGAAAAATTTTTTGAGAATTTTCATTTGCCTATTATTGATGTTGTTTGCATCGAGGGGCGAAGCTGACGACCCTAAAACTTATTACGTCATAAAGAATGGTACAGGCAACAACGACAACATAAAATATTCGATAGGTAATTGGCCTACTAGTACGGGCGTTATTTCTTCGGAAGACAAACTCGCGGACTTCGTGAGCAGTTCCGACATTTTAGAAGACGGCACGGTATTTTATATCGCGAGCGGCGACTATCAGCTTTCCAAAACGATTCAATTAAACAAAAAAGTAAAAATCTACGGCGGCTTCAAAGGTACGGAAACTGTTTTCACTGACGAGGCTCTGAACCAACGCGACTTGGCTACGAACAAAACGATTCTCAACGGAAAAAACGACGGCGAAAACGGCTTTAGAGTCATGAGTTTCAATCGGGGCGGCAACACTGATCAAAACGACCCTGGCGCAACTTCACAAGACAGTATCATCGACGGATTCGTTTTTCAAAATGGAAGCGCGGACCAAGGCGGCGGATTATTAATTTACGCAGGTGCGCCGGCTGTAAAAAATTCTGTTTTCAAAAACAACCACGCGGCAACCGCAGGCGGTGGAATTTGTATTAATGGAAATAATAGTGCCGGAGGAGCTTACATAGAAAATTGCGTGTTTGACAGCAATATAACCAGCGGGGACTCAGGCGGTGGCATAGCGGCAGGCTATGATAGCAACGCTTCTGCATATTTTGTTGTAAGAAACAGCACTTTCATTAATAACGTTGTTGTCAGCAAAGATAGTGCTGTTAATGGCGGTGATGGCGGCGCGGTATATCTTATAGCGGCAGGCAGTGAGGGCGATACTCAATGGAAATTTGAAAATTGCACTTTCACCAATAACAAAGCTCCTCATAGCGGCGGCTTGTTCATCACCGGCAGCAATACATTGCCGATAGACTTAATTGACTGCACTTTTGTTAGTAATGACGCATACGAAATTTATATTGACGGCGACCGAGCAACTAACAAGGCTTTCTATGCTACAAATTCAATAATCTGGAACACAAAAGTTAATAACATAATTCACGGCTCTATCAGCTTTGACCATTGCGCCCTTACTAAAGGGATAAGCGTAGATTTAGGTGAAAGCAGTGGCTCGGTATGGAGTGATGACACAACAATTTATATTCTGGCAAACTGGACTCCTGTTCTGACAACTTCGGCGGACAAACTCGGCATAACACACAGCATCTATGAAATTAACGAACAAGAAAGCAGAAACACCGCTCTTGTAGTGTGTATCGGCGCAGGTGTTTCAAACGACATAACGCCGGCATTTGACCAGCTCGGCAATGCGCGTCAAAATCCTCCGTACATTGGCGCGGTCGAAGGAACGGCGCAGAAAATCGGCCTTAGGTCTTTCAATATAAAAATTTCCGGCGACGCTTTGAATGTCAACGTCAGGAGCAGCGCGGATTTAGTTTTGAGTGCTGATGTCAGCGGCGATTTTGGCTACGGAGATATAAGGCTTCTTTCGCTCGACAAAAACGATTTCAATCTCGCATGGTCAACGAAAAGCGAAGACCTAACGGCTTACGGACTTTCTTTTGATAATGCCAATGCCAAACTGAAAGTTCAAACTTCCGCCGACGTTGGAATTTATAAAGTTACAGTAACGGCGACGGCAACGAGCAATGACGTTATAAACTCATTCGACAAAATCATCACGGTTACGGTTGCAAACGTCGCGCCCGTGATTTCAGGCGATAATTTTTCTGTGTCGAATGCAAGCGTCAACAATGCGATGACGCCGGTAACAATCGAGACTACGGCAGGCTCAAAAATTACATGGAGCTTGGACAATGCGCCGACTTGGGTTAGCGTTGCTTCAAAGGAGAACACGAGAAAAGCTGAAGTTAGCGCCACGCCAAGTTCTGAAGCGGCAGGTGAAACTTTCAAATTCAAAGTTGTTGCTTCGAATGACATAGGCAAAACTAGCAAAGACTTCACGATTAAAGTTCTTGACATTGCGCCGACACTTCCTGACGTTGCAACGCAAAACGCAATCAAAGGCAAATATTTTTCAGTTGACATCGAAGCTACGGCCGGAACAAATATAAAATGGTCATACACGGGAGATTTGCCTGTGGGCTTGACGGCAACAAGTGAAGATAAGAAATTCACCGTCAGCGGAACGCCGGGCCTCAGCACTACAAAGAGCTATGTAATCACAATAACGGCTTCAAACGATGTCGGCAAAGCTGAAAAATCTTTAACGATTAACGTTACCGGCGGCGGCTCTGTTGCTGACAGCGGAATAACAACAAAGAAAGGCGATAAAACTTCGTCAAGCAGTTCGGCAGGCAACAGGGACGGAGCTATCACGGCGTTCACGAACGCGGCCGGAGCTATCATTGCTTCAGTTGACATTGGCATCACAGCTTCAAGCGATTGGAACGGCCTCACGACTCAAAATTTTGCGAGAATAGTCAGCGTAGATGTAACAATTTCGCGAGACGACACGGATTATGATAAATATATTTTATCGGTGGACGTGTCAGGACTTCCCGAAGGTATCTCGGCCGATAAAATCAATTCGACTGAAACAATCAGCAATAACACGACACAAAAAACTTTTACGTTCAACATCAGCGGCCTTTCGACAATTTCAAAGGACAGCGAAGTTAAAATCATCGCGTATGTAACTCTTTCTGGCGACACTCCCGCTCTCGCGGCTTCGTGCGACAAAGACATTACGATTTCAATCAAGAATCCTTCGATAACTTCGCTCGACGTTACAATCTCTGGCGACAGTTCGATAACGACCTCGCACGGCAAGACGAGAAAATTAAATTTGTCCGCCGATGTCAAAGCCTCATATAATGACGGCTCAACAAAGAAACTTTCGAGCGGCGAATATGACTCCGTCTGGACAACAAATAACACGACCGCCGGAATATATTTTGACAATGGAGTTTTGACTGTTTCGGGCGATGCTGCTGTCGGAACATATTCCGTCTCGGTTGACGTTAAAGTAACTTCGGCGAGCAAAACGGCTTCTGCGGATAGAGTCATCAGCGTTACAGTTACGAATGCGAATATTACTTCGGTCTCGGTTGACATAACGACCGCAACGACTCAAACGCTCGCGAGGGGACAAAGTTTGACGCTTGGCGCGAAAGTTACGGAAAATTTCGATGACAACACAAGCGCGGACGCTACGTCAGGTTATAAATTTGTGTGGAGTTCCGAAAATTTGCCGACAGGATTTTCAATTTCTGAGAGCGAGCTAAAAGCAGGCATGAACGCTCCGACGGGGACGCACAGCATTAACATCACCGCTACGGCTTCGGAGGACAAAGGCACTCACAAAGCGACAAAGACAGCAACTTTTGAAATTACGATAACTTCATCGGGACTTGTTTCGTCTGATAACATAATTTCCGAAGACAATAACGACGCTAACGGCTCTCACTCGCGGCGCGTTACGACATTCAAAGAAAATGATGAATCGAACGCGGACGGATTCATTTTTGCATCGGCAGACTTGACTTTAACGACAGCTTCAACGGATTTCAAAGGCATTGAGGGAGTATCATTCTCAATACCCGTGAGTGTTGACGTTAAGATTAGCCAAGACTCGCGCTACTATAATTACACGAGTTTTGATTTATCGCTTGAC
>JAFSUP010000124.1 GCA_017445205.1 Synergistaceae bacterium
GCGCGGAAATTATTTACGAGCGCGAAGAAAAAAATTCCGTCATGGTCAGCGACGCCCTACTTGCAGTAAATTTCAAACCGCCGCCCGCCAAAAGCCGTATGAGTTTTATTATTAAAGTCAACGGAAAGCCCGCCGAATTCGCCGACCCCGTCAAGAGCGGCGACGAGCTGGAAATTATTTTGAAGACGCCCGACGGCATGGAATTCAAACCGCTCGACGATTTGGAAGTCCCCGTTCGCAAGAGTTAAGGAGGAATTTTTATGATTCACGTTTGCTTCGGGCTTTACGATAAGACAGGGCACTACTCGAAATTCACGGGCACGGCTATGCTCTCACTTTTTGAAAATGCTAATACCCCCCCTATCGCTAACAGTTCACATTTTGCACGACAATACCTTAACGAGCGACAATCACGACAAATTTATCTATCTCGCCGGTCGCTACGGACAAGCCGTAAACTTTTATAACGTGGAAGAATTGTGTGCGGATAAAATTCAGGAAATTACAGCATTAAGCTTCGAGGATTCGCGACTCACTGTCGGTGCCTTGTACAGACTTTTTGTTCCGCAAATTCTTCCGAATACCGTCAATAAAATTATTTACTTCGACTCGGATATAATCGTTAATCTTGGCATAAAGGAGCTTTGGCAGATTGACTTGGGCGATAAAATTCTTGCCGCTGTGCCCGAAATTTTGAGTTTTAAGACTATCGAAAACATGGAGAAGAATTTTCCGCTGTGTAAGCAAGGCTTTATTAGGTGTGAAGATTACTTCAACAGCGGCGTGATTTTGATGAATCTGGATCTTTTGCGCAAGGCAAAGGAGACTATTATTGATGGCTTGAAATTCTTGGAAGAAAATCCTCAACCTGCAAGCTATCCTGGGCAAGATATTTGGAACTATTGCTTTTCAGCAAGGGCGTTGAAGTTGCCGATTAAATTCAACCAGTTCACGTACTATGCCAGACGCGACGCGGAGTCGCTTGCTAAAAAAATTTATCACTACGCGGGCGGGAGTTTTGGTATCGGCTTGGGGCTTGACATAAGCGACTCGTTTAATCGATTGTGGATGAATTATTTTGTTAAGACGCCGTGGTTCAGCATTGATACAATCGGGCGGCTTTACGAGGGCTTCTTGAAAGTTCGCGGCGAATTAAAAAAGTCTGCGCTGAAAATTTCCGCAACGGTGAGCGGCAAGACACGCGCTTTTGTCGTCGCAGAAAACAAGCTTAACGTGCTCGTCGAAAATTTCTCCGTCAGAAATGACGAGGAAGTTTTCGCCATCCAATCAACCTTGCCCCTGCAAAAATTAATCGACGTAATGAACGCTTCGCGCGGCAAGAAGATTTTCTTTATCCTGTTGCCGGGTTTTGACTTTGACAAGCTGGAAGAAGCGGGTTTCATTCGCGGCGAAGACTTTTTAGACGGCTACGATTTTCTTCCTAAAGATAAAGACTTGAAGAAGGAAGCTTATTCTCTTGTGAGTAAAATGTAGGGAGTGATTTTATGATTCACGTTTGCTTCGGGCTTTACGACAAGACAGGGCGTTACTCGAAGTTCACGGGTACGACGATTTGCTCAATCTTTGAAAACACAACTTCGGACGTCACGGTTCATATCCTTCACGACAATACCTTAACTGACGATAACCGCGACAAATTTATTTACCTCGCCAGTCGCTACGGACAAGCCGTAAACTTTTATAACGTGGACGAACTTTGCGCGGAAAAACTTGACGAATTTATCGAATATTTTCCCACTGTAAAAGGCTCTCATGTCAGCGTCGGCACAATGTACAGATTTTTGTTGCCGGAAATTATTGCCCCCGAAATAGAGAAGCTTATCTACCTTGACTCGGATATAATCGTCAATCTGGACATCAAAGAGCTTTGGCAGATTGAAATCGACGATAAAATTCTTGCCGCCGTGCCCGAAATTTTGAGTTATGAAACTATCGAAAAAATGGAGTATTTTTTTCCGCTGTGTAAGCAAGGTCTTATTAGGTGTGAAGATTACTTCAACAGCGGCGTGATTTTGATGAATTTGGATCTTTTGCGCAAGGCAAAGGAAACTATTATTGATGGCTTGAAATTCTTTGAAGAAAATCCTCAACCTGTCGGCTATCCTGGGCAAGATATTTGGAATTATTGTTTTTCAGCAAGGGCGTTGAAGTTGCCGATTAAATTTAACCAATTTACACTTTTCGCTCGATACGACGAGGAGTCGCTTGCTGAAAAAATTTATCACTACGCGGGCGGTAATCTCGGTCACGGCTTAGGGCTTGATCTCAATGATTCATTTAATTGGCTGTGGACGAATTATTTTATCAAAACGCCGTGGTTCGACGGTGATTCAATTGGGCGACTTTACGAGGGCTTCTTGAAAGTTAGCGGCGAATTAAAAAGGGCTGCGTTGAAACTTTCCTCTATAATGAGCGGCAAGACTCGTTCCTTTGTCATTTTAGAAAAGGACATTGACATGCTCGTCGGAAATTTTTCTGTTAGAGATGATGAGGAAGTTTTCGCCATCAAATCCACCTTGCCCCTGCAAAAATTAATTAACGTAATGAACGTTTCGCGCGGCAAGAAGATTTTCTTTATCCTGTTGCCGGGTTTTGAATTTGACAGGCTGGAAGAAGCTGGTTTCATTCGCGGCGAAGACTTTTTGGACGGCTACGATTTTCTGACTAAAGATTACAAGTTGAATAAAATAGCTTATTCGCTTGTGAGTAAAATGTAGGGAGTGGTTTTATGATTCACGTTTGCTTTAGCCTTTATGACAAGACGGGACGTTACTCGAAATTCACGGGCACGACGATTTGTTCCCTCTTTGAAAACACAACCTCGGACGTCACCGTTCATATCCTTCATGACAACACCTTGACTGCCGACAATCGCGACAAATTTATTTATCTCGTCAGTCGCTACGGACAAGCCGTAAACTTTTATAACGTGGACGAACTTTGCGCGGAAAAACTTGACGAAATACTAAAACGAATTCCCTTTGCCAAAACGTCAAGGCTCAGCGTTGCCGCACTCTACAGGCTGTTGATTCCTAATTTTCTTTCCGCCGAAATAGAAAAAATAATTTATCTTGACTCGGATATCGTCGTGAATATGGATATAAACGAACTTTGGAAAATTGACCTCGCCGGAAAAATTTTCGCCGCTGTAGCCGAAAGTTCCAACGGAATTCCTATACAAACTTCCGCGCCGTTGTGTTTGAAAGGTTACGTGGCGGGTGAAGATTATTTTAACAGCGGCGTTCTGCTGATGGATTTGAAAATTTTCCGTAGCGAAGAAAAAAATTTAATGCGAGGCGTGGCTTTCGTGGGCACGTCTTCCGAATTCTATTGCTTGGATCAAGATGTGCTAAATTATCTTTTCTCGAAAAATTATCTCAAGCTCCCTGAAAAATTCAATGCCTTTGTCAAATCTCAACGCTATTACAAAATTGGTTTAACCTACGGGAAAATTTATCACTATACCGCAATGTCGCTCGGCTTCGGTTTGACGCTTGACATGAGCGATCCGTTCAATCGGCTGTGGATGGATTATTTTATCAAGACGCCGTGGTTCAACATTGAGGCAATTGAGCGGCTTTACGAAGGCTTCCTAAAAGTTCGCGACGAACAGGAAAAAGCTATGCTAAGTCTCTCGGCGGTAGTAAGTGGCAAGACTCGAGCTTTTATCGTTGCTAAGAATGGCGTCAAATTGCTATTCGAAAATTTTTCTGTACGCGAAGACGAAGAAGTACTTGTAGTTTCAGGCGGGGCACCCAATCAAAAAATAATCGACATAATGAATGCTTCACGTGGTAAAAAAATTTTCTTCTTTCTGCTCCCGAACTTCCCGTTCAAGGTGTTGGAAGATGCTGGACTTGTTTTCGGCAAGGATTTTCTTGACGGCAAGGATTTTTTGCTGGAGGATTTTAATTCTCACCAGATTCTTGAGGCAATGTAAGGGGTGATTTTATAATTCACGTTTGCTTCGGGCTTTATGACAAGTCCGGAACTTATTCAAAGTTCACGGGCACGACGATTTGTTCCCTCTTTGAAAACACAACCTCGGACGTCACCGTTCATATTTTGCACGACAACACCTTAACGCCCAACAATCGCGACAAATTTATCTATCTCGCCGGTCGCTACGGTCAGTTTGTAAAGTTTTATAACGTGGAAGAATTGTGCGCGGATAAAATTCAGGAAATTACAGCATTAAGCTTCGAGAATTCGCGACTCACTGTCGGTGCCTTGTACAGACTTTTTGTTCCGCAAATTCTTCCGAATACCGTCAATAAAATTATTTACCTCGACTCGGATATAATCGTTAATCTTGGCATAAAGGAGCTTTGGCAGATTGACTTGGGCGATAAAATTCTTGCCGCCGTGCCCGAAATTTTGACCTATAAGACAGTTGATATGAAACCTGGTTTCAGACTTTGCGCCGACGATATTGTGAAATGCGAAGATTACTTCAATTCGGGTGTGCTCTTGATTGATTTAAGAATTTTGCGCGGCGAAGAAGATACGATAATGAACGGAGCAAAGTTTACGGCTAAGTACCATTGGTTCGGCGGCTACGGAGACCAAGACATTCTTAATTACTGTTTTTCGACAAGAGCGTTGAAGTTGCCGATTAAATTTAACCGGTGTACATTTTTCACTAGGCGCGATGGAGAATTTTCTTCTGCAGGAAAAATTTATCACTACGCAGGCGGGAGTTTCGGTTTCGGCTTGGGGCTTGACCTCAATGACTCGTTCAATCGGCTGTGGACGAATTAATTTGTTAAGACGCCTTGGTTCGACGCAGATTCAATCGGGCGGCTTTACGAGGGCTTCCTAAACGTTCGTGGCGAATTAAAAAAATCTGCGCTGAAACTTTCCTCCATAGTGAGTGGCAAAACTCGCGCCTTTGTTATTCTTGAAAAAGAAATTGATATTGTCGCTGAAAATTTTCTATTAAAAGTGATGAAGAAGTCTTCGCCATCGAATCAACCTTGCCCATGCAAAAATTAATCGACGTAATGAACGCGTCGCGTGGCAAGAAAATCTTTTTTATTCTGCTACCAGGCTTGAATTTTAATAAACTGACAGAGGCAGGCTTTGTTCGCGGCGAGGACTTTGTGGACGGCTTTAAATTTTTTTTCGGAGAAATTTAACTTCTATTCGCTCGTCAAGGCGATGTGACAACTTTTATCGTTGACAGTGTCGAATCACTCGCGCCGATAACTCGCCCGTGCGATTGCCGAATCAGTTCGATAACCTGCGCCGAAATTTTTTCGCTGGGCATGAGTAGCGGGATTCCCGGCGGGTAAAAAGTTATCTCCTCGGCGCAAATTCTCCCGACAGATTTTTTTAGGGCGACGACTTCAACGGGCGCATAAAAAGTTTCTCTCGGACTCAGCTCCGCAATCGAAATTCCTATCGACGGCGGCGTTGAGTAAATTTTTTTCGGCGGGCGATGTGGCAAAAGTTTCAGCGCGTCAACGAGTTTTGAAATCGTTTCCGCCGTGTCTGAATATGTTATCAAAAATAAAAGATTCGCCGCGTCCGAAAGCTCGCATTGAAATTTCAGCTCGTGGCGCAAAATTTCTTCCGCTTCCTGCCCCATCAAGCCCAAGCCTTGAATGTTCACGGTGACTTTCGTCGCGTCAAATGAAAAATTTTTCATGGCGTCGAAAGTTTTCAGCCCGTGAATTTTTTTTATCTCGCCGCGCAGTTTTTTTGACAGCGCAACCGCCGCCGAA
>JAFSUP010000125.1 GCA_017445205.1 Synergistaceae bacterium
AGTAGACACTAACCGCGCATTCTACGTAATCCTTATTGGTGACAGTAAGGTTGGGCATGGGGGCAAAAGTTCCCTCGTGTTTAGGAGAAGCACCCGCACCTGTATCTGTGTTCTAGTCTTTTTGCGGTTATCAGAACTTCGTTTTTGTGTACTGAGATTAGACCGAATATGCAGACAGGCAGTCCGGCCAATTAAGACGGCTGGAAGCACTCGACTTTAGTCGAGTGAGGCTTCACAAAGAGCGTGGATAAATTATAAAAGAAAAGGAGAAAAATTTTTATGTTAGTCAGTCTTGAAATTTTAAAACCCGGCGATTCTGTTTTAAGCGTATGGGATTCTCACGTAGCTGTACGAAAACCGTCGGGCGAAATTGAAATTTTTCAATATTACTTAGATGAAGAGAATTTGCCGCGATTATCAGAAGGCAAAATTTTAATTACGTTCGGTGATGGCACTATAAAAGCTAAAACCAGCGATAACGAAGAAGAATCAATTAATGTAATTACATTCTAAAATTTTATAGGAGGTCAAATTCATGGCAGGAAATCACGAAGTTCACGCGAAAGTTCGCAATCTCTCTACCGCTGCCGCCGCTAAACTTCAAGCTGAATTTGCAAGAGTGAGAGCTGAAGTAGCTCCCGATGCACATGGCGAGATAATAGACGTTCCAAGGAATCAACTTCCTAAAGGTTGGCATGGCTGGAAGCAACTGTTGGGAGGCGGAGATGAAGAATAGAAAACAGCGTTCACATGCACACCAGCAAGTTCAAAAATATGGCAAGATACGTGATAATTACGAATGCGCGTTTTGTGGCAGAACAGAAGATGAGCTAGACGAAGACGAACGAATGGAAGGTCATCATGTAGTCGAATATCATGAGGGTGGCCCGGCTGCTCTCGAAAACATAATCACTCTTTGCTCCACTTGTCATAAAGCCTATCACGCAGGCGAAATAGATGCCAACATATTAACATTTTAGAAAATTGAGGAGGCCCTAAATCCTACCTCCTCACTCCTAATTCCTACTTTATAAAAACGTTCCGCGCATTTCGATGACGTCAGCAACTCTTTGAATAGCCGCCATGGAAGCCGCGCGACGCATTCTAATTTTTTTTGCTTCAGCATAATCCCAAACGCGGCGGAAGTTGCCCTTCATTATATGAACGAGTTTGTTGTTATACTCCTCTTCGGTCCAGAAAGCGCCCTGCAAGTTTTGCGCCCATTCAAAATAAGAGCCAATGACGCCGCCGGAGTTTGCGAGGAAGTCCGGGACGATTGTAACGCCTTTGCTTGCGAGAATCTCATCAGCTTCAGGAGTAACAGGCCCGTTAGCGCCTTCGACGATGTAACGTGCTTTAATTTTGTCGGCGGTCTTGCGATTAATCATTCCGTCGCGAGCACACGGGAAAAGAAAATCGGCGTCAACGAACATATCTTCGTCAATTTTTTCGCAGTTCCCGACTTTTTCAAACCCGGTTAATAATCTCTTAGGATTTGCGTGAACGACTTCAAACGCTTTGCGAATGTCGATCCCGTTCGCAGAATAATACGAGCCTGATATATCACTTATCGCAACGACTTTAACGCCGGCTTCGGTGAGAGTCTTCGCGGTGTAGCTACCGACATTGCCAAATCCTTGAACGATTGCCGTTATTTTATCTGGATTTTTGCCAAGAATTTTCATTAATTCGAGTCCGCATGTGGCGACGCCGCGCCCTGTAGCCTCGTGTCGTCCATAACTTCCCCAAAACGTTACGGGCTTGCCTGTTAATAAGGCCGGTTCTAAGTCGCCGCGCATTTTAGAGATAGTGTCAACGATCCAAACCATTTCTTGACTGCTTGTGTTCATGTCGGGGGCAGGAATATCGCTCCATTTTCCTAATATAGGGGAAATTCTCGCGCCATAAGTCCGTGATAATTTTTCTTTTACTTTCTTCGACATGTTCATAGGGTCGCAAGCTATACCGCCTTTGCCGCCGCCGTAAGGTATTCCCGCGAGCGAACATTTCCACGTCATCAACATAGCTAACGCTTCGCACTCGTCCATATCGACTTCGGGGTCGTAACGAACGCCGCCTTTAGACGGGCCAAGAGCTGTAGAGTGTTGAACGCGATAGCCTTCAAAGACATTAACGCTTCCGTCGTCCATTTCGACAGGTATCGAAACTTGCACCCTGCGTTCAGAGTGGCTCAAGATTGAAATTAATTTTTCATTGAGCCGCATTTCGTCAGCCGCGCCGTAAAACTCCTGCAAAGCTGTATCGAGTAACACATTTGAAGATTTTCGCCGTTCCTGTTTCACTTTTAATACGCCTCCTTAAAATTTAATTTTTATTTTTTTATTAAAAAATAGGAGGCGGAAAAATTACTTCCTACCTCCTACTTCCTAATTCCTACTTGCATTTACAAGCGTCATAGCTCTTTGAATGTCTTTATCGAGCCACGTGTTTACAGCTCGTTCAACATTATCGACGATATCGGGAAGCTGTTTTCGCTCGTCTTCGTTAAAATGTCCGAGAACGTAATTAATCATTTCGCCCGGGGCTTTGCCGATTCCAACTCGCAGACGCGGGACATCAAGACTTCCCAACGCTCCCAAAATCGAAATTAAACCGTTATGACCGCCAGCCGAACCGTTCGCGCGAAGTCGCAACTTTCCAAACGGCAGCGCCATATCGTCATAAATTATTAAAACGTCGCTTAGTTCTATCTTATAAAAATTCACAGCTTCGCTAACGGCTATCCCGCTTGAGTTCATGAAAGTCAGCGGCTTTATATAAATCACGCCATCAGACTTCCAAAATTCAGAATGAAATTTCGTTTGTGGCGAGCCGAGATTTTTGTTTACGATTATGTGGTCAACGCACAGCCAGCCCGTGTTATGACGGGTGAAAGCGTATTCAGTTCCGGGATTTCCGAGGCCGGCTATGAGTTTCATGACACATTACTTCTTGTCTTCTGCTTCAGCGTCTTCCTTGGCGGCCTTGCCCTTGGCTACGACTTCGACATCAGCAGCGGCGGGTGCTTCTTCTTCAGGTTCTGCCTCTTCAACACCGCGCGAGGTTACGACATTCGCAACGATTTCTTCGGGGTCAGCAAGGACTTCGACGTTTTCAGGAAGTTTCAAATCTTTAACGTGGATAGCGTCGCCAACATTGAGGCCAGAAACGTCAACGGTGATAACGTCCGGAATGCTCATCGGCAAGGTCTCGACTTCAAGCTCGTGAGTAAACTCAAGGACTCCGCCATCTTTGACACCTTGCGAGTCTTCGCGTCCGACAACTTCGACAGGGATTTTAACTGTAATCTTGCGTCCTCTTACAAGATGTAAGAAGTCAACGTGAAGAGGCATGTCCGTTATCGGGTGTCGCTGGGCTTCGCGGATTATGCAAAGTTCTTCGCTGCCGTCAGGAAGTTTGACGTTAAGGCGCGTCGTTTCCCAGTGGCCAGCCAAAATTCTTTCAAGCTCGCGCATGTTGACTTTGCCTTTAATGTTTTCTTTGATTTCGGGGCCGTAGATTATGCATGGCACGAAGCCGGCGCGTCTAATTCTTCCGTTTTCGCCTTTGCCTGTCTTCTCACGGGACTCCATCACTAAAGTTACTATATCTGCCATGAAAAAAACTCCTTTTGAAAAATTTATAAAGCGATTATATTCTATATTTGGAAAAATTCAATTATAATTAACAAGAAACAACTTAAAAGTAAGGAGTTTATTTATGAAAGTCTCACGATATAAAATTTTTTGCGTTTTGATTTTCTCGACTATGCTAGCAAGCCCGGCATATTCAAACGTAAAAATGACTTTGCCGCAATATGTTCAGGAAATTTTATTAAATAATCACTCGCTTAGAGCCGGAGTCAAAAACGTCGAAGCCGATTATTACTCTGTGCTTGCCGCTGTGGGCTATCAACGACCAACGACAGCCGCCTCCGCGACGGGCTCATATGCGACAAAGCAGCAAGGAGTTCGCAACGTCAGCGCCGGAAGTTTAGCTTTGCGACTTTCACAGCGTATTGACATATCCGGAAGCTATAAACTCGACGAGCAGCAAAATATTTTAGGTTACGAAGTCTCACGCGCAAATTTTGATACCAATGTGAACACGATGATAGCGGCTGCCGAAGAGACTTGGTGGTCAGCGGTTTTAGCACGCGAAAATGTGAAACTTCAAAAGGACATAATGAACCAACGCGCTGAAAATCACAGAATTACAATGGAAAAGTATAATCAAGAACTTGTTCCGAGATTGGATATAGTCCGCAGTGATGCGCAAGTGGTCGAAGCCGGGAGCCTCGTAAAGAACGCTGAAACCACATATATGAATTTGCTTGCGGAGCTTTCTTTAATGGCGGGTGGTCTTGATGTTGAGCCTGTTGACGAAGAATTACAAGTTCCAGTTTTTGATATTACAATGAATTTTGATGATGCTCTGTTGTATCGTCCTGATGTTAGAGCCGCGCGGCTAAACCTTGAACGCGCTAAGCTAGTGAAAAAACTCACAGCGAAGGGCTTATCACCGACGCTTGATTTTGCATTCCAGTTTACACCCTGGTCAGACCCTGAATATTATTCAACACCTAATAAACTTCAAGCAGGAGCTTCGTTGACGTTAAGCGTCCCAATCTCTGATGGTAATACAACAAAATACAAAGTTCTAAACACAGATAGATTGATACAAGCAGCCGAAGCAAATCTTCACGCAGTCGAAGAGACAACGCGCCGAGATATTGCAGTTGCGATCAATAATTGGCGCAACGCCGCAGCCGCTGAACAAGATAAGAAAATACAAGTGGAACGTTCCGAAGAAGAATTGCGAATTACGGAGCTAATGTATTCTGAAGGAATGGGCGCACAGATTGATTTAATCAACGCTCAGACGGCTTATCAATCAGTAAAAACTGAATACTTAGATGCAGTTAAAAATATGTATGTTGCACTTGTGGCGTTGCGTAAAGCGATTGGAGATTATTCACCTAACGAGGACGGCACTTGGAAAGAAGCTGTAGAACGTTATGGCAAGGGCAATGACGTTTTAGGCGAACCCGGATTAAAAACTCTTCGCACGGATATGAAGAAGCTGAAAGCCAAAGGCGCAAACAAGAATAAAAACAAAGACTAAGACATGAAAAACTTAAAACTGAAACGACTTTTTTTAATTACAATCGCGCTTTTATTAATTGTAATTTGCGCAGCCGAAGCTAAAAACACAAAAGCCAGTAACATAGCGAACTTGTTCACTCGTGTTAATCCTTCATTAAGTGCAAAGAAGGCTCAAGAGTATGCAAATTTTGTAATTCAAGCGAGCGACAAGCACAAGCAAGACCCTTACGCAATCGCAGCCCTGATTGTGCATGAATCGACGGTGAATAACAAAGCTGTATCTAAGGGCGGCGATTATGGCTTAATGCAAGTTCGTTGGAAAGTCCATGAAAAGGCAATAAAGAAAGAATTCCCAAGCGTCAAGAAGGCAAGCGATTTGTTTGATGCAAGAATTAATATTTTGTTTGGTACAGAAATTCTCAAAGACTGCATGAACAAAGCTGGCGGCGATCTTCGCGGAGGAATTTTGCGTTACAGTGGCGGCAATGAAAAATTAGTTGGAAAAGTTACGGCCACGATGAAAGAATTGCAATCAAAAGACGGCTCAACAACTGTAAAAAAGAAGATTAAAACTAAAAAGAAAAAATAAAAGGAGCGCATACAATGAAAAAAATTTTTGCAAGTTTAGTAATTCTGATGATGTCATGCGGCTTTGCAGCGGCTAACATCGTTTATACAACTGCTGACGGCGGACTCGGATTAATTCAAATTTCCAGCACTTCAAGCGCGGACGTTACAGGCGTTACATACAACGGCGAAGCAGGCTCAATCGCAGCGCCATACTGGGAGAATAACACCTCAAACGGAACTGGAAATTCCAAAATCATTTTCGTAACTCCCGTTGAAAGTAATGACCCTGAACTCTCTGGCGATAAGGCTTTAAGGTTCGCATCATCTTCAAAACTTACGACGCCAATCGACAACGAGGATAAGCCAATTATTTTGGAAAATACATATGGGCGTCCAATCGTCGCAAGCACCAACGGCGGAGCAAGTCTGTATCTAGCAACAGGTTCAACAGTTCGCGAGTATGATACAGAAAATTTCAAAATACGAAACGTTTACACTCACAAGAGTGATGATATTTCACCAAATCCAGAGATTAAAGGCGTTTTAACAACTGATTACCGCGTTTATGTCCTAGTTGCACGTAATACAACTGTATCTGGCGATCTTGTTTTAAGTCTTAACGGTCTTCTTAAGCTAAATACTGAAAACGCAGAGAAATGGGAGCTTCCATTTTCAACCTCGAGAACAATCAGCTTCCTGAGTAGTTCAAGAATTGCGGTAGGCTGTGATGATGGCGTTTATGTAACAACAAAGTCTAAAACTACTCAACTTGTTTCGACTGATATACCGGTTGTAGCAATTTGTAAAGATACTAGCAGAGGATTTTATTACATTTTGCAATCTGAAAACGCAGACGGAACTAAAACAAATTCTTTGTATCATTATGAAGAAAATCAAGAGCCGGCCGCGTTGTTGACAAACATTACTGGCAATAGTGCACAGTTAATTCGCGATCCAAAATACAAAGTTATTGCGGCGCTTATTGGTGAGGAAATAGCTTTGATAAACATGGAAGATGATGATGTATTCGAGATTTACACAGCTACGGAGCTTGGCGGAACTGTTGCAGGCGGCACTCCGATTAGCGCGGCAGCGAGTTCATCATCTGGAAATTCAGCCTCGTCAAGCAGCGGTTGTCAGCTTACTGGTGCGGGCTTAGTTTTGATTTTAGCAATGCTTACAAAATTACAATTTAGAAGGAAGTGAGATTTATGAACAAAATCATCACTATTGGGCGCGAATTTGGTTCAGGCGGGCGCGAATTTGGCCGAAAACTTGCGGAACTTCTTGCTTTTCCATACTACGACCGCGAAATAATTGCCGAAATTGCAAAACGCACTTCGCTTTCTGAAAAGTATGTTCAGAATATTGCAGAACACAAGCCCGTTATTCCGTTCCCGATCCACACGGGACGGACATTTTGGGCGGTTATGCCTGATTATGGCCAGTCTGTACAATCTGAACAACATAATATAATTCGTGAGGTAGCTTCAAAATCTGATTGTGTCATCGTAGGACGTGGCGCTGACTATATTCTTCGCGAGTATCAGCCGTTTAGAATTTTCGTGTATTCAGACATGGAAACTAAAATCACACGCTGCCGCGAAAATCAAAGCAACGACTATGAACAATCAGAGATGACCGATAAAGAACTTTCGCGCCGAATCGAACAGATTAACAAGTCGCGCGCTGATTATTACGAGTTTTACACCGGACAGAAATGGGGCGACAAATCCAATTACGATTTACTTGTAAATACAAGTTTCATTAAACCGGATAAACTCGCTGAAGCTGTGAAATTAGTAATTTCTAATTAAAAATTTAACTAAACGGGAGATGACACTATGCGCAATTATCTTGACGTTCTCGCAAAAGTGGAAGAATGCGGGACAAAAGCTTGGCTCGTTGGCGATACAGTCCGAATGATTCAAATGGGGCTTCAGCCTGAAGTTATCACACTTGCAATCAGTTCCAACGATTTGTACAAAGTAGCGCTTGCACTTGGTACAGGTACAGTTGACGCAAGAGGCCCTTATCCTGCGTTACGTGGCGAATTGTTTGGCGTTCCGTTCAGAGCTTTTGGGCTTCGACGTCCAACGATTGAAGAGGATTTAGCGTGCCGCGATTTAAGTATAGAAGCGATCGCAATTCGTTCAGACGGCGGCATTGTTGACCCGTTCGGAGGGCGTTTCGACATCAGAAACAGAGTAATTAGACTCACGGGCGACAACTTTGAACTTATTCACGAAGACCCCTTGCGAATACTAAGAATTTTGAGATTTTCAGCCGAATTAGAAATGGATATTTTCTGGAAAACTGCAAGCGATGTGCGTGAATATCTCGAAGAACATGCCGACAGTATGGCCAAAATCCCTGCTGAACGCTGGGGCCGTGAGATTATGAAAGGGATTGTTCACCACCCTTACACTTTCATAAGATTATGTGATAATTTTCATTTGATTCCTTTTTTCCTGAAGGAGCTTGAAGAGTTAAAGAACACTGACGGCTTATATGAGCACGTTATACGCGTTCTTGAAAATATTGAGAAAAAAATCGAAACACACAAGATTATGCAGACGAATGCCTTTGTGCTTGCGGGACTTTTCTGCAATATTGGAACAAAAACTCTTGATGGCAATGACCGTACTAAATTCACTGATAGACTTGTAAATGAGTGTCTCACTCGTTGGAACGTCTCGTCCGAGACCATTGAAGAGGTCATCGCGATCATCAACATGTACACGCATTTTTATGAGCCAATTTCGGAACAAAGATTTTGTAAAGGCGTTCTCGATCATTCCGAAGAGGCTATAGAAGTGGCTCTGGAGTTCGCTTTGTGCGTCGCAGAAGCTGATGGTGTTGTAGAAAAATACAGCGACGTCCTTGAAGATAACACTTGGAATTTAAAACAAGTTTTGAGAAGATTTAATAACGTCCGACTTCAGACGGAGGGCGCAACGCGTTATATGACAGGCCGCGAAATCATGAGCTTGTTACACTTAAAACCCGGCCGCCGCGTTGGAGAATTACTTGAAGGCTTAGATATGGCCGTCGGAACTGGCAAAATCAACAGTCGAGCAGGTGCGGAAGCTTGGTTGAAAGCACAATAGCAGCAATTTCAACGGCGTTAGGTGAAGGAGGCATAGCGATTGTGCGAGTTTCCGGGCCTGACGCCGTCAAAATTTCTACAAGAATTTTACAACGAAAAAATTTTGAAATTCCCGGCAAATTGTATTTAACAAGTTTGATCGATGACGACGGAAATATTTTAGATCGCGTCCTTGCAGTCATGTTCAAGGCTCCTCGCAGTTACACCGGCGAAGACATTGTAGAAATTCACACTCACGGCGGAATTTTTATAGCGCGGCTTTGCTTAGAAATGTTGCTGAAGAACGGCGCCGAAGCTGCTAAGCCGGGCGAATTTACGCGCAGAGCTTTCACAAACGGACGAATTGATTTATCGCAGGCCGAAGGAGTTTTAGGAGTTATTCACGCTCAAAGCCTCGAAGCTCTCAAAGCCTCCGCGCGAACTCTTAACGGCGGATTGTCCAAAGTCATTCAGAAAATCCACGCGAAAATTTTAGACATTCAAGCAAATTTTGAAATTAATCTTGACTTCCCCGAAGGCGAAATTTTTAACGCTGGTTTTGATTCAAGTTTTGAAATTTCGCAGGCTGTTCACGAACTCGAAAATCTTTTGTCGCGCTGCGAAGCCGGAATGATTTTCAACAACGGCGTCAAACTTTCCATAATCGGACGTCCCAACGTCGGCAAATCTTCTTTGCTTAATGCTCTTCTCGGCAAAAATCGCGCAATCGTTACAGAAATCCCCGGCACCACTCGCGACGTAATCAGCGAAACGATTTTAATTAATTCTCTTCCCGTGATTTTGTCAGACACCGCAGGAATCCGTGAGACTGAAAATTTAATCGAGGCCGAAGGCGTCAGGCTCGCTATCTCCGCAGCTAATGAGAGCGATTTATGCTTGTTTGTCGTTGATGGCTCAAAAAAAATTTCAAACGAAGAATTAAATTTTATAAACTCAATTTCAGATCGCGCTATCGCAGTTATTAATAAGTCGGACTTGACGCAAGTTGCGGATTTTGATTTAGACGTTCAAAAAATAAAAGTCTCTGCAAAAAACGGAACAGGCATTGACGAATTAAAGACCGCGATTTTTAACGCCGCTATCAAAACGCCCGCAGCAGGCAGCGAATTAAATGCTTCAGCGGCTCAACTTCAAGACCTCCGCGAAAGTCTTTCATCGTTGCGCGAAGCTCTCGACTTGTCATTGAAGGATTCGGAATCCGATTTAATAGCCGGACTTTTGAACGCCGCGCGAGTTTCTTTAATGCGAGTTTTGGGGCTCGAAGTTGGCGACGAATTATTAGACCACATGTTCAGCCGTTTTTGCGTGGGAAAATAAAACCACTGTGCTAAAATTTCCTGAAAACTCTCAGGAGGTTTGATTTTCTCATGAAAAAAATTTTTTCAGCTCTCACACTTTTAATTTTATTCACAAGTTCAGCATTTGCGCTTAGCGATTCTGATTATCTCAAAATGAAACGCAATAGCGTCGAGTTCGCGCGTGCAGACAGAAAATTAACAAACACTTGGAACAAACTAAAAAAATCTCTACCTGCGGACGCTTTCAAAGAACTTCAGAAGGATCAGCGAGAATGGATTCGTACAGGCCGTGACAATGCCGCGAACGTATATATTAAACAAGGCTCTTCACGAACAGAAGCATACACGCTAGCGACTTATCAGCGCGCAAATATTCTCCCACAAATTGCAAAAGAAATTGAAGAACGCTTAAACGAAGATAACGAAGACGATAATTACGGCGAAATTGAAGAAGACAGATTCAAAAATTCTGATTCAGATCCTGACGTCATAAATCACAGCGGCAATTATACGCGACAAAATGACAACGGCCACGGCGGTTTCATGACCGTGTTAGTCATTGACAAAAACACTTTAGAAGCCGAAGTTACAATCAGCCTTCAAAATCCCGAAGTTACGTGGAGCGCTAAAGGCTGGATCGGCGAAAATGACGTTCTCGAACTCTTCGATTCAAATTACAGCGAGTGTCAAGCCGATTTGACTTTCAGCAAGGACAGAGTGATTATTGAAACGTCGCCCGCCGACGAATGGAACGAAATTTTAGGTTCCGATTTGCGCCTCGATGGAGTTTATGTTAAAAATTAAAATTTTTTCTCGTTGCTATAATATAGAAAATCATGTAGAAACAAAATGAATGGAGAGAAAAAATTTTGTCGCCCCACAATGAATTTGAACTTGAATACACTTATGACCCTGACGAGTTTCACAGGGAAGTTATTTATGTAGACGTTCATTCCCCCGAAGCCGTATCTCGCGAACAGGCCCGCGCAGCCGACAAACGCGCCATTGAAGTTTTTGGAATCCCTAGCATTTTATTAATGGAAAACGCCGCTATAGCCGTCGTCCAACAAATTAAAGAATATGCCGTTTTCGCTATAGTCTGTACAGCAGGCAGCAACGGCGGCGACGGTCTAGCGATTGCGCGACATCTCTGCATCATGGGCAAAGACGTTCGCGTTTATATATTGGGAGATCCTCGCAAAGGCAGCGACGATTTCAAAACGAATTTAAAAATCATGAGCAAGCTTGCCCCGGAAGTTCTTCACACCGTAAACGATGAAAATTATGAAGAGTTCGAGGCAGCGCTTAAAGGCTGCGAAGCGTGCGTAGATGCGATTTTTGGCACTGGTCTTAATCGTCCTGTCGAGGGACTTTATAAACGCGCTATTGAATCCATGAACAGCCTCGCTACTCATATAGTATCTGTTGACCTCCCGTCGGGGCTTGACTGCGACACGGGCAAGCCGCTTGGCGTTTCTATTCGAGCAACACGAACAGTAACTTTTCACCGAATGAAAAAGGGGCTTGACCTTTCACCAGAATACGGCGGAGATGTTATCGTTTCTCACATTGGAGTTCCAAACTAAAAAACTAAAAAATTTAAAATTTATAAATTGGAGATGAGATTTTTTATTATGGTCAAGAAATTTTCAGCGCTAGTCTTAATTTTCGTTTTGACGTTGCCGTTTGCTTCGTTTGCGGAAGATGCCTTTAATTATCAAAACACCGATCCTTTTCATTTTTCCGTCACGTCAGGCGATCTAAATCTTAACCAAACTCCGACGAGTTATTCGACATACGGATTCGGCGATATGGATTTCTTTTATCAAGTCCGTGACATAACTGGCGAACGTTGGGTCGAGAAAGTCGGCGGGCCGCAGTGGTTCGCTACGATCTATGAAAACTACACGACGACTTTTAATGCCAACGAAGTTGAAATTGAAGAAGAGGATGATTATCTAGCTCGTCGTGTTTATCGCAGGACGCTTGGCGGCGAGATTGATGACATTCGAGTATCGACAATTGGCGATATTATTGACGGATTCAATTTTGTTTTTATCGAAGAGCCGGAACCTTACGAAGCTTGGCTAAACACGAACTTAGGAAATTATTTTTTGAGCGTCTATGATAAATACCCGGACCCGCTTGAAAGCCTTTGCATAATCACGACTGACGGTTCCGCAAGATTAAATCTCGATTTCGCTAACCCTTATGCTCGTCATTTCCCGTTCTGGTGGAATTGGCGAAACACAATTAATCAGCCCGCCGGTGTTTGGTGGTGGCAAAATATGTACAGTTGGACGGATATTATGCCTAATCTTACTGTCGAGCCAGTCGCCTACATCTACAATCATAACGACAACGGAATTTATCAGCGCAACTCCGTTTATCAGAGATTTGATAAAGTCTATGACGTCGTAAACTCCGGCGACGTTTTGTATATCAGTGCTAACGGCGTGGACTTATATAAATCTTCGGGCGACATCACGGGAGCTTATTTAATTTGTTCGGGCGACACTGTATATTGCCAAGTTTCTGGCGATGCAATTTATAGTCCTGCGGGCGATTTGCTCTACACCGTTGAACATACAGCCGATGAAACTGATACTTGTGATTATTTGTGTGAACCGCGCAGCGTCGGCGAGTCAATTCTCGTTCAGGGCTTTGATGATTACAATTACACCGTCGCTGTTACACCGACAAGCGAACAAGAGATTTCTTCGATGCAGGCTTTGCCAGTTACGATTAATATTAGAGGCGACGCTGACAATTACGGCAGCGCACTTGGCTATATAACGTTCAGACAGCGCGCTACTTTCATGCCTGGCTATACAAACTTCCGCGAGGCTTCCCCGATCCCGATCGTGTTTGCAAATGTTTCACGTGGCAACGCCGCCGATAATCCTTTAATTTTTGATTTAACGATTAAAGATGGCAGCAGAGTTGTAAAACGAACAAAATTCAAATGGAGCGCGCAAGAAAATCTCCCGAATCAGGATTTAGGGACGTTCTTCTTGATGAGGCGAAAAGCGACTGATTACGACCCGTATAAAAATTACACGATTGAGACAAAAATTACAAACAGAACCGGAACTCGCTACATGTTGTATCGTTACGACAGAGCAGTCCCCGGTGAAGAAAGCATCAACTCGACTACGTACCCGTCATATTGGAAGTATGATTTAACCGAGGACACTTACGGAACTTTGCCGAAGAAATTTTGGCTCGATACTCACAGCCAGATAGCGCCGGGCCTTGTTACGGTTTATGATGAAACGTTAGACATGAACAGCGACACGACTTCTTCATTCAGACTTTACGAATATAATTACGCCAATCCCAAGGAATTATGGCTGAATTACAAACGCGTCGCCAACGTTTACACGGACTTCGATTATCAAACTCTCGACAGCGAAGTTGAAGGAGGCGCGGTTAATGCCGCTGCTTCTGCTGTAGATTCGGTTGCCGTTCAGACTTTCTATCTTGATTTCGCTGACATTATTAGCAACGATGAGAACACAGAAAACGAAATTCAAACTCTTACAGGCAAGTTGCCAATCTTAAACGATGTTCGAGGCACATCAGAGGGTGCCGGCGCAGCTCCTGCTCCTGGTGCAGACAGCGACAAAATAATCGCACGTCCGCAAAGTGCTTATATAAGTGCGGCCGCGATGAACTCGTTCCAGATTAGCGAAAATTTCTTTGATTTAGACTTGTTTAACAGTGTTGTCGCGTATGCAAATCTTGATGAAATTTCTGACGATGTCGAAGACGACGAAGAAAGTCAAGAAGAAGACACAGACGAAGTTAAAATGAAGTTATATAAAAGCTCAAGCCGAATGGCTGTTATGCCTGTTGCGATTCGTTTAGCAATTCCGCGAAAGAGCCAGCTTCTTCGAGATATTTGGAACGACCTCGACGCCGCTGAAAGTCCGCGCGAATTATTCACGACGTTCAACAAATTCGGCACCGTCTGGGTACGCTCTTCAGCAACTGCGGAGCGCGACGCGGATTTATTCAAAGCTATCGGCGAGAAGGGCAACGCGTTAGGAGTTCAAGCTGCGGATTGCGTGAGTGCTTTCTTGTATCGAGATGACGACAACGGCGGAGAAGACTATTTATATCTTGATTTCATGGTATTCATGGCGGACGCCGTTAGCAAAAATACAAGCAAGACTGCTTTCGTCGAGATTTTCAAAGATGACAATGTGCCTTACGTTATCGTCGGTGATGGTGATGTTGATGCGCAATTCGATTTAACATTTTATGTTGCAGCGCCTGGGGACGTTTCTTTATCAACAAATTCTACGACAACGAACACAGATACCCAAACCTCGTTATCGGGTTCAGACAGCGGCGGCGGAGCGTGTAACTTAGGCTTCGCGTTTGTGCCTCTCGTTTTAGGATTGGCTCTCACGAAATTCAGAAAGTAAATTTAAGTTTCATAATTTCTTCACGAAATCTCCACTTCTGGACAATTTGTCCAGAAGTTTTTTTATTTCGTTACTTTTCCGCATGTGTAATTAAAAAATTATGTTGTATAATTGCATAGTTTTGATTCAAAAAAGTTTTTATCCATTCGGCAGCTATTTAATTTCATGTTTAAAAAAATTTTACGAACGAAAGGAAATTCTGAAATGCGCAAGAAAAAAATTTCAGTGTTAATGATTTTATTTCTGTCATTCGTTTTGATTAGCACGTGCTGTGCAGCGGACAAAAAAGAAAAAGAAGACCCAGCGCTGCGAGCTTGGTACCATGAAAACGAATACGTAGATAAAGCCTCTGATCAATCTCTCAAATTAAAAATCACTTATTACTCAAACGAATATGTCGAAGCACTGATTAATTCAGAAGCTGAAAAAAATCTCTGGACTAATGACGAAATGGAAAATTACAAATACACTCTCCTGAAAAATCTCAATCTCGCCGAGTGCATTCCTTTCCATGTCGATATGTACGTTCGAGGCATTCCCATGTATGCAGGCCCCTTCGACAAGCACATAACAATGATGGTAGGCAAAAAGAAATATCAGCCCGTCGATTATGAAAAACGTTTTAATTTCAAAATCATCGGCCAGCGCGACGGAATGGTCTTCTTTCCACGTTATGACCCTAAGACCGGCAAAGAAATTCTTGAAGGCGCAAGAGACGTCCGCATAATCTTTGACAGCAACATCAGTCACGCTCTTGACTCAAGAGGCGACGTCATTTACGTTTGGGACTTGGCAAAAGACAGAGGCAAAATCGCAGGCGGCAAAGCTGTAAACAGGCTCGAAGCTGACCGATTAATAAAACGCTCTGATAAACTTAAAGCCGAACGTGAAGCACTTCAAAAACAAATCGACGCTCTTAATAAAGAGTATGATGAAGTAAATTCACGAATTGACGAATTACAAGCGCAGTAAAATTTATAAGACGATTTTTTAGAAAGGAAGTAA
This sequence comes from Synergistaceae bacterium, assembly GCA_017445205.1. GTDB lineage: Bacteria > Synergistota > Synergistia > Synergistales > Aminobacteriaceae > JAFUXM01. Next base: position 15,521 of record JAFSUP010000125.1, read on the forward strand.
TTTTTTATGATCAAGATGGATCGTATCGCTGTACTTACAAGCGGAGGAGATTCTCCCGGCATGAACGCCGCTATTCGCGCGGTTGCACGAACTTGTATGTTCAATGATAAAGAGTGCATCGGCGTGAGACGTGGCTATGAAGGCCTCATTGAGGGCGATTTCATTACCCTCGACAGAGCAGCAGTCGGCGGCATAATTCATCACGGCGGAACAATTCTTAAAACGGCACGCAGTGAACGTTTCAAAACACCCGAAGGACGCGAAGAAGCTCTTGAGCAAATGAAGAAGGCCGGCATTGATGGTCTTGTCGTCATTGGCGGTGATGGTTCTTTCCATGGAGCGAAAGCCCTTCACGATTTAGGATTTCCTACAATCGGAATTCCCGGCACGATTGACAACGACATCACCGGCACGGACGAGACTATAGGCTTCGACACGGCTGTAAACACGGCGCTTGATGCTATTATGAAGTTGCGCGACACTGCTTCGAGCCATGAAAGATTATTCGTAGTCGAAGTCATGGGACGTAACGCGGGATTTTTGGCCCTCGAAGTCGCAGTAGCTACCGGCGCGGAGTATGTTGTAGTTCCGGAGTTGCCTTTGAGCATTGGCGAGCTTACGAAACGGCTCAAGAGTTCATACGCTGAACACAGAAGCCACACTCTTATAATTTTGGCTGAAGGCGTGATGACGGCTGCCGAAATGCGCGAACAGCTTGCGGACGCTGGCGGATATGATGCTCGTGTTACGGTGCTTGGATACATTCAGCGCGGCGGACACCCTACTTCGTTCGATGTCGTTCTTGCTACGAGAATGGGAGCGTTTGCGACAGAAAACTTGATGATCGGCAAGTCCGGTATGATGGTTGGAAACATAAATCACAAACTCACTTTAAGCCCGCTTGAAAGAGCTTGGGGTGAACATAAATCTTTAAGTCCGGAGATGTTGAGCCTGATCAATAAAATGAACTAAAAAACACAAAGCCGCGACCGCAGTCCGGGTGGGCGGGTGGGGGACAAGGGAGCGGCACCACGATTTTTCATTTTTTCACTCTCATTTTCATTCAAAAAATTTTTATCAGAACTAAGGAAAATTCTTTAATGCCAAAAAAAACAAAATCACAAGATACAGATTTCGATCAGCAGTTAGATTTCGCGCCTGAAAATGACACTTATGAGTACAGCCCTATGCCATTTTCTGATGACGAATTAAAAAACGAAGCTATTGACGACATTGACTACGACGATAGCTTAAATGATGTAAACGATGGCGGCGATTACGACGACGAAATAGAAAGCGAAGGCGACATTGAAAGCGATTCGGACGATGACGACCTCCGGCCGCGAAATTTTCCCAAAAACAAACGCCGTGAAGTCGTTCAGCACCCAAAACCGAAATACACTTACGCTATGTTGTCATTGCGCAACCTTACTGACCTCAAAAAACTCGCAAAAGAATTTGAAGTCAATGTTCCCCCCTCAATTCGTAAGGACGATTTAATAATTTCGATCCTCAAAGCCCAAGCCGAAAAAATGAATTACAGGTTCGGCGGTGGAACTCTTGAAATTTTGACAGAAGGCTTCGGCTTCTTGCGTCCGAAGGGAATGTTGCCGACGGATAATGACGTTTATTTATCGTCTTCGCAAATTCGACGCTTTGGACTTCGTAACGGCGATGTAATTTGGGGATTAATCCGTCCTCCTCGCGATCAAGAACATTATGAAGCACTCTTAAGAGTCGAAACGGTCAACTTCTCTGACCCTGAATACTCTCGAAGACGCCCGATTTTCTCGCAGCTTACGCCAATTTTCCCAAATTCAAGAATCAATCTCGAATATGACCCTAAGGACTTGGCTACGCGACTTGTGAATATGTTCGCGCCGATAGGGCTTGGTCAGCGTGCTTTGCTGGTGTCGCCTCCAAAAGCCGGAAAGACTACGCTCTTAAAACGAATTGCGAAAGCAATCGCGGCAAGTTCGCAAGAAATTATCATAATGGCTCTGTTGATTGACGAACGTCCCGAAGAAGTTACGGACATTTCGCGCTCAATCGAAGGTGAAGTTATCGCGTCAACGTTCGACAGGCCCGCCGACGAACATATTAGAGTTGCAAATCTTGCACTTGAAAAAGCTAAACGACTTGTCGAAGCTAAACGCGATGTTGTGATTTTGCTCGACTCGATCACAAGACTTGCTCGCGCTTCAAACTTAACTGTTCCACCGTCGGGCCGAACTTTATCGGGCGGTCTTGACCCGTCGGGTTTATATTTCCCGAAGAGATTTTTTGGCGCGGCTCGAAATTTTGAAGAAGGGGGCAGCTTAACGATAATTGGCACGGCTCTGACTGACACGGGCAGCCGAATGGACGATGTAATTTATGAAGAGTTCAAGGGCACGGGCAACATGGAACTTCATTTATCGCGAAAACTTGCGGATCAAAGAATCTTCCCGGCCATCGACATAACGAGATCAGGAACTCGACGCGAAGAATTATTGATGCCCGACGATGAATTAAAACGGCTCTGGATTTTAAGAAAACGAATAGCCGGCGTTGACGAAGCGGGAGCGCTGAATTTAATACTCGACAAGCTGAAACAAACTGAAACAAACGCGGAATTTTTGAACGCAATAAAACTCGCTTAAAAATTAACTCACAAAAATTTAGAAAGGCAGTGAATTCACTTGCACGCAAAAATATTGTCCGAAGCTGAAAAGCTTGAGGGCTTAATGGTTGATAGTCTTTCACGACTTTGCAAAATCCAGGCCGTATCTCCTCATAATGGCGGCACCGGCGAAGAAGCTAAAATCAAAGAGCTTGAAAAAATTATTCACGAGCTCGGCCTTGATTCAAAGGCAAAAATCAAAATTGAATATGTTGATGACGATAAAGCCCCTGCCGGTAAACGTCCGTCTTTGTTTCTTGAATATCCCGGAAAAAAATCTCGGCGACTTTGTATCCTGACACATATTGACATCGTTCCCGAAGGCGATCGAAATTCTTGGACTCTTGACCCGTTTAATCCCGAAGTTCGCGGCTCTCGTCTTTACGGTCGCGGTGTCAGTGATAACGGTATGTGCCTCGTAGCGTCGCTGTTCGCTTTGAAGGCGTTATTAAACGCAGGCGCTGAACCTGAATACACGATTAATCTTGCGTTTGTTTGTGATGAAGAGATGGGAAGTCATTACGGCCTTGAACCGTTACTTGAAAGAAATTTATACAGAGCTGACGATCTCGTTATCGCTCCCGACAGTGGCAACGACGCGGGCGATTTTATAGAGATTGCCGAAAAGGCCGACTGGAAATTAAGATTTACAGTTCTTGGTAAACAAGTTCACGCGGCCTTGCCTCACACGGGACTAAACGCTTGCAGAGTTGCGAACATGCTCGCTTATGAAGTCGATGAAGCTCTTCATGCGGCATTCAAAGAAGAAGATAAGACTTTCGATCCTCCGTTCTCGACGTTTGAACCGACGCGGCGATTTGCGAACGTCCCGAACACTAACACCGTGCCCGGGCGCGAAGTCTTTGAATTTGATTGTAGAGTTTTGCCGAGCGTTTCACTTGATGAAGCTTTCAATGTCGTTAAAAAAGTTTGCGATGATGTCGAAAATCGCACCGGCGCAAAAATTGAACTTGTTGTAAATCGCAATGACGCAGCACCGCCCACTAGCCCCGACAGCGATATAGCGAAGTTGTTAATTAAGAGCGTCCGTGAAGTTTTAGGAATTGAGCCGAAGACTGGTGGAATCGGCGGGGGAACTTTTGCGGCGTTGTTTAGACGCAAGGGAATCCCTGCGGTAGTGTGGAGTCAGGAGTGCGAAGGTGTAGCGCATCAGCCTGATGAGTTCACGGAAATTAAATATATTGTCAATAACGCGAAAGTCTTTGCTTTGATGATGGCCGGCGAATAAAGCGAAGTCGCGCCCGAAGCTCGGGTGGGTGGGTGGGGAGAGCGAGGGCGCGTTAAATAATTGCGAGTGAAATCAACAAAGCTCCGACAGCGTGAACTAGCCAAAATCTCAAAGTTACTGCTGTCTCGTCGAAGCCTTTTTTTTGATAATGATGATGAAGCGGTGCCATTAAGAAAATTTTTTTATTTAACTTCCGAATTGTGAAAATCTGAATCGCCGATGACAACATCTCGATTATAAAAATGAATCCCACCGGTATAATCGCGAGCGTCCGTCCGTTCATGACGCACAACGCCGCTAAGGCACCTCCTAAGAAATGCGAGCCAGTGTCGCCCATGAAAGTTTTCGCCGGTCGAATGTTAAAAAATAAAAATCCTGCCGTCATAAAAAATAATTCGATTAAAATTTCTGAATTAAATTTATTCATTGGAATCAAAATTAACATAACTGCAAGCGAAATTAAAAAACTTCCCGCCGCGAGTCCGTCTAGTCCGTCGGTTATATTTACGGCGTTTATAGTCCCGGCTGTCATTAAGAACGCAAGCGGCAACGCGAGCCAGCCTCCGAAATCATAAAATCCAAATCCCAATGCTAAATCGCCACGCATAAAAATTAAAATCACCCACGCCGCACAGATTATCAACTGACATTTTAATTTTGCAAGACTGCTGAAGCCTTCGCTAGTATGAGTTTTGAATTTCAGCCAATCATCAATAAATCCGACAAGCCCGCTTAAAATCGGCAAACTCCAAAAAATTAAAGCGTCGAGCGAAAAACTAAGGCCAAGCGCGATTAATGACATAACTAAAAAAATCACGCCGCCCATCGAAGGAGTTTTAGATTTAATTTCAACGTCGATATTAACGCCATAAGTTTTTTGAGCCTGCATTAAATGTTCACGACGCTGAAATTTTATCCAGAAATATTGAAGGACTATCGAGAGCGCGAAAAACAAAATCGCGATAAAAAAATTTTTCACTCCTACTTCCTACTTCCTAACTCCTAATTACTCTTACAACGTTTTCGAGGCCGATACTGTGAGAACCTTTTATTAAAATTCCGTGCCATTCGTTCTCGCTCATGAATTTTTTCAAAGCTTCAAGAGCTTCTTGCCATGTGTCAACGAAAATATAATTTTTATCGCCTAATGCTTCGCGCCACAAACTGCCGGTTAAAATCACGCAGTCAAGATTTTCAAGCAAGGGATCTAATTCGGCGTGATACTTCACAGCGTCTTCGCCAAGTTCGCGCATTTCGCCTAACACTGCGATTTTTCCGGGAAATTCAACACCGTTTAGCGTTGTAAGCGAAGCCGACATTGAAGCCGGATTAGCATTATACGAATCGTCAACCATGAATTTATCTTCCCCAAGAGGAATTACGCGGCCGCGACCTTCAAGAGCTTGAAAACTTTCCAACGCGTCTGCGCATTCCTGCAAACTCAAGCCGAGTTCATGACCGACCGCAGCAGCAAGCGCAATAGGCATGGAATTGTGTTTCCCCCAAAGTTTTATGTTGAAGCGCGCTACTTCCTGCGTGGGACGATGAGCAATTAAGAATGACAATGCCCGCAATTTATATTCTGAAACATCGTGACTGATGACAAAATCAGAATCTTTGCTTTCACCGACGCCCATTGACTTAACGACATACTTGAAAGCCTCGTTTAGTAATTCGTTGTCGTTGTTGTAGACAATGCTTGTCATGACGGACGAGCGAGTTATCTCTAATTTTTCATCTAAAACTCCACGAATATCGCCGAAGCCTTCAAGATGAACAGGAGCGACGGCTGTCAAAACTGACATAGTGGGCGGGAAATAATCTGTGAGTTCACGGATCTCGCCGGGCTTGTTAGCTCCGAACTCAAGAATCAAAATTTCTGTTTCGAGCGGCATTGCCATAATCGTAGCTGTGCAGCCTATGAGAGTGTTAAAACTTCTTTCGGGCGCGTGAACTTTGAATTTATTTTTGAGGACTAATTGCATAGCGCCACGAGTTGTAGTTTTGCCGACGCTTCCGGTTATTGCGATAACTTCCTGAAGATTTTCATTTTCTTCATGAAATCTTAATTTTAAGGCGGCCAAGCGCGCTAAATC
>JAFSUP010000126.1 GCA_017445205.1 Synergistaceae bacterium
AGTTATTTTTGGTGTAGGTCGGACAATTTTACTTCCGTCAGGATTGGTAATAACGGTCTGTTTAATTTCAAAAAATCCTCTATTTAAGCCTCTTTGAGTGGGCAAATTCCAGCGTTCGCCGCGACATCTAATTAACCAACCGTTCTCCCTGAACCATGCGAAAAGTCGATTTTGTCCAATGTCGATTCCATTTTGTTTTAGTATTGTTGCAAAATTACCGATTAAAATGCTGTCTTTGCTTGCGTCAACAGCTTCAGCAAAAAGAACTTTCGGGCGGTCGTTTTCAATTTGTGTTTCAAGTTCTGCCGCTTTTGTTCGCGTGGCTTTCAGTTCCTGCAACACCTTTATGAAATTATCAGGATCGGCTATAATACTATCTATTGTGTGTGGCGTTGCATAAAATCCAGTTTTGCGGATCGACGGCAACACCGTACCCGTTACCCATTTACGAAATTGTTTCGCTCCGGGCTTCGTGCTTCGCAAAATCAGAGAGTAAAGGCCAGATTCGTTAATGATTGTCATATTCTGGCTTCCGCCAAGGGTCTGAATTTTCCTCAGACCCTTTTCATCTTCATCAAGCCGTCGTGTAACTTCGGTAGTAAGTCCCAAAATCTCACACACGTCTTTAGCAATGAACCATGGCTCGCCGTCCTCGTAGACGGTGCGCATTTCGTTTTCGCCGTAATTAAAAATTTGCAAATTATTTTCCATTTTTGTCTCCTGTAATTCGTTTGTAATATCTTTCGATCCAAATTGCGTGAATATCCGCGTCGGGATACATCTCCCGCATAACTTCCGCTATCTGCCGCCACGAATATCCGAGTTCGCGAACCTTGCTAATTTCCTTCACATGCCGCTGAACGATTCTGAAAATCTTCGGATATTGCACTCGACACTCGTCCTGCGGCTCCTCCGTCAATAACAACCTGATTAACATTTCTGTTTTCCCCTCCGTGTTAAATTGTGGTTTATATTACCACAAATAATATAACGACGCAACCACAAAAAACTACAAAAGGGGGCGTATAATATTAAAAAATTCGGAGGTGGTTTATATGAACACTAAAAACATAGTTCGTAATGTACGGCTTGACGACGGCCTAGATGAGAAAATTCGTGCGATTGCCGCCGCCGATGACCGTTCTATTAGCAATGTCATTCAGCGTCTCCTCCGAGATGCCGTCAGTCGCTACGTTGAAATTCACCCAGAGCTTGCCTTATGAGCTTTCTAATCATGTAAGCGCGGCTTCGCTCGTCAGCCTTTGCAAGCTCTTCAATTTTTTTGATTTCTTCTAATGTCAAACGGACGTTGATAACCTGTGTCTCACTCATGATTTTGTCCTCCATAAAATTTTTAAGAGCGGACGGACTCAAAACTTCATGAATCCGCCGCGTGAGTTTTAATTTTCCTGTTCCGCTTCATCGACGCGCTCGTTCAAGTCGTCAAGCGTTTTGATGATTTTCTTGAGTTCTTCGGTCTGAAATTCACGACCGGCCATGAAAATTTCTGTGGCTTTCAAAGCGGTTGCCGCGCCGATTAGTGCTTGTCTCATTTCTTCGATTAATTCAGGCGAATATTTCATAACTTAAGCCTCCATGATTACTCACCCTTAACGGGCGGCTGAAAATTTCGGGGCGGAATAAAAATTTGCGCTTGTTGCCCCGAATCTGTTAAAATACTTG
>JAFSUP010000127.1 GCA_017445205.1 Synergistaceae bacterium
CGGTGCTGACAGAATCGTGAACGCTCTCGCAGGACGTGAAAAGTACGGCTCGCCCTTAATCGTCGCTGACTACGGCACGGCTATTACTTTTGATGTCGTTTCACCCGAAGGCGATTATTTAGGCGGAGCTATAGCTCCCGGTCTTCAATCTGGAATTTCTGCGCTGTTCTCGAAGGCCGCAAAATTGCCGCAAGTTGCTCTTTCAATTCCTGAGAATGTCATCGGCCGAAGCACTGAAGAGGCTATTCAATCCGGAATTTTATTTGGCAACGCGGGACTTACGGACAGAATCGTAGAAATGATTCGCTCAAATCCAGGACTCGAAAACGCAAAAGTCATCGCGACAGGCGGCCACGCAGGATTAATGAAGAAAGTCTCAAAAAATATTGATGTCGTTGATAATTGGCTCATGCTCGAAGGCTTGAAACTTATTTTAAGTAGGAAGTAGGAAGTGAAAAAAAATTTTTTAATTCCTAATTGCCTCGCTCTCGCACCGTTGGCGGGCGTTACGACTCTTCCGGTGCGTGAATTTTTTTCTGAACATGGCGCGGCGTTGACACACACAGAAATGATAAGCTGCGCCGGACTTGTTCGTGATAATCAAAAAACTTTCGACATGTTGAAAATTTCCGAGCGTGAAGCCCCGTTAGTCGTGCAATTATTTGCGCCTGATGAAAAAATTTTAGTGGCGGGAGCTTTGCGCGTTTGTGAAGCGTGTGAAAAATTTTTTGCGTTCGGAATTAATATGGCGTGTCCTATGCCAAAAATCACTAAAAATTTTTGTGGAGCGGCTTTATTAAAACGTCCTGACGTTGCCGCCAACATGGTCAGAGAATTAAAAAAATTAAATTTGCCGGTGTGGGTAAAAATCCGAAAGTTTGAAAACGACAACGACACTTTGAAATTCATTGAAAATCTTGCTAACGCCGGAGCTGATAATATTTGCGTGCACGGTCGAACGCCCGCACAGCGTTACGAAGGATTAGCTGACAAAAATATTTTGAAATTAGCGGCTGAAAATTTTCCAGATCTAATAAGCGCAAGCGGAGACGTTAAAACCGTCGAAGACATTAACGAATATTTTTCTTACGGCTGTGTCTGCGTCATGCTTGCACGAGGAGCAATAGCGAATCCATTCTTGTTTGAGGAGTATCGCGGAATTAATCGAGATTTAGACAAGCGCGTAGAGATTTTAATAAATTTTGCGTATCGTGCTAAAGAACTTGCTGGCGAACACAAAGCCTTAATCGCTATGAAACGATTTGCGGGTGCTGTGCTAAAATTTTCGCACGGCTCAGCAGAAAAAAGAAACCTCGCTTGCATGTCCACAAGTCTTGATGAAATTATAAAAATCTTAAACTCGCCTGCGATATAAAAAATTTATAATTTTTATCCGCGCATTACGTCAAGAGCTCCATTCCACATATCGCGGCCGGTTGTTACGACTGAAAGATTAGCTTCGTAGGCTCGGCTTGCCACTAACATGTCTGTCATTTCGCGAACTAAATTCACATTAGGATAAGCTACATAGCCTTCTTCGTTTGCGTCCGGGTGATCCGGTTGATAAGTCATTCGCGGGGCACCTTGGTCTTCTGAAATTCCGATTACTCGAACGCCTCCGATGTCATGATAACCGCCAATTGTCGAGTCGAGCATCTCTGAAAACACGGGCACACGACGTTTATAAGGGCCGCCGGCTTTCGTTCGAGTCGTGTTAATGTTGGCCAAGTTTGAAGAGATTGTGTCCATCCAAAGTCTATGAGCCGTTAAAGAACTTCCGGCTATCTCCATGCTATCGAAAATTTTCATTTTTAATTACCTCCCTGCTATTACAGATCTCAACATTGTTAATTTGCTTGCGGCAACTCTCATGAAGCCTGTGTACATCATTCGGGTTTCAGCAAGCACAGCCATTTCGCGCTCGGGGTCAACGTTGTTTAAGTCTAGCCTATATTGTTCGTCCATGATTTTAAAATCAGCCGCGTGAACGTCATCAATTTTTAGCGGGTGCGAAGGTATATGCGCCTTATCCGTAACGGTCATGTGTAATTTTTTATCTTGTTCCATGACTTCGCGCATCTGGTCTTCAAACGAAACATTATGACGCGCATAACCGGGTGTGTTCGCGTTAGCTATATTTTTCGTAACGGCTTTGAAGCGCTGCGCTAAACATTCTGATTCTTTATCAATTACGTTCCATGTATAATCGCCGAGCATTTTTTTATTTTCACTTCCTAAAATATTTATTCATAACATAATTATATTATAGTAAGTATCAATAGGTATTAAAATTATAATCCGTCATTAAGCAAAAATTTTGTTATTCTTAAATACTGAAATACACTGACGGTTAAACGTAAACCCACATGTTATAATCTCAATCAATTAAATATTCATTCAAAATTTTTCTCAAAAATTTTTCATAGAAACAACGCGAAAAGATTTTCATATCGTATGAGGCTCTTTCGCTGTTAAATAAAATATCCAAGGGGGTATATTCTAAATATGATTAAACTTTACGATGAAGGCGTTTACCTCATCAACGGCTCGAAGGTAGTTCCCGAAAGTCAGGCAGGCAATCAGTATAACAAGGCTGAAGCTAAGAAAGGCACAATCGCTTATGGGATTCTTAGTTCCCACAACACCGCGCCCGACATGGATCACCTTAAGATTAAGTTTGACTCAATGGCAAGCCATGATATTACGTTCGTCGGAATTATTCAGACAGCAAGAGCTTCAGGAATGAAGGAGTTCCCGCTTCCGTATGTAATGACGAACTGTCATAACTCGCTGTGCGCAGTCGGTGGAACAATCAACGATGATGACCACTACTTCGGACTCAGCGCGGCGAAGAAATACGGCGGAATTTATGTTCCTCCGCATATCGCAGTTATTCACCAGTTCATGCGCGAAATGTTCGCAGGCTGCGGCAAAATGATCCTTGGCTCCGACTCACATACCCGTTACGGCGCACTTGGAACAATGGCAATCGGTGAAGGCGGTGGCGAACTCGTCAAGCAGTTACTGAAAGATACTTACGACGTAGCTTACCCCGGCGTTGTAGCGATTTATCTCAAGGGCAAACCCGCTCCTTATGTCGGACCTCATGATATAGCAATCGCTCTCGTTAAAGCAGTCTTTGAGAAGGGCTATGTCAAGAATAAAGTTATGGAATTCGTAGGCCCTGGCGTTTCAACAATGACCACTGACTATAGAAACGGCGTTGATGTCATGACGACAGAGACCACGTGCCTTTCCTCAGTATGGCGCACAGATGCTGACACTCGCTCATTCTTAGCAGAACACGGCAGAGCAGGCGACTACAAAGAACTCAACCCTGCCGACGTTGCATATTATGATGGCTGCGTTGAAATCGACCTTTCGACAATTAAGCCGATGATCGCAATGCCGTTCCACCCGTCAAACGCATACACGATTGATGAACTTTATGCAAACTTGAACGATATTCTTGAGGACACCGAGCAGAGAGCAGCAAAAGTAGCAGGTGGACGCGCATCATTTACACTCAAGGACAAGATCACTCCTGACGGCAAATTAATGGTTCAGCAAGGCGTTATCGGAGGCTGCGCAGGCGGTAACTACACGAACGTCGTCGAAGCCGCTCACGCTCTCAAAGGCAAGACCTGCGGATTTGATGAATTCTATCTCAGCGTTTACCCGTCATCACAGCCGGTATTTGTTGACCTTGACCGCAAAGGCCTCTTAGCTGACTTAATGGACGCAGGCGCAGTAATCAGAACGGCATTCTGCGGCCCGTGCTTCGGAGCAGGCGACACACCCGCTAACAACGCATTCTCAATCAGACACACAACCAGAAACTTCCCGAACCGCGAAGGCTCAAAACCCGGCAACGGTCAGATGTCAGCAGTTGCACTCATGGACGCTCGCTCAATCGCAGCGACAGCGGCTAACGGCGGCAAACTTACATCAGCTGAAGAGCTTGACTGCTGGGGCGATATTCCTGCATACCGCTATGATGACAAGGCCTACAAGTCCAGAGTTTACTGGGGATTCGGAAAAGCCACGCCTGAAAGCGACATCAGATTCGGACCGAACATCAAAGACTGGCCGGAGCAGGAAGCACTCGCTGATAACATTCTGCTTAAAGTCGTTTCAAAGATTCTTGATGAAGTTACGACAACAGACGAGCTTATCCCGTCAGGCGAAACTTCTTCGTATCGTTCAAACCCGCTCGGACTTGCTGAATTCACGCTTTCAAGAAGAGATCCGCAGTACGTCGGACGCGCAAAGGAAGTTCAGAAAGTCGAATACGCGAGACTTAAAGGCGAAGACCCTGCGAAGGGCGAACTTGCTGAAGTCTACGCAGCAATTAAGACGATCCCGGGACAGGCGGGAGTTAGCTCAATGGACATCGAATACGGCTCAACGATCTATGCAAACAAGCCCGGCGACGGTTCAGCACGTGAACAGGCCGCAAGCTGCCAGAGAGTCCTCGGCGCACTCGCTAACATCACTCAGGAGTACGCAACGAAGCGTTATCGCTCGAACTGCATGAACTGGGGCATGATCCCGTTCCATCTTAAAGGCGAACCGAATTTTGAAGTAGGCGATTATGTCTATGTCCCCGGCATTCGCAAGGCTCTTGACGACAATAAGCTTGACAGCATCAAAGCCTACGTCATTAAGGGCGGCAAGGCCGAAGAAGTCGAGCTTTACATTCAGCCGATGACCGATAACGAGAGAACAATCGTTAAAGCAGGCTGCTTAATCAACTTCAACCGCAACAGAGCGAAGTAAAAGGCAATTAGGAATTAGGAGTGAGGAGTTAGGAATTAAAAGCCGACTTCTCGCCCCTGATTTTTAAGAAAAATAAAATTTTGAAGGGAGATTTTTCCAATGAGCAAAATTAAAATGGCAAACCCCATCGTTGAGATGGACGGCGACGAAATGACGAGAGTCCTTTGGCAGATTATCAAAGAAGATCTTCTGCTTCCGTTCGTTGACCTTAACATGGAATATTATGACTTAGGTTTGCCTGAACGCGACAAGACCGGCGACAAAGTAACTTGGGAAGCCGCCGAAGCAATCAAAAAACATCACGTCGGTGTAAAATGCGCCACAATCACCCCGAACAAGCAGCGCGTCGAAGAATATAACCTTCACGAAATGTGGAAGTCCCCCAACGGCACTATCAGAGCAGTGCTTGACGGAACAGTCTTCCGCGCACCGATTTTAACAAGCTGCATCAAGCCCGTCGTTAAGAACTGGAAGAAGCCCATCACGATCGCTCGTCATGCTTACGGCGACGTCTATCGCGGAACTGAATACAGAGTCCCGGAACCGGGCAAAGCCGAATTAGTTTTCACGGGCAAGAACGGCGCAACATTCCGCGAGACAGTCTATGACTACGAGTGCCCCGGCGTGTTGCAGTCAATGTACAACAAAGACACGTCGATTAAATCATTCGCTCGTTCATGCTTCGAGTATGCTCTCTCAACAAAGCAGGACATCTGGTTCGCAACGAAAGACACAATATCCAAGCAGTATGACCAGACATTCAAGCTCTTGTTCCAGGAAATTTTTGAGACTGAATACAAAGCGAAATTCGACGCAGCCGGAATCACATATTTCTACACGCTGATTGATGACGCAGTCGCACGCGTTATGCGTTCCGAAGGCGGATTCATTTGGGCCTGCAAGAACTACGACGGCGACGTCATGAGCGACATGGTCTCCACAGCATTCGGTTCACTCGCAATGATGACCAGCGTTCTCGTTTCACCGGACGGCAACTTTGAGTACGAAGCCGCGCACGGAACAGTTACGAAGCACTACTATCGTTACCGCGACGAGGGCAAGATGACCTCAACCAACCCCGTTGCAACGATTTTCGCATGGAGCGGCGCTCTCAGAAAACGCGGCGAGCTTGACGGCAATCAGGATTTAATCGCATTCGCCAACAAACTCGAGAAAGCCACGATCAGCACAATCGAAGGCGGCGTAATGACGAAAGACCTTTCCGGCCTTTGCGAAGGCGTTGTGCCTCACGTCGTTGACTCAAAAGAATTCATCAAAGCAATCGCTTCAAAACTTTAATTTTAAGTTCTGAATTTCGTGAAAGGATTCCGTTTTACGGCGGAGTCCTTTTTTATTACTCATAAAGATAAAATGACAATGAATAAATTTTTTTTAATGTTCTTAAGCCTCCTTATGTTTATTGCTGACGGAGGCTTTGCTCTTACGCTTGAATCATCATCAATGACTCTTGAGCAACGAGTCGGCCAGTTGTTTATAATCCGGCCTGACCAACTAGACACTGATTTATCACTTGAAGATATAAACGACTCTAAAGTTCCGGGAGTCAAAAGATTAAATGCGAGAATGCTCGAGACTCTTAAAGATTATCCCGCAGGAGGTTTTATACTTTTCGGGAAAAATATTGCAGACCCGAAGCAATTAAAAAGTTTTACGCAGGAATTAAAAGCCGCTTGTGAAATTTCCCCAATTATGGCGATTGACGAAGAAGGCGGAAGAATTGCACGACTCGCGAATCATGCCCGCTTTAATCTTCCGAAATATGAAAGCATTGAAGCTATCGGAACGACTCAAGACCCTCGCAACGCTTACAACGCCGCAAAGACAATCGCTGGTTATATAAAAGAATACGGCTTCAATATGAATTTCGCTCCGGTCGCGGACATTAACACTAATCCTAAAAATATAATTATAGGCACGCGAGCCTTTGGTTCAGACCCTGAACAAGTTTCCAAAATGGTCAGCGCGTATCTTGACGGACTCCACTCACAAGGCATAGCCGGGAGCATTAAACATTTTCCAGGACACGGCGATACAACTAAAGACACTCACACAGACTATGTAGCAGTCTTTAAAAATTGGGACGAGTTATTAAACGCCGAGTTAATTCCTTTTATTGAGAATTTTGAAAAAACTGACAGCGTGATGATAGCCCATATTACTATGAAGAACGTTACGAGCGACGATTTACCCGCGACACTCTCGAAAGAATTAATCACGGGCAAATTGCGCGGCGAACTCGGCTATGACGGTCTTATAATCACTGACGCTATGAACATGGGAGCTATACGCGATAATTATTCATCAGGCGAAGCCGCTGTGTCAGCCTTTGAAGCCGGTTGCGACATTTTATTAGATCCGTATGATTACCGCGAAGCTTTTAACGCAGTGCTTAATGCCGTCACGAGCGGCAGAATTTCCGAACAAAGACTTAACGAAAGTGTACAAAAAATTTTAGGACTTAAATATTCGCAATGAAAAATTTTATCGAACGAGTGCTTTAAAATGAAAAAATATCGGCGACGAGAAAAGCGACTCTCAAAAATTTTGGCTCGAACTTCTGCGTGACATTCTTCTAAACGCAGTGATAAACGCAACTTACGCGATTTTAGTTCCATTTTCGGGGGTGGCTTTTTAATTCCTCACTCCTCATTCCTAATTCCTAATTGCATTGAAGGCTCACAAGGCTAATGACGCGGCGGTCTGCGAGGCGTATAGCTTCGACAAAAATAAGTTCAGAAGAAGAAATTGTGAGCGAGTTGATGAAGTTGTATGTTAAAATTTGCACGATCGCCAGCGGGATTTCCCGCAACTTGAAATTTAAGTTGGAGGTTAAATTTTAATAATGGAAGAAAGAGTTTTAGAAACAGAAAAAATTGTCGGAGGCCAACTGCCGGATTGGGGTCGCGCTCCCGCAGATACAATCGTATGCCCGGCGAAAGAAATTTATTTGCGTGACATCGTTCAGACGATTCTTGACGGCTTTGAAACCCCTGAAGAAGTCATGACGGAGCTTCAACTGACAACAGACGACGCAGGAGTTGAAAATATCCCGGCGATTTTAGAAATTTTTGTGCCGGTCATCAACGCTTGGAAGTCAGGTTCGTGCGGAATGGGCTGCGCAGGTTGTAACGGAAGCTGCGGTGGCTAAAATAAAAAAATAAATTGAGAGCCGAGAGAAAAAATTTTCTTTCAGCTCTCAAATTTTTTTTGCAGGTCTACAAACTTAATAAATAATCTAAGCAAGTGCGAACGCCAAACGCCGACGCGCCTTTTGAATAAACTCCGAATTCTTTATCTTTGAAATCAGGGCCTGCGATGTCCATGTGAGCCCACGGAATTTTTTTATCAGCTTTTCCGACAAATTCTTTTAAGAACAACGCCGCAAAAATCGCTCCGCCGTATCTCTGAGCGCAGTTTACTAAATCAGCGTAAGGAGATTTTAACGTCTCTGCGATATTTTCATCTTCAACAGGCAAACGCCACAATAATTCGCCGCGTCGCGTTGACGAATCTAAAAATTTATTTGCGAGTTCGTCATCGTTGCTGAAAAGTCCCGCACGCCATTTCCCTAACGCAACCATGCAGGCACCCGTGAGCGTCGCCATGTCTATAATAGCGTCCGGCTTAATCTCGCTCGCTACGCACAACGCATCAGCAAGCACTAAACGCCCCTCCGCGTCGGTGTTGTTAATTTCGATTGTCTTACCGTTGCGCGCTGTGATTATGTCGTCAGGTCTGTAAGCGCTTCCTGAAGGCATGTTTTCAGCTACGGACATGAAACCATGAACTTCAACATTTAATTTTAATTCTGCAACGGCTTTCATAATCGCGAGGACGTTACAAGCGCCGGTCTTGTCGCCCTTCATAGTGGTCATGAAATTTTCAGGCTTAATATCAAGTCCGCCGCTGTCAAATGTAATTCCTTTGCCGACGAAAGCAATTTTTTTAACGGCCCTTTGTGGTTTATATGCAAGATGAATAAATCGCGGAGGATTTTTTGAGCCGCTTCCGACCGCTAAAACTCCGCCCATTCGTTCGGCTTTTAATTTTTCCTCGTCCCAGACTTCGCATTCGAGATTGTATTTTTTCGCAACTTCTTCGGCTTTGCTCGCAAGCACTGACGGCCATATTACGCAGCCCGGCTCGTTGATGAGTTCACGTGAAAATATTTGCGCCGCTGCTAGCTTCTCGCCGACTGAAATTTCTTTTTCGTCGTAAACGTCTGAATAAATTTCTTCGAGCGCGAACGGTTCGTAATGTTCGTCTTTAGTTTTGTACTTGTCGAAAACGTAAGAACAAAGTCCTGCGGCTTCGCCTAAAGCCATTGCAAGCTCTTTATAATTGCTCAAGTTTTTGAGAAGAACGCTAACTGTTTTGTTTCGTTCACGTCCGATTTTTCTAAATCCCCAAGTTAAAGAGTCGCGGATTAAATTAATGTCGCATTTTTCTTTTTTGCCAAGTCCGATTAAATATAAATTCTTGAACTTTGAATCGAACAGCGGCAATTTTACAAGGCTGCCTTTCTTGCCCGTGAAGTCTTTTCGCGAAATTAAAGACATAATAAAATCTCTGAGCTTGTCATCAATGAGCCCAGAGAAACTTGATAAATTTTCAGTGTCTTCTTCACGTAAAAGCATCAAGAGCGCGTCGGCGTCCTGATTACTTAAACGCTTAATTTGCATTTGCCGTTGCCCTCTTTACGAAACCGCTTCTAAGGCACTTTGTGCAAACTCTCGCCTTGAACACTTCGCCGTCTCCGGCATCTACTCTGACGGTCTGAAGGTTGATGTTCCAACGTCTTCGTGTATGTCTGTTTGAGTGGCTCACGGCGTTGCCCGATACAGGGCCTCGGCCGCAGAAATCGCAATACTTAGCCATAAAAAAATTCCTCCTGAAGAAAATTCAAATAAATTCGCGTTGCATTATAACATTTTATTTGAGCGTCGATTATAATTTTCATAAGACCAAAATTTTTTAAGAGGTGATTTTTTCATGAAGAAATTTATTTTAATGGCGCTCGTTGTCGTTTTAGCTCTCGTATCATGCGCGGCTTATGCATGGGAGCCTTCAAAGAACGTTACCGTAATCGTAGCTTACAAAGCCGGCTCCGGCACGGACAACACCGCGAGAGTACTTTCAAAGTTCGCGACTGACAAAATCGGAAAGACTTTAGTCATTCAGAATCTTGAAGGCGGCTCCGGCTCAATCGGTTGGACAGCATTATCGAACGCACGACCCGACGGCCTCACGATCGGCTTCATTAATCTTCCGACTCTTTGCTCAAATATCGTCGAACAGCTCGGAGATTATAAAATTGATGACTTCGTGCCAATCTGCAACCACGTAAACGAAACGTCTTTAGTGATGGTTGCAAAGTCAAGTCCGTTTAACTCGCTTGAAGAGCTTGTGAAGTTTGCAAAAGAAAATCCCGGCAAGCTCAAAGCCTCAACGAACGGAATGAAAGCCTCCAACCACATCGGCGCGGAACTTTTAGCTAAGACTGCCGACTTCAAGTATATGGCGATACCTTACGGCGGCACGGCGGATCAGCTGCTTGCGTTGCGTCAGGGCGAAGTTGATTTCTCTGTCGCTAAAGAAGCCGACATTGCCTCAATGATGAGCGAAGTAAAAATTTTGGGAGTGTTCGCTGAAAATCGTATGGCTTCATTCCCTGACGTTCCGACGCTTGGCGAACTCGGCTTTTATAACAAGTGGTACGGAAGCGCAAGAGCCATCGTCGCACCGAAAGGAACTTCTCCGGAAGCAATAAAGTTTTACGAAGAAGCTTTCAAAAAAGCAATGGAAGACCCCGAATATATCGCCGCGGCAGAGAAAGCCGGAGTTACGACTCTCTACATGAACGCCGAAGACACAGCGAAGTTAATTGAACAGCAGTATAAATTCTGCACTGACGAAGTTTCAAAACTTTGGGATTAATTTTAATTTTTTAACTAGAAATTGGGAGTGAGGAGTTAGGAGTTAATTTTGATTCCTAATTCCTCATTTTTATATTTTGAATTTTAGAAAGGAGAAAAATTTTTAACATGAAAATGAAAAAAACTGACATCGGAGTATGTCTTGCCATGTATGCCGTGTGCGCGTTCTTTTTGAACATGACTTTGAAACTTCCGAAGGCTGCGCAGATTTATCCGTTATGTGTAATTGCATTGCTCGCCGGGCTAACTACTCTTCACGTTTTTAACATGGTCATTGCCGCAATTAAAAGCGGAATTGAAAGCGGGCTTGATGATTTCAAAGATTTTGTTCCGTCGCAATTTTTTATTTTGTTCGCGATGATTGTGATATATCTTGCCTTAATGCCTTATCTTGGATTTTATATCGCGAGCGTCTTGTTCATGACGGCGAGTTTAATTTTTCTGCGCGTGAAACTGTGGCAAGCAATTTTATCCGAAATTGTAATAATCGCTCTGGTTTATTGCGCGTTCACTTTGTTTCTTGAAGTCAGACTGCCTGCGGGAAGTCTTTTTTATTAAGGAAAGGAGCGTATAAAAATGTTGGAAACTTTATCATTAATGGGAAATGGATTTATTAATGCTCTGTATCCTGTGAACATTCTCGCAATGATAGCGGGCGTTACGATTGGCATCGTGATTGGCTGCTTGCCGGGACTTTCTGCGGCTATGGGCGTGGCTTTGTTGTTACCGATGACGTTTTCAATGGAAGCATCAACAGGAATGATCATGCTGGGCGCGATTTATTGCGGAGCGATTTTCGGCGGTTCGATTTCAGCAATTTTAATTCACACGCCCGGAACTCCTGCGAGTGCCGCTACGGCGATTGAAGGCTATCAAATGACGCTCAAAGGTCAGGCCGGTAAAGCACTAGGCACGGCGTGCATAGCGTCATTCTTCGGCGGTCTGCTCTCGTGTATATCTTTGTATTTCTTCGCACCTGTTCTTGGACAGCTCGCAATGAAATTCGGTTCGCCGGAATATTTTTGGCTCTCGATTTTCGGACTGACGATAATTGCCGGAGTGTCTTCAAAATCTATGGTCAAAGGCTTAATGAGCGGTGCGCTTGGCCTTCTGCTCTCTACAATCGGCATGGACCCTATGCAAGGCGTGAAGCGTTTTATGTTCGGTCAGAGTTCTTTGTATGAAGGAATTAACGTAACGTGCGCTTTAATCGGATTATTCTCAATGAGTCAGGCCCTTGTGCTTGCGGAGGCGAAAATTAAACAGCGAGCTAAGGCGGCAAAATTTAATGACAAAATGCTTTTAACAAAATCCGAATTAAAAGAACTAGCTCCCACAATCGGACGTTCATGGATAATCGGGAATTTAATCGGGATTTTGCCCGGCGCAGGAGCTTCGATAGCGTGTTTCATGGGATATAACACGGCGCGGCAGTTCTCGAAACACAAAGAATTATTCGGTCATGGAAGCTATGAAGGAGTTGCAGGCAGCGAGGCAGCGAACAATGCCGTAACGGGAGGCTCTTTAATTCCGATGTTGACTTTAGGAATCCCGGGCGAGAGTGTTACGGCAGTTTTAATGGGCGGCTTAATTATTCAGGGCTTAACGCCGGGCCCGAATCTTTTTATTGGCGAAACTGCGAAGATGACATATACATTTTTTGCGGGCTTTGTCTTAATTCAATTTTTTATGCTAGGGATTGGCTTGCTAGGTTGCCGCGGCTTTGCTCACATTGCTAGACTTTCAGACGCGATTTTAATTCCGTCAGTAACGATTTTGTGTGTGGTCGGCTCGTTCGCAATTCATCAAAATTTTGTTGACGTTGTAATAATGTTAATCTTCGGCGTGATTGGCTGGCTTGCGCGGAAATTCGGACTTAACAACGCCGCAATAGTTCTCGCGTTGATACTCGGCCCGATTGGTGAGAAAGGATTAAGACGTTCGCTGTTACTATCAGGCGGCGATCCAAAAATTTTATTTTCGACTCCAGTATGTTGGGTGTTAATCGTCCTGTGCGTGTTAGGAGTTTTGTCGCCGATTTTGATGGATAAAATGGCGGGTAAGGCAATCGAAGAAGAGCAATAAGTGAGGAATTAATTAAAACTCCTCACTCCTAACTCCTAATCGCTAATTGCTGTTATTTTTCCGTCGCTTGCGAAATATAAAACTCCGTCAGCATACGCAGGATTTGTATTTATTCCGCCTGTTTCAAATGTATCTTGTAAGCGTCCTGTTTTAGCGTTGAGTTCGTAGACATTGCCGCCTTCTGGACAAATAAAAACTTTCCCGCTCGCTATTACAGGTTTTGCGCTGACGCTTCCGTTATCGCTTTCAAAGTTCCAGAGAATGGAACCGTCTTTTTCATCAAGAACGACAACAAGCCCGCGTCCTGTTCCGACAGCGATAAGTCCGTTAGAAATCGCCGGAGCTGTTACAACCGGGTCTTTAACGTTCGTGCTCCATAATGGAATAACAGATTTAATTTTCACAGCTTGGACAGAGCCGTCCCATGATGAAAAATAAACATTGCCGTTATTAATTACGGGAGTGTTAATCGCTCCGCCCGCGCCTCCGCCGTTAACCCTTTCGCCGGTCTTAGCGTCAAGAATATTAAAAATTCCGTTGTACTCGCCTAAAAAAATTAATCCGTCCGAATAGGCTGCTGACGTTCTTAAACCTTGCTCGCCACCCTTATAAGTCCAAACGCGTTGGCCTGTGTTTACGTCAAGAGCATAGAGCCGCGAATCGTCCTTTGTGATAAAAAATAATCCGTCGCCCACAGCCGAGCCGTCATTGATAGCTTCGTTGCGATTTTCTCTAGGTTCGTAGTTCCAGATTAAAGAGCCGTCATCTAAATTCAAGCATGTTATGCCGCCATCGGATTCTACGAATAAAATTTTGCTTTCTTTGTCTTCGAGTACCGCAGGAGTTCCAACGATTGTGCCGCCCGCGTTATAAGACCAAACGACAGAGCCGGAATTTTTATTTACAGCGTAACAATTTCCTATAGCGTCGCCGAAAAATAAATTATTTTCGTAAATTATGATGTTGCTTGTAACCTGTGCATCAATTTGCCATTTAACGCCCTGAAACGCAAAAGCTGAAGAAGCGAACGAAATTATTAACGCGAAGACAAAAATTAATTTTTTCATAAAAATTTTTCTCCTTTCTAAAATTAAAAAAAAGAGTCAGGAAATTTTTTTTAACTTCCTAACTCCTACTTCCTAATTCCTAACTTATTCTAAGATTGCGCCTTTGTCGGCGGAGCTTACGAGCTTTGCATAACGTGCAAGATAACCCGTTTTGATTTTGGGCTCGTTCGGTGTCCAACCTTCACGACGTTTTGCGAGTTCTTCATCAGAAACTTTTAACTCGATTTTGTAATTATTAATGTCGATGCTGATGATGTCGCCTTCGTGAACAAGTCCGATATTGCCGCCCGAAGCTGCTTCCGGTGAAACGTGGCCGATACTTGCGCCTCTTGTTGCGCCGGAGAATCTTCCGTCCGTGATTAAAGCTACGCTTGTATCAAGTCCCATTCCGCAAATCGCGCTCGTGGGATTTAACATTTCGCGCATACCGGGGCCGCCTTTAGGGCCTTCGTAACGAATTACTACGACGTCGCCGGGATTAATTCCGCCAGCGTAAATCGTTTTAATCGCGTCGTCTTCGGAATCAAAAACTCGCGCCGGGCCTTCATGCTTCATCATTTCTTTAGCAACAGCCGAGCGTTTAACGACGCAGCCATCAGGAGCGAGATTGCCTTTTAATACTGCGATTCCGCCGTTCGGTGAGTAAGGATTATCAATCGGACGAATTATATCGTGATTAAGATTTTCGACGTTCGCAATATTTTCGGCTATTGTCTTGCCTGTTGCTGTGATTAAAGACGTGTCGATTAAATTTTTGCTCGCAAGCTCTTTCATGACGGCATAAACTCCGCCTGCGCGGTCTAAATCTTCCATGAAAGTATCACCGGCAGGAGCTAAGTGGCAAAGGTTAGGAGTTCGCTCGCTGATTGCGTTAGCGTGGCTGAAGTCAATCGTGATTCCGGCCTCGTGAGCAATAGCGGGCAAGTGCAGCATAGTATTAGTCGAACACCCTAAGGCCATATCGACGGTTTCGGCATTGTCAAAAGCTTTTTGAGTCATGATGTCGCGAGGACGGATATTTTTTTCGACAAGCTCCATAATCTTCATGCCTGTGAGCTTCGCGAGCCTTATACGCGCCGAGTAAGGAGCCGGGATAGTTCCGTTGCCGCGCAATGACATTCCTATAGCTTCGGTCAAGCAGTTCATAGAGTTCGCCGTGTACATTCCCGAACATGAGCCGCACGAGGGGCAAGCGTTCTCGGTGTAGTCATCGACTCCGGCTTCGTCGAGTTTCCCGGCGTGATAAGCTCCGACAGCCTCGAACATGTGGCTTAAACAAGTTCGTCGTCCGTCCTTAAGATGCCCCGCTAACATAGGCCCACCCGCGCAGAAAATTGTAGGGATATTGACGCGAGCCGCCGCCATTAAGAGTCCGGGGACGTTTTTGTCGCAGTTGGGGATCATTACTAAGCCGTCAAACTGATGAGCGATAGCCATTGCTTCTGTAGAGTCAGCGACTAAATCACGAGACACGAGCGAATATTTCATTCCTACATGTCCCATAGCGATTCCGTCGCAGACTGCGATAGCCGGAATAACAATCGGAGTGCCGCCGGCCGCGTAAACTCCTTCTTTGACAGCTTGAGCGATTTTATCCAAGTGCATATGACCCGGAATAACCTCGCTGAAAGAACTAACCACGCCGATTATCGGGCGGTTAATTTCTTCTTTCGTTAGGCCAAGAGCATAGAGCAGACTCACATTAGGAGTCCTGTCTACGCCGGCTTTGATGTTGTTACTTCGATACGTCGTCAAGGCCGCCGCCATCCTTCCAGAGCATTTGCTCGCGAAGCTGTTTGCCTATGACTTCCATCGGGTGTTTTGCTAACTGGTCGCGCTTTGAGTTAAAGAAAGTTCTGCCGTTTTTGTTTTCGGCGATCCAACGGCCTGCGAATGTTCCGTCCTGAATGTCGCTCAAGACTTTGCGCATGTTAGCTTTGATTTCGTCATGAGGAAGAACGCGAGGCCCGGAGACATATTCGCCGAACTCGGCAGTGTCGGAGATTGAGTAGTTCATAGCCGCAACGCCGCCGCGGTTCACGAGGTCAATGATTAACTTCATTTCGTGAATGCACTCAAAGTAAGCGTTGACGGGGTCATAACCAGCTTCACAGAGAACTTCAAAGCCGCACTGCATTAAGTCAACAACGCCGCCGCAAAGAACTGTCTGCTCGCCGAAGAGGTCTGTTTCAGTTTCCTGCTGCATTGTCGTTTCAAGAACGCCTGCTCTAGCTCCGCCGATTCCTGCGATATAAGCAAGAGCAGTGTCAAGACATTTGCCCGAAGCGTTCTGCTCGACAGCTACGAGGCACGGAACGCCTTTACCTGCGACATACTGACTCCTGACGGTGTGGCCGGGACCTTTAGGAGCAGCCATGAAGACATCAACGCCCTTAGGAGCGACGATTTGTTTGTAGCGAATGTTGAAGCCGTGAGCAAACGCGATCGTTTTGCCTTCGGTGAGATAAGGCGCGATTTCGTTGCGATATAAATCGGCTTGCTTCTCGTCGTTGATTAAAATCATGATAATGTCAGCGGCTTTTGTGCATTCACTGACCGTCATGACTTTGAAACCGTCTGCTTCAGCGACTGGCCAAGACTTTCCGCCTTTGTAAAGTCCGACGATGACATCACAGCCCGAGTCTCTTAAATTAAGAGCGTGGGCGTGTCCCTGTGAACCGTAACCGATGATAGCAATTTTCTTGCCTGTAAGTTTTCCGAGGTCGCAATCTTTTTCATAATATACGTGTGCCATGAAAAATTTTTCTCCTTTGTGAAAATAAAATTCAAAATATTTTAGCAGAGTATTTAATTTTAAGCTGACGAGATTGACCGAAATCAACGTTTATCATAAAATTTTTAACACAGATTTAATTAATAACGGAGTTTTGATGAAAACAAAAATTTTTTTAGTTATAACGTTTGTGATTTTTTTATTCGCGTCAGTTTCTGCAAGTGAAATTAAAAATGAAAATATTATGGCGGTTGTAACTGTTCCTTATGCGCCTCTGCTTTCTCCTTACGGAACTCGAAACAATGACATTCTTTACGGAACAGTCGTTCCAGCTGTGCTTTCGATTGATTGTGTTTTGCTTGAAATGCCTTACGGTTATGACCCAATCGACAGCAAAAATGTTCGTCTAGTTTTTGAAAGTGAAGCCGAAAAATGGAAATCTTCAATAACTCATCAAGTTATAGCACCGTTCGCTGATATTCAAGCCGAAGCAACAACTCAATCTTATCCACCGTTAATGACTTTGCCACGCGGAGCTTATCTAAAAATCGGCGAGATAAATTCAGATGACGAACGCTACGCAAGCGTAGAATTATTCGGCGGCGTTAAAGGCTGGGTGCGTCGGCCTCTTATCCGGGAAGTACGTAAATGGGATTGGGGAAACGAAAATTTAATGCGAAAAAATCTCGTTGAGGACGTGAAATTATATCTCGGCACTAGTTACCGCTGGGGAGGCCGAACTCCCGAAGGAGTTGACTGCTCGGGATTAATTCACTTGGCTTATAATTTGAACGGGCTTGAAGTTTTCAGAAATTCACGACCGAAATACGGTTTCCCGATTGCGTTAAAACATGTTCCCGGAACTTCAGAAGATACTCATACGCTCGAAACGTTGAAAAACATTAAGCCCGGCGACACGATTCACTGGAGCGGTCATGTCGGAATGTATCTAGGCGAAGGGAAATTTATTCACGCTAACGGAAGAGATTTCAGCACGGTTATAAGCTCAATGATTTCGGGCACGGAAAATTACCGCGAAGATTTAGCTCGGCCTTCAGCTATTAACACTTTTGGAACAGTTTTCCCCGATAACCCTGAAAAATTAACGGTCAAAGAATTTTACGCTCTACCGTTTATTTCCGGCGATAAAACCGGCTACAGATTTTATGTTCGTGCCGAAGGCTACGCGCCCGACAAAGCTATAATTTATCCTGAAGGAAAAGATAGAGAAGATTGCGCTATTATTATCAGCGATGATTACGATTTATGGAGATTTGTTTATTCCGGCAGGGATTCGGACAAAGCACCGGAATATTTTTATGATGCTCCCGGAACATATAAGCCCGCCGTTAAATTAATTAATGAGAAAGGTTATAGGCCGTCAGGAAAAACAATTAGCACTGATATTTTCGAGATGCCAGGGAATATTCTTATCGTAAACAAAGAGAACAACGGCGAAAATTAATTTATAAAATCGCCGCTGCGTTTTTCTAGTTAATAAAAAATAATTATTTTCGTTTTACTGACTCTGCTTCAAGCACTTCTGAATTTTTAATTTTTTCTTCGGCGGCTCGCTCAAGTAATTCATGATTCTGTTCGCGTCGTTCCTGCGCCCTTCGCTCTACAGCTTTCTTGCGCTCGCTGACTCTTCTTAACTCTGCTGACTTTGCCATCATGTCGTTATGAGCGTCCCAAGTCTTCATGGTTGAGTCAGTCATGCTGGCTTCGGCGGCCTGATAAAAATCCATTGCTTCAGACTGAGTCGTCGGGATTTCCCTGCCTTCTTTTTTATTATAATTCGGCAGTTCGTCCCAGATACTTCCGAATCGTGTATCTACTTTGCTCATGATGCTTTCTTTTCTAATGCTTCTTCAATCGCGATTGCTAACTGATCCGCGCATGAAGTTTTTTGTGCCGCGCCGCGCCCTAAACATAAATTACCGCGCAAAAGCTTTGCGATTCTTGAAGCGTCTTCGCCCTCGATTAATTTCGGAATTGCGATTAAATTTCCCGGACAACCGCCAGTAAATTTCACGTTATGTAATTTCCCGTCCTCGATTTCAAATTCGATTTTGCTCGGACAAACGCCGACCGGTGAATATTCAAATTTCAATTTTAATTCCCCCTTTTAATTCTTGAAATAAAAATTTAATGTTCGGGGTGAATAATGTCAAGTTCAACAGTTTCGCCGGCTTCAATTTTTTTCAAATCTTCATCTTTGTCCCAATCGCTGAAACGAGTTTTTTTTACGTTATTTGAAGATTCTTGAACGATCCACTCTTCTGCCTCATTACGAAAATATAATTTTGAGGACATCTTTACATAATCGCCTTTGACATTGAGATTAAAGGAAATTTTCCCACCGACATAGTCAAGATTATTTCGTCTTTCTTTCGTTAGAATAATTTTATCGAGATATTCGCTTGTTTTTCTCAAAAACTCTTCAAACGTGCATTGAATATTGAACGCTTTGAATAATTTACGCAGGAAAGCAATTATAGCGGACTCTAATGTTTCTTCAATTTCCTCAGTTTCTTGTTGGTCTTGTCTGTTAATCATAATTTATGCACACCTCTTTAATTTCAGTTCGACGTTTTCTGTAACGTCATGTTCCAGGCCGTGTTCACGTTCGACTTTTGCTCTGATATCCGCAGGAATTTCCTCTTCCACTTTATTTTTAGGAACTTTGCGGATTATTGTTTCTATTTCCCATTCATTACGATCTTTATAAAATTTATAAGCCCTAATAATTTCTTTAATTGTGCCCCACGTTTTTTTCAAAAAGCATTTAATTCCGGCAAACGTAACATTAGGAAGTTTTTTTAGCTTTTTTGTTATGGATTTCATAGTTTCCTGAATAAAAGCCGAA